>JALVQN010000089.1 GCA_027025555.1 Desulfobacterales bacterium
GGGTGGGGGCCCGCAAGTCGGCCACGAAATCGGCGATGGTAAAGTCGGTTTCGTGACCGATTCCGGAAACAATGGGGACCTTGGATGCAAAGATGGCCCGGGCCACGGGCTCTGAATTGAAGGCCTGGAGATCCTCCAAGGACCCTCCGCCGCGCGCCAAAATCGCCACGTCTGCCACGGGCCCTGATCCCGGCCCGCCGGTGTTGAGTATCTCGATGGCCGAAAGGAGCTGACTTTCGGCCTCGTTGCCCTGAACCGCTGTGGGGATGACCAGGATGGGGAGGTTCTCGAAGCGCCGCCGCGACACCTGGAGGATGTCGTGGATGGCGGCGCCGCTGGGAGACGTGATGACCGCGATCTTTTCCGGGAGGAAAGGAATCGTCTTTTTGAACCGCTCCTGAAAGAGGCCTTCTTCGGCCAGACGCTGTTTGAGCTGCTCGAAGGCGATCTGGAGGGCGCCCACGCCCTTGGGCTCCAGGATTTCAAAGATGATTTGATACGTTCCCCTCGGTTCGTAGACACTCACCCGGCCGAGTCCCACAACAGACATGCCGTCTTCGGGCTGAAAGGCAAGGTGCCGGTTTTGTCCCTTGAACATCACGGCATGAATCTGGGCCTTTTCATCTTTCAAGGTGAAATAGAAATGGCCCGAAGCCGGTACCCTGAAATCGGATATTTCTCCTGATATCCATATGAAACTGAATTCATCTTCAAGCAGTGCTTTAATCTGAGAGGTCAATTCCGACACACTCAGGATGGGCCGGGAGGCTCCCTGGAGGGGCCCCGGAGGAGGCTCGTGGGAAAACGCGGTCATAAATAAATGTGTTTTATTTGATGTCTGATAAGATATATTATGTCAACTTTTTCTCAACCTCAAAAGGGGTCTCGGTTTTGCCTTTTGTTCCGCCCTTCCGGGCCGATTGAAGACGACGCCGAAGGGCGGGCACCATGTAGACGTCTTCCAGGGGCATCTTGGAGAGATGGGCGGCCAGCATCTCGATCTTTTCTGAAAGGGCGCTTCTTTTATCAATGATAAACATGGACTTGCCCTTGACGATGCAAAACCCGCTTTTGGCCCGGAAGCCCATGCGGTTGAAACTTTGCTCGGATACCGTGATCCCCAATCTTTGGGCCACGTCCTTGAGCCCTTCATAGAGTGCTTCTGATTTCATGACATGCGCGCCGGTACCCACCCTTTCTCAATCTAAAAACTTGCCCCCCTGTAAAAAGCGTGTTAATTTTGATCCTTCATCCATTGGCTTGAAAAATTGAATGGCATCCTTATCTTATAAGAAAAATTTATACGACCACAGGAGGAAAGATGGATACCGTTTCGTTAAGCAAAACACAAAGTCAGATATGGGTCAACGCGTTTGTACGCAGCGTCTATAACTGGATGGCGGTGGGACTTGCCCTCACCGGCGCCGTCGCCTACGGCGTGGCCGGGAGCCCTTCCATGATCCGGTTGATCTTCGGGAACCAGCTGCTCTTTTTCGGACTCATCATCGGGGAGCTGGCCCTGGTGTTTTACTTGAGCGCACGGATCCAACGCCTCCAGGCCCAAACCGCCACGGGCCTGTTTTTGCTTTACGCCGGCCTCAACGGCTTGACCCTGTCCTTTATTTTCATCGCCTATACAAAGACTTCCATTGCCTCCACCTTTTTCATCTGCGCCGGAACCTTTGTGGCGGCCAGCGTGTACGGCATGGCCACCAAGCGGGACTTGACCTCCATGGGGAGTTTCATGGCCATGGGTCTCATCGGGATCATCCTTGCCTCGGTGGTGAACTTGTTTTTCCGCAGCACCGGCATGCAGATGATCATCAGCTATATCGGGGTCATCGTCTTCGTGGGGCTGACGGCGTATGACACCCAGAAACTCAAGGCCATGGCCCTCACCCAGCCGGCCGGCCTGGATGCGGGCGTGGTCCGGAAAGGGGCCATTCTCGGCGCCCTTTCCCTGTATCTGGACTTCATCAATCTCTTCTTGATGCTCTTGAGGATCATGGGGAACCGGGAATAGCCTCGGGGTGCCCCAACACCTTCCGGATAACGCCGGCGATCCGCTCGCAATGCTCCCGGGTTTCTTCATCCGTGGGCCCTTCCACCATGACCCGGCAAAGGGGCTGGGTTCCGGAGTAGCGCACCAGGACCCGCCCCTTTTCTCCCAGGGCCGCTTCCGTGGAGCGGAGGGTCTCGACCACTTCAGGAAGCGACTCGATGGGCACCTTTTCCTTCACCGGCACGTTCATGAGGACTTGAGGAAAGACCTCCATGACCTCGGCCAGGCGAGACAGGGGCTTTGATTCCAAAAGCATGGCCTCCATGAGTTTCAGGGCGGTGAGGATGCCGTCGCCTGTGGTGTGATGGTTGAGAAAAATCATGTGGCCCGAGTCCTCTCCCCCGAGGACGGCGCCGCTTGACAGCATTTCTCTCAACACATACCGGTCCCCCACCGGTGCGGTGATGTGTTGAATCCCCATCTCCTTCAAGGCCACATGCAATCCCATGTTGCTCATCACCGTGGTCACCACGGTGTTGTTTGCCAATTCGGAGCGTCTTTTCATGACTCGGGCGCAGATGGCCAGGATCTGATCCCCGGTGATCACCCTCCCCTTTTCGTCCACGGCGATGAGACGATCCCCGTCAAAGGCCAACCCGATATCGCCCCCCCATGCCTGCACTTGGCGGGAAACTTCTTGGGGGTGCTCGGATCCGCAGTCCGCATTGATGTTTTTCCCGTCCGGACGGACAGCGATGGGCATCAGGTGGGCGCCGAGGCGTTCCAAGATACGGGGCGCCACCCGGGACGTGGCGCCGTTGGAACAATCCATCACCACCTTCATGCCGCCGAGCGTGAGGCCCCTCGGAAACGCACTGATTATAAAGGCTTCATATCGTGCGGCTGCGTCTTTAAGGGGGAATGCCCTCCCCACCTCTTTTGGGGATGCCCCCGAAATATCCGCTTTTTTCGCAAGCAAAGCTTCGATCTCGGCCTCTTGGGCGTCGGACAATTTGTACCCGTCGGACCTGAAGATCTTCATCCCGTTGTCCCAAAAAGGGTTGTGGGAGGCGGAAATCATGATGCCGGCTTCTGCTTTCAGGGATACGGTGAGATAGGCGATGGCCGGTGTGGGAAGGACCCCTGCCATGCCGGCGTCTGCCCCTTGGGACAGGATGCCCGAGACCAGGCCGCAGGCGAGCATGTCTCCGGAAACCCGGGTGTCTTTTCCGATTACAAAAAGTCGCTTTTCGCCCTTTGCAAAAAGGTGTGAAAGGGCTCTCCCGAGGGTCAGGGCCACTTCGGGCGTCACGGGGTAGGCGTTTGCAAGACCCCGGATCCCGTCCGTTCCGAATATTTTGCGCATGGGAGACTCCTTTTTCATGGATCTGACCTATGGGCTTTCGGCGGTGACGGCCCTCAGCCGCTCGACTGTCACCGAGACGATTTCCTGAAGCCACGCCGTGCCGGTATCCGTATCTTTTCCAGACAGCCCCTGAATGGCCGCCACATATCCCCGGTCATGGTGTCTCATGGAGGCCTCGAAGGCTTCCAGGAAGGCCTCCATCCGTTCCGGCGCACCCTTGAAGGCCCGCAGCCCTTCAAGGGCCTCTTCCACAGCCTCCCACGGGGGATGCGGCTTTTTTTCAGCCGTTTTCATCAAATAATCCTGGAGACGCCGGATCCGCTCCTGAAGGGCCATTTTCACCTTTTCCATCAATCCCTCATGCAGGGCCTTTGAAAAAGGGCCCGAAACACAAAGAGAACGGACATGCCGGTACCAGCAGGATAACGCCATCAAGTTTGCGATGTAGACGATGTTGTTGGTGAGAATCCGGCCGGAACGCATGGGGCGCCCGGCCCTGAAGGCCTTATTGAGGGCCTTTCCGGCAGCCTGGAGGATGAGTCGGTTCGGCTGCAGGACATCTTTTCGACAGATGGATCCGGCCGCAATCACCGTGCCGAAAGCCAGCCGGCAGGGACCCACAAGGCCGCCCTGCCCCCCCAGGAAAATGGGTCTTTGATTGAGCATCACCCCGCGGGGCACATCCCCCATCAAAGAGGGCGTGGCCTTGTCCTGATACGGCGTGAAATTGAAGTGAATGTAACTGCTTCCCACCTCGCTGTGATCTTTGCGGCCGGTTCCGCCCGCCATCAAACAATCACAAAAATTAATGAGACTTCCAAGGGTTACATATGGAAATAGAATGGTTTGCTTTAACCCAACGGCATGGGCGCCCCGGGCCCCTTCTTCCAGGATGGTCCCTTCCCGGACATGGGCGCCGGAACCCATGGAGGCGCCTTCCAGAAACACGGCTTTCTTGAAAAACCCGCCTTTCAAGGTCACATATGGACCCACCTGGCAGTCAACAAGGGTGACCGGCGCTTCTTCGCCCAGCACGACCCCCTCCGAAATGGATATCCTTTGACCAAAGATGCGGCATCCGCCGTAAATCACCACCCCTTGTCCTGAAATGCGTTCCGGATCGACCTCCGGGCCGATCTCCACGCTTTCGGGATGGGTGAACCGGATCCCTTTTTGCATAAGAAGATGAATTGTGTCGCTCATGGCCCCCCTTTATCACATCCTTTTTTCCCGGATACCGCCTTCAGATACAGGCGGGCGTAGGCACGGGCAATCTTTTCAATGGCAAAACGGACTTGAATCCGCTCCCGTGCGCTTTTACCCAAGGCCTGTCTTTTTTCATGGGGCATGCGGATGAGTTCAATGAGTGCCGCCGCCAAGGCTTCCGGATCCCCCGGTTTCACGATTTTCCCGGTGTCGCCCACCACCCGGGCGGAGTCGCCCACATCGGTGACCACACAGGGGATACCGGTGGCCATGGCTTCACCGATCACATTGGACAGGCCCTCGCTGTGGGAGCATGAAATCACCGTGTCCATGGCCGCCATGAGCACATGCACCTCCCTTTGATATCCCATCAGATGAACGAGGGCATTCAACCCCAGCGCATCCACGTATTGCATCAAGTCGGGATTGCCCTCGTCCACGCCTTGGCCGGCAAAGTAAAAATGCGCCCGGTATCCCCTTTTTCGGACCATGTCCGCGGCCTTGAGGGCCGCCCGGTGATCTTTGACCGGATGATACCGGGCGAACATGCCCACGCAAAAGGCCTCTTCTTCCATGCCGAAGGCCCGCCGCACTTCTTTTTTCCGTCTCAAATCCACGGGTTTGTAAAGGGAAAGATCGAATCCGTTGGGAATCACATGGAACTTGTGATCCTTGTATCCCATCCTCAGGTGATCCACCCGCCCTTTTTCCGAATTGACGATCACCCCTTCCGGAAGTCCCGATAAGAGGCACGTGGCCCGGATCACCCCCCGCGTCAAGGCCTTAAACTCCAGGGGGTTCCTCCCCGAAGTCTGGATGTTCCAAAAGACCGGGACACGGCCCAGGACCAGCGGCGCCGTGAGAGCAAGAAGATTGGCGTGATACATCCAGGATTGGAGGATCTCCGGACGGACAGACCTCAACAGGCGAATCCATTTGACCCCGCCGGCCGGAGAGAATCCGCCCCTGGGGATATCCAGGTAATGCACCGGAAACCCGGACGCCGCAATTCGGGATCCGATTTCTCCGGGTCCCGCCATGCAGACCACATGGCTTGAAAAGCCTTGGGGATCCAGGGCAGCAAGAAGACGCATGAGCATGACCTCTGCACCCCCCACGTCCAGGGTGGTAATCAGATGCATTACCCGAATCTGCCCTTGCTGATGTCCGGTTCGGCGTTGTTGGGTTCCGGGATGTTGCATCGGATCTCAGGGGGGAAATTTTCGAAACCGGCGGTATGGATGAAGAATCCGGTTTTTCATGTTTCGCCAAAAAAGTGTATCTGGATGGATCCGGTAGGCCACCTTCTTGAGATGCTCTTTCAAGGGGGGCTTCTTGGGACGAGGCGCCTCTTTCATGTAACTTTCCAAGAAGCGCCTTTTCCGATACATGGCCCGGGCATCGTGTCTGGCAAACGCGTTTTTGAACAAGAGCATCCATTTGGTCATGTGATGGGCCCAGGTCCACTGACGAATCTGTTTGAGATTTTCACGGGAAAGGTCGGACAGGATCTGGCGGTGTCGGGCCAAGTAGGCAAGGCGTTCCGCCATGGCATCCACCGAGCGTTCGGACAAGATAAATCGTTTTTGGAGCGGCCCGAAAACCTGGGGAACGATCCCCACGTCCGTAGATACGATGGGCACCCCGCAGCACATGGCTTCCAGGACGGGGTTGGGTGTCCCCTCAATGGCCGAGGCGCAGACCAATACATCAAGGCTGTTGTAAAAATCGGCCATCTCGGACCGGGGACGAATCTTTTCGGAAACATCGGCGTACACACCCCGAACGGGAATGCCCTTTTTCTGGAGGATCCGGATCGCCGGCTTTAATATGCTGTGGAGTCCCTTGGGATCGTTCCTTTCGCTGAAATGCCAGCGACTGTTTCCTGCCCATCCCACCACCAAATCATTCCGGTTTGCATGGAACCGGTCAAGGTTTTGGGGCGGGAAAAGGTTCGGATCCACACCATCTTCAATGACGATATCCGGATGAATGTGAAAATGGTGGGAATATTCCTCGAAAAGACGCTTGGAACAGACGCTGTAGGCGTCTGTCACGCCGAAAAGGCCTTGACGTTGTTCTATTTCTGTTTCACTCAGATAAAGATGATCATAGATGGAAAGCGTAACGGCCTTTTCGCAAAACCGATTCAACGCTTGATCCAAAGGAAGATATGCTTCGATCCGATTTGCGGAAAGGCTTTTGAGCATGACGAAAAGATATTCCCGCCAGAAGAAATGGACGAGGTCTGTCTCGTTTAAGCAAAACAGGTCCAGAAACGCCGTGTCATAGTCCTTGTAGTCCACCACGTGCACGATCCGGATGTCAAAGAGATCGTTCAAGTACTTCAAAATGTTTTGACTGATGTTGTCATAAGCCCATCCCGGCGTGTCGGCCACCAGGGTGATCTTCTTTTTCGGCCCATGGACATCCACGCCCGGCGGCCGGAGATGATCCAGCGGAAACCGCTTTTCAGGATCCATGGCCGTGACGGTGAACACGGGTTCCAGGGAAACGGGACCCCAGGCACCGATGAAGTCCAGGGCATGGGCCTCTTCCACACGCATCTCCGAAGACGGAGGAAGGACTGTGGCGCGATGCCGGGGTTGCAGGAAGTCCAGCGCGGTCTCCATGTCGCGGGGGAGATCCGAATCCATGCCCTCAGGGATGACCCCGAACCCGGCCGCTTTGGTCCCGAAAAAGTACTGCGTCGCCGGGCCCAAAACCCCTTCTGTCAAGGCCTTGAACTGGGAAAAGGAATACGTCTGAACATGATAAGGATTTTTGGAGTTTCCAGGGCCGTAAAACCAGTGATCGTTGGGGCATGAAATCAGAATAAGGCCTTTCGGGTGGATCAGCTGCGACAGACCCTCCAGGAATCCTTCGGGGTTGTTCAGGTGTTCCAGCGTTTCGATGCTGACGATCACATCAAAGGGCGCTTTGAAATCCAAAAGATTCAAGGAATCGGCATCCATCACGGACCATTGAACGTTGGCAAGGCAAAACCGCTTTTTCGCCTTTTCAACGGCTTCGGCAGAGCGATCCACTGCATGAACAAAGGCGGCGCCCCATTTCGCGGCCATCAAATAACTCCCCCACCCTTCACCGCATGCGATATCCAGGACCCGGCGTCCTTTCACGTGGCGCGAGACAAGGAAATAACGCGCCACATGATTGCTCAGTTCCATGGGGTTGTAGGGATGTTCACCAAATTCCAGGCGTTCCATGGGGTCTTTTCCGAATTTAAAAGGGATATCCTACTCGTGGAAAGTCCATGTGCGCTTCAAATCAATGATGCCCACCGAATGGAAATCGTCTACCACACGAAAGGGACAGACATATTTGGCTTGTGCGTAAACCATCATGCCGCCCGCATCATTCACCGCAACCCGCCACAGATACGATCCTGCAGTAAGCGGCAACTTGGGAAAACAAACGGACACGTCGCCCTGGTCCCGAACCGATACGGGGGGGATCTTTTCCATCAAGGTCGTGGCGCCGCACACATAGGTCCCGTCTTGACGATAGAGGTTGAAAACAAAGGTGATCTTTTCATTAAAGGCCCTGTCCAGGCGTTGGTATTGAAACCGGAGGACGATCGTCTCGCCGCTTTTGACCCGATCGATGCATTGACCCTTAGCATTTTCAAGGTATACCCGGGTGATACGCAAGGGGTGCCCCGGATCCTGTGTTTGGGAGGATGCTTCAGGATCCGGTTTTGCATTTGCCTTGTGCAGGTCTTCCACATAGCGGTCCACCACTTCATGGGCCTCACCGAACATGACGATACGGCCTTTGGACAAATAAAGCGCTTTTCGGCAAATGGCCTTCACCTGATAAGCGTCATGGGAAACAAAGAGGATGGTACAGCCGGCGCTGCGGAGTTCGTAGAACCGCTGGATGCATTTTCTTTGAAACGCCGCGTCTCCCACAGCCAGGATTTCGTCCACGACCAGGACCTGGGGCTCGGTATGGATGGCAACGGCAAAGGCCAGACGCATGTACATGCCGCTGGAATAGGTTTTCACCGGGCGATGGATGAAATCGCCAATATCGGCAAAACTCAATATGGAATCCAGCTTCGCTTCGATCTCTTCGGTGCCCATTCCAAGGATGGCGCCGTTGACGTACACATTTTCCAGGCCGCTGTACTCGGGATTGAACCCCGATCCCAGTTCCAGGAGGGGCGCGGTTCGACCATGGACTTCCACAGTCCCGGAAGTCGGATTGAGGGTGCCGCAGATGAGTTGGAGCAAAGTGGTCTTCCCCGATCCGTTCTTCCCGATGATCCCGACGGTTTCACCGGCTTGGACGGATATGCTGATGTTTTGAAGCGCCCAAAATTCCGAATAGAATCGCTTTCGGGTAAAATTAAACATCTGGAAAAGACGGTCCCGGGGCTGATTGTAAATTCGGAATTTTTTCGAAAGATTGACGGTTCGAACCGCCACAGGGGCTTTGCGAGGTCCTGTCGTTTCCAGGCCTTGCATGGGATATGCGCTGTTAGAGGACATCGGAAAAACCGATTCGCATCTTTTCAAACAACCGGAAGCCCACCGATGCAATCACACAGGAAAGCCCTGCTGCGAGCAGCAGCTGATGGATTTCGGGAGATTGATTGTCCACAAGAATGTGGCGGTTCTGCTCGATGAAAAAAGTGAGCGGATTGAGATAGATGATCCGCTGCATTCCGGCAGGAAGTGCTGCAACCGGATAGAAGATGGGGCTCAAAAAGAGAAGAATGGAGACACCGGTTGCCACCATATGCTTTAGATCCCGCAGATACACGCCAAGACCGGCTAAGAACCAGCTGATTCCCCATGTGGTAAGGAGAAGCGATGCCCAAAGCGGCACAAGATATAAAACCGCAAGGCCCAGGCCTTTCCCGACGACCAGGATGCCCAACATTAAAACCAAGGTGGACATCAAGGTGTTGAAAAGTACGGACAAGGTACCGGTGATGGGGAGAATTTCCAAAGGGAAAACAACCTTTTTGACAAAGGAGGTGTTTTCCAGAATGAGATTCGGTGCGCGGGTGACGTTTTCGGAGAAAAAGTTGAAAACGATCAATCCGGCAAAAAGTCTCAAAGCAAATTCTCCCATCCCCTGTTCCAGAGAGCCCCAGCGAATCTTAAACACTTGACTGAAAACAAATGTATAGATGGCCAGCATCACCAGGGGCGTGATCACAGACCATGCCAGGCCCAGGAAGGATCCCCGGTACCTGGAAGAAACTTCTCTTTTGGCAAGCCTCAGGATGAGGACCCGGTGCCGCAAAGGAGAAAAAAAGGAAAAGAACAGGCTGACCCAACGCTTTAGAGACATCAAGAAAGACTAGGAATTCACGAGTTCAAGGTAAAGGGCTTCCACATCTTCCAGGAGCCTTTTTTGATTAAAGCGTTCCCGGACGAAGGCCCGGGCGCTGACGACGCGATCCTGTGCCTCTGCTGTACGGGTTTTGATAAGATAATCAAGTCCCCTGACGAATCCAAGGACATCTTTGTTGCGGCATAAGATGCCCCGTTCACACAGCATGAATCCATCCTTTCCTGTGAAGTCTTCTGGAGAACCCAGAAGATCCCGAACACCGCCCACATCGGTGGCGATAACCGGGACAGAAGAGGCCATGGCCTCAATAATGGATACCGGTGTCCCTTCATTGATGGAGGTCAGGGCCAAGATGTCGAGATCGGCATACACGCGGGCGACTTCCCGGACCCATCCACAAAACCGAACGTGTTCGCACAGGTTTTCCTCATGGCAGAAGCGCTCCAGTTTCTCCCGTAATTCTCCATCCCCCACCACGACGAACAGGAGGTTAGGCCCAAAGTGACGCTTCAAAAGAATCTTCGCCGCATGCAGAAACATCAGATGATTTTTGATGGGGACCAGTCTTCCGATAATGCCGATGAGGATCGTATCCTCTGAAACCCCCAGGGATTGCCGGAATTTTCCTTTAAGCGCATTCGAATTCAGGAAAGGATTCAGGTCAAATCCGAGTTCCACCGTCTTGATCTTTTCAGGAGGGGCGATATGGTATTTTTCAGCCAAATCTTCTTTTTGGGTCTTGCTGATGGCGATAATGGCATCCGTAATTCTCGCCAAAAGTCGCTCGATGAGGACAAAAAACAATGACTTTCCCCGGCTGAAATAGCCTTCAAAGATGTGTCCATGGAAGGTGTGAACCACGCGCAGGGACTTTCTTTGAATCAGGTTGTAGGCCAATGCAGCAAGTCGCGCGCTGGTACCCGCCTTTGCGGTGTGCGTATGGACGATGTCCGGACGTTCCGCTATGAGGACCCTAAAGATTTTGGCGACGGTCTTCAGATCCATCTTGAAACTGATTTCCCTTTGAAGTTCCGGTATCACGATGGTTTTGATGTTTTCGGATTCGAAAAGGTAACTCATGTCTCCTTCCAAAGGGGAAATGATGCCGGTCACTAAAGTGGAATCGAATTTTTCTTTGTTCAACCCCGTCGTAAGGAGATGGACATGAATGGCGGGCCCTCCAATGTTCAGCCTCGCGATCATCCGCAGCACCCTGATTCTCCGGGAGGCGACACCGAGAGGGGGGATCGTTTTCCCGCGAAGCGGCATTTGATGCTTCCTGATCCAAAGGGCGATGAAACCGGAGAGGATGACAAAACAAAATCGGAAATACAATCCGGAGATAATCATCGCTTTGGTGATCAACGACGACGGTCGGCTGTATTTTTCAAAGAGTAAATAAACGCTTTTATGGAATTCATAGAGGGACCTTATCAGCAATTGATCACTGCTTACACCCACGTAATGGATCACGCAGGCGCGTGGGAAGTATACGACTTTCCACCCTGCTTCCCACATCCGCCGGCACCAATCTGCATCTTCCCAGTAAATGAAAAACTGTTCATCCAGATATCCGACTGTTTCCACTGCTTTTCGGTTGACTACCATACATGCACCGGATACCCAGTCCACTTCCATCGGCGTCACGCCGTCACTCCGTGTTGTCAACACGTTGGACGAGGTGATGGGATTGTTCGGAAAAAGGCGGGTAAAGAGAGACCTTCTCCCGAAAAAGGCTGTCAGAGGGGTGGGAAAAGAGCGGGCGGATCCCTGCACTTTTCCGTCGCTGTCAAGGATTTTCGGGCCGAGAATGCCTATGGATGGGTTTTTGACAAGATAATTGAGGATATCTTCGAAAAAGCCTTCCATAACATAGGAGTCTGGATTCAATAAAACAACATATGGCGCTCGACTCTCTTTCAAAGTCTGATTGACAGCAGCGGAAAACCCCAAATTGGTGCTGTTTTTCCGGAGTATAACTTCTGGAAAATGTTGAAGCACCCTGTCGACATTGTCGGTGGAGGCATTGTCTTGGACAAAGATCTTGCCGCGAAAATCACCCCTGGCGCGGTAGAGGGATTCAAGACAATTCAGGAGGCAGTTCGTGCTATTATAGTTGACGATGATCGTATCAACGGATATCTGGTCATTTAGCACTTTAAGGTTTCCTCATCTGAAAGGGTTGGTTCATGGAGTCTTTTTGAATCTGTGAGTCAACCGATTCAAGTAGTGTTCTTTTTCCAGTATAGACCATATATATGGATCACTTGACTTCCTTTTCGTTTGAATTGTTTTCCGTTTTGAAATTGCCCTGGCAAAACCTTTGAGGGCGTCTATTTTGGAGCGCAAAAAAACTTTTGAAAGGCCTTTTTCGAAAAAATAGATAAAAGCCATCGTGTCATATAACAAATGAAGATGGATGGATTTTAACAGCAGCTTTTTCGGCATGTTCTGAATATAAGTCCATTCCAGATTCCGATGCGCGTAGTAAACGGATAAGGGGGAGTCATAGCCAATGCTTTCACTTGCCATATGATATACCAGCGCATCCGGTACATAGATACATTTGTATCCGAAAAGTTGCGCCCTGAAACTCAGATCAACGTCTTCATAGAGTAAGAAATAATCCTCATCAAAGAGTCCGATCTTATCAAGCATGCTTTTCCTGTAAATTGCAGCCCCTGCACATGCTCCGAAAATGAACTCACTGGCACAATAACGCTTTGCGGATTTTCCGCGACCCCTCAGCAAGCCGGCACCCGCCCGTGTGTACCCGTCCCCGGCTCGGTCAATGATCCATGGCCGATTGAGATACAACATCTTCGATGCGCCAAAGCCTGCTTCAGGCGTTTCATCCATGGCCTCAACCAGTTTTTGAATCCATTCTCTGTCCGGTTGGGCATCTGCGTTTAACAGCGCAATCAATTCCCGATCGCATTGACGCATTGCAATATTGTTGCCTGCCGGAAATCCCACGTTTTTTTTTAAAAGAATCAAATTTAAGTTAGAATGATGCTGCTTAAGGTATTCGGGGGAACCATCCGAAGAGCCGTTATCAACGACATAAACGGAAATATCCTTAAACGTTTGTTGTTCCAAATGCTCCAAGCATTTCCCTAAATAGCGTCGACCGTTATAATTGACAACTATGACAGCAACTCGACTCACAGGGCTTCATTGAAGCGGCGGGAAAAGGTTCTCGAAGAGTTCCCCTATAAATGGAAACATTTCCGAATCGCTGTAATAATTGAGGACCAGGCTTTGACCTTTCAGGCCAATATGAGGATCTTTAGAAAACTGATTGACACAGGACAACAGGACCTCGGCAATTCGATCCGGAGTGAGACAGTCCAATGACAAGATATTCTCATGCCAGGACGAAAGGTCCTTATTGGCGTATGTATTCGTAATTGTCAACAGTCCAAAATGGGCCATTTCAAGCGGTATGTAACTTGGATGTGGAGAGACCATGAGGGAGATGCCGATGGCGCTTCTCAACAATTGTCGGGCATAATCTTGTAAGCTCAGTTTCCCGAGTGATCTGATGGCAGTTCCTTTTTCAAGAGGAATATTTTTGTGGGTTTCACCAACGGAGATCACATCCCATTTTTTTGAATCAGTTTGTTCCGAAGCCCATATCCGCATCGATTCCACGATGAGCGGGAAGCAGTTTCTCGCTACAGAGGGGCGGCCGTATATTAATATTCTTTGATCCTTTTCAACCTTATCTTTTGACACCAGATATTTTTTAAGCATGGGATGCAATCTCGGTTCGAACACGAATTCTTTTTCAAAGGAGTAACCCTTATTCTTGAAGTAATCTCTTAAAAATGTCGAATTGAATATGGGGAAAGTCAGGACATTCGACCGGTATGTTGATTCGGCCAAAGCATAATGGGTGGACCAGTTGTAGAATCCGGGTTCATAGTCCTGGATCAGGTAACCCATTCGATTACAGGCATCTCCGAAGAGCTTGGTCTGTTGATCCACCATATGGATCGTACAATAGGCTGTCCACCAGGAAGTGGACAGGAATCGATCTTCAGGGCCGGTGAAAACTTTTCTTTGATATTTATGCACGATGGGAACAATTTGACATTCTTCATTCGAATCTTCTTCGGATGAAATCATCTTATATCCGGGGAACTCCTTTAAATCATCTTCTCCCGGGATGGCATCGGTCAGAAGGATACGTGCAGGAATGTTTTTGCCGTTACCACCTGCAAGCGCTTTGAAAAGAGCCAAGGCTGTAGAAACGCCACCGAAGAAATGTTCCTTGTTTATAGAAGGTATGACCAAATTGATTCGTTTATCTATAAAACGACTCTTTTTTGCATGGATGGGAGATATCTGAGGAATGGAATAGGCGAAATCGATCCTTTTCACGACACGGTAGATCTGCCGTGCGAAATTATATCTTCTGAGAATGTTGGATATTTTTTCGATCATAAACGCCGGTTATCGATTATAGGTGTTGTACTTTCCAATGACAGGTTGATGTTGTAAAATGGATCCCCGCCAACCATTCTGTAGTGTTTGTAATGTTTGATCGACATTTCAAAATCTTGTTGAGGGATGTTTTCCGGATGCCTCGTCTTGGATTCAAAATGATACAATCTTACAAATGGATCATAGATATTTAAAAGACCGGCTTCATGGGCCCTGATGCAGATTTCCACGTCGCTTCCACATATCAAAAAAGATTCGTTGAACGCGCCTATGCTTTCAATGGTCTTTCTTGAAATGGCCATACAGGACCCGGTCACGGCGAGAACGTTCCGTTTCACCAATGGTGAAACAAAAGGAGATCCGTAATGAACCGTCTCCATGCCTTTGTAAAGATGATCCGCCCACCCTCCGAGCCCGACGACCACACCTGCATGCTGTATGGTTCCATCTTCGTATAACAATAAAGGCCCCACAACGCCCACATCATTTCTGAGGGCTTGCCCGCCCAACCGCTCGATCCAATCATGGGAAATCACAATTGTATCATTGTTCAGGAAAAGGAAGATTTCGCCACGCGCCGCTTCAATGCCATGATTATTAAGTTTTGACCAGCAAAATGGATAATCAGCTTCGATGATGCGTATGTTGGGACACTTCCTTTTTATCTCGAAAAACCATTTCCGGGTATGTTCTTCTTGGGAACCATTATCCATTATGATGATTTCGTAATTCTTGTGGGATGATTTTTCAACGATACTTTCAACACAGTTTTTGAGATAAGATAAATTGTCTTTTGTCGGAATAATAATACTGGCTAAAACCTCTTTTTTTAAAGTGCAGCATGTGTCATAAACAAAGAGATGGTCGCAAGATTTCGCATGACATGTTGGGCCAAAAAGACGCTTCATATGTTCATCCACTGCAGACAGTCCATTTTCTTGAGCGTCCGGTTTTGAAAGTGGATTCCCGGCGGTGGAGGTATGGACTTCTCTCCAGGCATATAAAACTTTGGGAATATGACAAATCCGTTTGGTTGTTTCGGAAATTCTTAAAAATAAATCATGATCCTGGGCTCCTTCAAAACCTCTTCGAAATCCGCCGACTTGGTCAAGAATTGATTTTCGTATGACGGATAAAT
>JALVQN010000090.1 GCA_027025555.1 Desulfobacterales bacterium
ATCCAGATCCCCACCATGCGCCCCACGACCCCGAGGCAGGCCAGTTTTCCCTGGACGGCGTTTCGCGCCTTTTGGGGATAGATGTCGGAAATAAGGGCGCTCCATCCCACGTTGGACATGGACCAGAAGATTTCCACCAGGGTCAGCCCGACAATGATGGCATATCCGGAAGTCCGGGGGGATTCCGGAATGCGGTGGGCCCACCAGACCAGGGTCGTGCCGAAGGCCGCCAGACATTCCCCCCATACGATGAGGGTCCGGCGGACCTGGAATCGGTCCGAAACAGGCCCCCACACCAGGGTCTGGCAAAGCACGTTGACGATCATGGGAAGGGTGGCGAACAGGGTGGTTTCCGTCACCGAAAGGGCCAGGTAGTGGCGCAGGTAGATGGAAAGATACGCGTAGAAAAGACCCCGCCGGAACATGGCCAACACCTCGAAGGAGGAGATGCCGTAAAAGGTCTTTCCCTTTGACAGGCTCGGGGGTTTCATGGGCAGTCTCGTTTCCGGTGTGAACAACCTGGGGGCCCGCTCCCCCCCTCGGCGCTTCGAAAGATGGGAGTCTCCACCCTTCGGTGACAAAAGGGGGACATCATCGGAGCAATCTAAGACATGCCCCGGGGGATTGCAACCAGGGGAGGATTTCAGGCAAAGGCCGCTTTCGTCCAAAAGGCGCGGGAAACCCCTTGTCGCCTTGACTTCCGGAAGGGATCTTCTTATAAGGGATCATCTTATCAAGGAATGGAACATGTTGACCCCTGTTCGAGAGTCGGTGCGCTCCCGGTACCATGGGCGTGTTTCAAAAGGAGGACGTCATGACGGTTCAAGAACTGGTCAAAAAGATCGTTTGGTTGGGGCATGATGCCTTTCGCGTGGAGGCGGAGAAGAGGATCTATATCGATCCCTATCAGATCGAATCCGGGCCCAAGGCCGACGTGATCCTGATCACCCATGACCACTTTGATCACTGCAGCCCCGAGGACGTGGCCAAAATTCAACAGGCCGATTCCGTCATTGTCACGGAAAAAGACTCGGCCAAAAAGCTGAAAGGCGACGTCCGGGTGGTGCGGCCCGGAGAGTCCGTCACGGTGGACGGGATCCGGGTGGAAGCCGTGCCGGCCTACAACACCGACAAACAATTCCATCCCAAGGCCAACGGATGGCTCGGTTTCATCGTCGAAATCGACGGGGTGCGTCTCTATCATGCCGGAGATACGGATTTTATTCCGGAAATGCATGACTTCAAGACGGATATCGCCCTGCTCCCGGTATCCGGGACCTATGTGATGACGGCGGACGAAGCGGTTCAGGCCGCCCTGGCCATGAAACCCGCCCTGGCGATTCCCATGCATTACGGGGCCATCGTAGGCGGCCAAACCGATGCCGAGCGCTTCAAGGAAGCCCTGTCCGGGAAGGTGGAGGTGGTGATCCTGTAGAAAGGACGGCTCCAGCCGCCGTTTCTCCAATCTGATAAGAGACCGGTCCATCCTCTTAAAGGATTGGAAACGCCTTTTAATATCCCTTCCGGGCTCTTTTTGCGGCTTTCCAGGATTCAGTGTGAAGATCGACTCGAAACAGGTCCGGGTTGGTGCCCGGGCTTTAAACGGGCACGTTCCATCTCAACTGCTCCCATGAAAGAGAGGAAAAGCGTTACCAATCGTTACATTTTGGTACAGATGGTAAAAAAAATCGTTTGGTAACGGTCAATTTTTCGTCTCTTCTTTTTTCCTTCCTGTTCATCTGATTTATAATAACAATAAAACCAATAAGTTAAAAAATTACCGGCATTCTATTCAGGCGGTCGGGCCATGTGGCATCCTTTATGCAGAAGGAATGGGTAAGCCGAAAGGCGGCTGGATAGACATGGCGGTACATTGAAGAAGATGGCCGCAAAACGCGGAGAATTCGAAGTAAAAGGAGGAGACCATGAAGGCCAGAAATTGTTGTAAAACCATGGAAGCGGAACTTGCCGCATGGAAGGCCAATGTCTACGACATTGTCCGGCACATGGAGGCGCTGCCCGGCGGAGAAAAAGAGAAGATTCTCCCCAATATCGAAGATCTGCACATGCTCATTGCAGAGATGGACGAGCGCATCGAGCAGATCCGCGACAAATGCACCCCTGAAACCGGCATTGCCGACATCCAGAGCGAACGGGAGGCCTTCGACAAATCCCTCGGCAGACTCCGCGTCACCGCCGAAGAAGCCATGAGGGGTCTGGGCGCAGGGAATTTCGGGGGATAATCTCGGGGGCCTTTTAAGCAGGGTGCATCAAGTGCGGGCGGGAGTTGCCGGCGCTTGAACCGAGATAACCTCCCAGGAATGAAAAGGAGGCAAGATGTATAAGAAATTATTATTCGGCACCTGTTTGACAGAGTATTGTGAGCATATTTTCAATTTTGCCCTCAATTTGGCAACCGAAAACAAGGCCAAATTATGGATCTACCATGGCCTGGGACGTCTCAATGCAAGTGAGGACGAGATCATCGAAAAAATCAAGGAAGGGGAAAGGCGTGTAGCGGAAGCTTATAAAAATAAGTTGAGAAGCAGGGGGTTTACGGATTACATGATCAATATCTCCAACGGTGATGAAGTGAGTGAAATGTGCAAGCTTGCCAAGAATGCGGGCATGGATGCCATCATTATCGGAACATCGACAAGTACTCCCCTTGAAGCGGGAGAAGGATCAACAAACGCTTCTCTGGGAGACAAGGTCTCTGAAATCCTCTTAAAGGCGCCCTGTTCGGTGATCGTCGTGCCCCCATCCCTATTGCCCGGCTTGGCCCAGGGATAAAACCGGCACAAGTGGTCGAACCTTCACCGGTGCCGGTGGTCATTATTCCGCCCGTGGAAAGGCAATAGTCGGCGTTTCAGCCGGAGCGGTACAATTTCTTCCAGGGGTGGCGCTGGTTGGCGTGATGGTCGGCCAGGGCCCGGTAGAAGGCGCCGACAGCCAGTTCTGCACAATGGGCATGGTTTTCAGGCAGGGTTTCCAGATAGGCAATCACATCGTCCGGGGTGATCTTCCAAGCCTCGGCCACGGGTTTGCCCTCGGCCAGATGGGCCACTGTATTGGCGCAGGCGTTGGTGTGTATGCACCCGTTTACTCGAAACGTCACCGATCCGATACGATCGTCGCGAACCGTCAGATACATTTCCACGGTATCGCCACAGTCGCCGGTGTGCTTTCCATAGCCGTCCGGGTGGGCAACGACCTCGTGCCGGTCCGTGCGTAACGCCATTTCGAGATACCGGGGGGCGTGATCCTGCCAAAAATCAAAGGGTTTGTCGGGCATTTGAGTTTTAAAACTTCTTGTTATATCTTCAATGGGGGATGCGTTCCATTATAAGAAGGCGGTTCATTGGGGTCAAGGGGGGCAGGAGAAGGCGTGATGATAAAGGCGTAATCACGGCAATGGAAATCGCCATTTGCGGAGAGAAAGAGGGTATCCCGTAAAGGCTTCGGCATAAGAGGGGATCCTCTGAAAAACAAAGAGGCCATGGGAGCGTACCAGAATCGGTTGATTTGGCTTCAGCGATTCCAGGCCGGTTTTCGTCGAAAAGCCCGTGGAGTGAAAAAGTGTTGATGGAGAAGAATGACAGCCTTCTAAGGAGATATGAAGACACCCTCATCGATTACCGGGGGGATTGCTGAGCCGGATACAGGGACGTAAGTTTACGTCTTTCTCGGCTTCATCCCGGTGAAACGTTGCGTTTTATCTGCACCTTTGGGCAGATGGAGAAAATGGCCAAGGTGATTCATTTCCGTGATGGGGAAATTGTTGAAAAAGAAGAAATGCTCGATGGGATGCGGGTGGCCGTGCGCCTGAGGAAGGCGTCCTCACCATAAGGCCTTTTTTCATTCAAGGGGTGTCCTTTTCAATGGCTTTGGGGCCCGATGCCGCCTCCCGTCGGTGCACCCGGCGGTGCACCCTTTGGGTTTCCGGGTGCCGGTAACATAGATGGGCTGGGCCAGCCCCGTGGTATGACCGCGCAGGCCGTCCCGGATGAGCCGTAGCCCCTTTTCCACCGGTGTGCGGAAATGGTCGATGCCCGGGGCAGACGCGCAGTGAAAAACGGTGTAGGGACGAATCCGGACTGTGAGCAGTTTCTGGTGAAGTGCCGTGAAGGTGTTGACGTCGTCGTTGATGCCTCTCAACAGGACCGCCTGGTTGCTCACATTGACGCCGCTGCGGAGCAGATCGAAGACGGCGCGGCCCGTCTTTCCGGTGATCTCCCTGGGATGATTGCACTGGGTGCTGACCCAAACGGGCACGCGATGGAACCCGCCGAGGACCTTCAACAGCCCCCGGGTGATTCGCTGCGGCAGGACGATGGGAAGACGCGTCCCAAAGCGAATCATCCGGATATGGGGGGTCTCCCGAAGTTTCCGGACGAGATATTCGATTTTTTCATCGGACAACACGAAAGGGTCCCCGCCGGTAATGAGAACGTCACGGATTTCTTCATGGTCTGCAATCCATTCCAAGCCTTCCTCCACGTCCCTGCGAAGCCTCGGCTTTTCGGTCATCCCTTGCGCTTTACGAAAGCAGTGCCGGCAGTAAACGGCGCACGTGTCTATGACGCTGAAGGCCGCCCGGTCATGAACCTTTTGGACGATGCTGGCCGGCCGGACCTCTTGGGCGCCCCCGTTTTCCTTGCTGCTTAGAGAACGGGGTGTGTCATGCGCAGGGTTCATCTCCTTCAGGGAGGGGACCACCTGTTTTCGGATGGGACATGCGGAATCGTTCGGATCCATCAGCGAGGCAAAATAGGGGGTGGCGCCCCATTGGGTATTCAGGGTGAGAATGGCTTTTTCTTCTTCGGGGGTGACGTGGATATACGCTTTCAGCCGGTGAAGCGTGTTCACCCTGTTTTGCAGTTGTTCCATCCACTTTTCCATGCCTTCTCCTTGGTGGGCATCGAATCCATGCTTTCCTTTTTTCCTGAAACTGAAAAGACGCCCGGAAGATTACCACACCCCCTGGAGGGGCGGGCCCGCGACGCTTTGGACATACTTTTGGAACGGGTTTTTGGAATCTATTCAGGCTGGAGCGCTTGCAACCTTAGAGGTTCTGTGGCGCGGTGTTTTTGCCGAATGTCCGCCGTTACCCGCTGCACCTGGTCTGCCCCTAAGTTGAGTCTCCTCGATATCTCTTTTGCCGGGTGGGTGTCTGTGTGGGTTCCCGTCCGAGGATGGATTGCGGAATATCGAGGAAATGGGCCATTTGATGGATTTGTGTTTTGAAAAGGTGCGCAATGGGCTTCAAATCGCCCCCCGCTTTGAAACAGGGCTGTCCTGGGTTGCATGCCTGTGGTTTCCTGACTGAAGTCCTTCCTGTGAAATGACAAGGGACTCAGCAAGATCAATATCGGATTTTTCCCACTGTTTCAAGATATCAGCGCGAGGCGGGGCGAGCGAAAAAAAGCGCCGGACGGGGAGGCGCCCCGCAAAGACGCAGGTCCACCGTCCTGTAAGCCTCCGGAACGCCCGCGGGCGCGGTGCGCTTCCTGTCGCTGCCGTAGTAGAAACGATCCCCCATAAAGCGGACTGTCACCTGGGTGGTGAGGCCGACGCTTGCAAAATGGGTGAGCGTCCCTTGAATTGGTGTTCGGGCGTGTAAGTGGCCCGCCGGCTGACAAAGGCGTTTTCTTCCTTTGCGTCCGTGTGGGTGCAGGACAGGGAAAAGGCCGCATCCCCATAGGGACCGATCTTCAGTCCGGTCTCCCACCCCTTCCCCCCGAAGCGATCCAGGTTCACGGGCCGATAGCGGCAGTTCTCGTCGGGCTGCCACTGGATCTTGCCGTTGACGTGCCACTGAAAATACGTGAAAAAGCCAAAGATGCTTCTGTCCCACAAGCGGTGCCCAATGGTGGCATCCGAGCGCCATCCGGTTTCCGGTTTGAGCCCCTCCCCAATTCAGGTCGGCACTTTAGTTTTTCCAGTTGTATTTCTTTTCCACAATGCCGGTCAAGGCGCCGGCGCCTTTGAAGGGGCGGATGCCGCTGACAAAGAAATCCCGCGTACCTTCCGGCGGTTTGACACCGGGACGGCCGTATTTCCCGTCGATATAGTCTCCATAAAGGCTCACGTTGAAAACATCCCCTTTGTCCAGAACCGGTTTTAAAGAGACGTCGTTGCGGGTTAAATCGCTGTTTTCCCGGCACCCTTCACCCCCTCAACCCGTTCGATGCTGTTGAGGGGTGGGGTTGCCGACATCCGCCGGGCCCGGGGAGGGGGAGGCAACATTCACGCCTTCAACCACCGGAAAAAATTGAACGCGTCTTTTGACAGGGTCTTTTCCTTTTAGTAGAATCCAAAAAATGAAAACACATGCGACCAGGCAATCCCTTCGGCCGAGGGAAGTCATGTGCCGGCCGGACCCTCTTTTTACGGATCTCTATGAGCTCACCATGGCCGCCTGCTACCATGCTTATCAGATGGAAGAGGAGGCTGTTTTTTCCCTCTATGTGAGGCAGCGCCCTGAAAACCGAAATTACTTTGTGGCCGCCGGCCTCCAGGATGTTTTAAAGACGCTTTCAACGTTCAAATTCCAAGCCGATGACATCGATTATCTCCGATCCACGGGTCTTTTTGAGGATGAATTTCTGGCTTACCTGGAAAAGCTGCAATTCACGGGTACTGTTTACGCCATGCCCGAGGGGACGATTTTTTTCCCCGAAGAACCCATCCTGGAGGTGCACGCCCCCATCATTCAGGCCCAGCTTCTGGAGACCTCCCTTCTCAATACCATCGGGTTTCAGACCTTGATCGCTTCAAAGGCTGCCCGGTGTGTGGAGGCGGCCCGGGGAAGACCCCTCCATGATTTTTCCGCACGAAGAACCCATGGGGCGGATGCGGGGTTGAAGGCCGCCCGGAGCGCCTATCTGGCCGGCTTTTCCGGGACCAGCAATGTTCTGGCCGGAAAGCTTTACGGCATTCCCGTATATGGGACCATGGCCCATTCCTTTGTCATGGCGTTCGGGAGCGAAGCCGAAGCCTTTTCAGCCTATGGGAAACTTTTTCCGAAGCGTGCCGTCTTCCTCATCGATACCTATGACACCCTCGAAGGCGCCCGGTGTGCCGCCCGGGTGGGGCGGTCCATGCAGGAAAGGGGGGGGCGCCTTGTCGGCGTCCGACTTGACAGCGGGGATATGGTATCGCTCAGCAAGCAAGTGAGGAAAATCCTCGATGCGGCGGGTCTGAAAGAAGTGAAGATCTTTGCAAGCGGGGGCCTGGATGAAAAGAAGATCGCGGAAATTTTTTCGCAAAAAGGGAAGATCGATGCCTTCGGCGTCGGCACGAATATGGGGGTTTCCGAAGATGTCCCCTATATTGACATCGTGTATAAAATGGTCCGATTCGCCGGGTGCAATGTTCGGAAATTGAGTCCCGGAAAGGTCACCCTCGCAGGGGAAAAACAGGTGTTCCGAAAGACCGGAAAATCCGGGCGATACCTCAAAGACGTGATCGGATGCGCCGACGAGCGGATCGAAGGGGCGATTCCGTTGTTGAAAAAGGTGATGGAAGCGGGAAACATTTTACAACCCGCGCCAAACCTGAAAAAGGTGCGGGACGTTTTTCGGAAACAGCTGCCCTTGCTGCCCCGCCGTTATCGGTCCATCGAGACGGATGCAGACTACCCCGTCACTGTCAGCAACGCCCTTGCCGCATTGCAGAAAACGGCGGGAGACGCCTCCCGCCGTTTCTCTTAAAGGCTGTTTCTAAGAAGCCTTGAATCCGATTCTATCGAAGGGTCAACAGATGGGTTCTCAGGTTTCCCCCCCGCTTCTTCAGGCCCAGTTTTCTCCGGATATGGTTGCGATGGGCGTCAATGGTGCGCTTGGAGAGGTCAAAGATTTCGGCGATCTCTTTGGTGCTTTTTCCCTGCTTGATCAGGTTGGCGATCTGGACTTCCTTGGGCGTGAGGTTCACATACTTGGTGGACAAAGTATGGGCGAGGGGCGACATGATCTCCTTAAGCGACATCTCTATGATTTCCACATAGGTCTTTTGAGTGTCGGTGAGCTTGGTGTTGTTGAGTTTTTCCACATAAGGCAGGACCATGCGCTTGATATTCATAAGGACCTTTTCCTCGAGCTCGTTTTTGTCCTCTTCGCGCTTTTTGAGGATGGTCTTGAGCGCGGCGTTGGTATCCTCCAGGTTCATCGATTTGATCTTCAACTCTTCGGTGCGTTCCTGGACGATTTCTTCCAATCGATCCCGTTCCGTCCGGAGCGCTTCCTCGCTTTTTTTCAGTTTTTCTTCAAGCTCGATGCGCTTCAGGGCGATTTGCACCATCGCCTTTACCTGCTGGTCATGGAAGGGCTTGAGGATATAGCCCAACGGGTTGACCTCTTTGGCTTGATCCAGCCATTTTTCGTCGGCATGGGCTGTGATGAAAATGATGGGAATGTTGGATTTGGCCTGAATCTTTTTGGCGGCTTGTATCCCGTTCATCCCTCCCGGCATGACAATGTCCATCAGGATAAGATCCGGCTTGAATTTTCTGGCCATGGAAACGGCTTCTTTGCCGGACATGGCCCGGCCCACCACTTCAAACCCCATGGATTCCAACGTTTCCTCCAGCTGGAGTCCAACAATCGCCTCGTCTTCCACAATAAGCAATTTACTCACGGCTCGATCCTCTCTTCATTAGATATTTTGTACATTTCTACGCTGCCAACCGTTTTACGGATAGCGATCCGGCATCGGCGTCAATAATATTGACGCTAAAAACAAGACGGTGTTATTCTAACCGCTTTTTTGTAAAAAGTCAATAGACATAAAAAAGCCATGCTGTTTTTTTTTGTAGTTTGTGGCATTTTTAAGCCGTTTCTTTTGAAAAAGCACTGAATCCAGATATTTCAGTATTTTGCACATACTGTTGCCGCCTGGTCAGTGGCGGATTTCAGGGACAACCGATCCCTTTCGGAGCCGTTTTTTCCTTGACACATAGTTATATTGTGGCTATATCGTAATTACAACTTGAAGCGCCGTCAACAAAAATGTTTCCATAGGCTTTTTGGATCGCATTTCCGATTTCCGAAAGGCGTTGCTGTGGAAGCTCTTTTTTGTCCCAAAAGATACCGGGAATGAACCCGGGCGCCCCCATCCTGAGGGAGGAAAGAGTGCAACGGACCCAAGAGAAAGTTTTCATAAAGGGGAGGGGGCTGAGGAAGGTACCGCTTGTTCATGCATCGCACACCATCGTAAGTTGATGATAAGGGGGATAGAATGAGGTACGCAGAGACGGGATTTAGCTTGGAGGTCGATCTTACCCGGGGAAACATTGAGCGCGTGGAAACAGACCCCGAATGGACCCAGCTCTATCTGGGCGGACTGGGGACAAACGCCAAGATTTTGTGGGATCGGGTGCCCCCGGAGGTGGATCCCCTTTCTCCGGAAAACCTGTTGGTATTTGGAACGGGCCTTTTGTGCGGTACGCCGGCCACGGGGGCCAACCGCACCATTGTCTCGACCTTTTCTCCACAGACACGGCTGATGGCCTATTCCATGATGGGGGGGTTTTGGGCGCCGGAGCTGAAGTTTGCGGGATATGACCGGGTCATTGTCCGCGGCCGCTCCCCCGGCTTGGTGTATCTGTGGATTCACAACGACAAGGTGGAGATCCGCGATGCCGGCCACCTGCATGGAAAAGGCGCACTTGAAACTGCAGAGCGGATTCGGGAGGAGCTCAAGGAGCCCAAGGCCCAGGTGCTCGCCATCGGCCTGGCCGGAGAGAACCGGGTCTTTTACGCTTCCATCGAGCATGCCCGTTCCAG
Organism: Desulfobacterales bacterium; assembly: GCA_027025555.1. Taxonomy (GTDB): domain Bacteria; phylum Desulfobacterota; class Desulfobacteria; order Desulfobacterales; family UBA2156. The sequence goes on from JALVQN010000090.1 coordinate 9,786, forward strand.
TGCCAGCCGGGGCGGCATCGGCGCCGTCATGGGATCCAAGGGGCTGAAGGCCATCGCGGTTCGAGGGACCAAGGATATCAACATGGCCCGCCCCGCCGAATTTTTCCAGCTTTGTCAGCAGGTGCTCGACTACATCCCGAAACGGGCCCAGGATCCCGTTAAGGGGGTCCCCCCCATCCTGGCCGGCATCGGGTCTCCCCAGGAGATGGCCATCCACGACGAAAAGTGGCACACCACCGGCTTTGCTTGGGGCCATGCCCGCCGCCGGCGAAAAGACTTTTGGACTCCGGAGCGGGCCGTCGAGTGGAAACAGACCCAGGACCAGGCGGTGGAACGCCTGATCAGTTGCTACAACTGCCCCATGAAGTGTGGCGGGATCGTGACCCATCCGGAACTTCCCACCCGTAAATACATGATGAAATGCTACTCCAAACTCACCTATGTCATGGCGGCCATGGTGGATGACCTGGACTTCGGTTTCAGGATCGCCGGGAAAGCCCAGGAGTATGGATTCGATGGATACACCACGCCCCAGGTGATGGCCTTTGCCATCGAGCTCTACGAAGCCGGCATTTTGACCGACGCGGACATGCCCGGGTTCCCGGAGCGCAACGACGAGCGCTTTTTCTACCTGCTCGACAAGATCGCCCACCGTGAAGGCATCGGCGATGTTCTGGCCGAGGGCGTCTATTGGGCGGCCCGGAAGATCGGCAAGGGCGCGGAAGCCTACGACCACAATACCACCAAAAAACATGAACAAATGCCCATCAAGCTGGGCATGCTGAATCCCATCTTCTTCTTGATGTATGCCACGGGGGAGAAGATCAGCATTACCCAGATTGAAGGACAGATCCCCCAGGCGCCCCTTCCCAAAGACTATCGGGAAGAATTCGTAAAGGACTGGGTCCACCTGCCCACAGGCAAAGAAGCACGGTTTAAAAAATTTATCCTGGAGTGGGGCGATGAAGACAAGCGGTTCCCTTTCTGGCCGCCCATGGACCTGGTTTGTGAATTGGTGGACTGGATGGAGACCATGCATTACATTGATGACTGCACCGGCATTTGCGCGGGACTGTCCTCCTTTCCCATCAAACCGCCGTACCATATCCACAACCTGCCCCTTTTTCTCTCCCATGCCACCGGCATCGATATTGACGAGGAAACGCTCTGGACCATTTCCCGGAGAGTCCGCCAACTGGTCAGGGCCGTCAACGTGAGGCGGGGCTTGCGGAGAAAAGACGAACGTCCCCCGCAGGATCATTGGAAGAAACGCTTCCCAGAGCTTGAAGCCCAGTTGTTGGATCAATATTATGCATTCAAAGGATGGAACAGGGAGGGGATCCCCACCCGAAAGTCCCTGGAGAACCTGAAGTTGGATTTCGTGGCCGAAGACCTCATCCGGCGGGGCATTTTGACCGGGGGTGGCGGGACGCCTTCAGAGGCGACGGCCACCGAAGCCGCGCACAAATAACGTAAAAAGGTGGTTGACGCCATGGCTGAGAAAAAAAAGAAGACGGTAAAAGTAATCAAGATCGATGCGGATAAGTGCAACGGTTGCCGGGCCTGCGAGGCGGTCTGTTCGGCGTTTCACGCCACTCCCAAGTACAGCAGTACCAATCCGGCCCGGTCCCGCATCCGCGTGGTTTGTGAACCCCTCAAAAACATCTATCTTCCGGTGTATGCAGGGGAGTACACGCCGGCCGAATGCAGCGGCCGGGACAAGTACGTGATTGACGGCAAACAGTACAGCGAGTGTGATTTTTGCCGGGCCTCCTGTCCTTCCCGGGATCTTTTCAAAGAACCCGACTCCGGGTTGCCGTTAAAGTGTGATATGTGCGAAGACGATCCCGACCTTGAAGAACCCCTGTGCGTCCAGGTGTGCCTGTCTGATGCCTTGGTTTACGAAGAGCGGGAAGAAGAAGTCGAGGAACAGGAAAGCCCGGAAGAATTGGAGATCGGGCTGGAAGAACTGGCTAAAAAGTACGGGAAGCAGAAAATTTTGGATGCCGTTTCCCGCATATACGGCAACAGGGAAAACTGAGCAGCAACGCCTATGGTGAGGACGGACAAAGACCGTGGAGAATCTATCCGATTATAAAGAGATCGTCGAGATCATCAGGGAAAGCGGCGGAGAGGGCTTCAAGTACTGCTATCAGTGCGGATTGTGCGACACCGTGTGCCCCTGGAACCGCGTGAGGAGTTTCAGCATGCGCAGGATCATCCGGCAGGCCACCTTCGGCATGACCGAGATCGAAAACGAGGAGATCTGGCGCTGCACCACGTGCGGAAGGTGTCCCCAGAGGTGCCCCCGGGGGGTGAAGATCATCGAATCCGGCGTGGCCCTGCGCCGCGTTGCCACCGAGTACGGGGTTTTCCCCACACCGGTGAAGCCCATCCGGGGAATCAGCGCCAGCCTGGTGGGGGAAGGGAATCCGCTCAACGAGGACCGCAAAAACAGGGGGCAATGGGCCCAGGGCCTGGGGGTCAAGGCCTTCAGCGAAGAAATGGAGATTCTGTATTTCCCCGGTTGCTACCTCAGCTACGATCCCCGGTTGAAAAAGGTGGCCCAGGCCACCGCCGCCATTCTGAAGAAGGCGGGCGTGGATTTCGGCATCCTGGGGACCGAGGAAAACTGCTGTGGAGAAAGCATCCGGAAAACCGGTGACGAAGCATTGTTCCGGCGGCTGGCCAGGGAAAACATCAAGACGTTTATCGACCACGGAGTGAAGAAGATCCTGGTGTCTTCCCCCCACTGCTACCATACTTTCAAAAACGAATACCCGGAGTTTATGGTGCACTTCGAGGTGGTGCATATGGTCCAGTATCTCATGGAGTTGGTGGATCAAGGGCGACTGGCCCTTTCCGGTGAATATCCCAAAAAGGTCGCCTACCATGATCCCTGTTACCTGGGCCGGCACAACGGCATCTACGAAGAACCCCGGCGGGTGCTGGAAGGGATCTCCGGCCTCAAGATCGTGGAGATGCCCGATACCCTTGAAGAGAGCCTCTGCTGCGGGGGCGGGGGCGGCCGCATTTGGATGGAGACCCCCAAAGGCGAACGCTTTTCCGATCTGCGCCTGAAACAGGCCATGGCCGTGGGGGCCGGGGTGCTGGTCACCGCATGCCCCTACTGCATCAGCAATTTTGAAGACAGTCGATTGACCCTGGCAGAAGGGGATGATGGGAAATCCCCGGAGATTAAAGATATCACCGAGATCGTCCAGGAAGTCATATAAGCGCACATAAAACCAGACGAGGATACCCGATCATGGAAAGAGAACCGATGCATGCACAGCCTTTCAACCCCGCCGCCGGCAACTTCGCCGATGTCATGGTGGTGGGCGGCGGGATCAGCGGAATCCAGGCCTCCCTGGATTTGGCCGACGCAGGATACCGGGTCTACCTGGTGGAGAAAGCCCCGGCCATCGGTGGGAAAATGGCCCAACTGGACAAGACCTATCCCACCAATGACTGTTCCATGTGAATTCTCTCGCCCAAACTGGTCGAGGTCGGCCGGCATCCCAATATTGAAGTACTCACCTACACCGTCGTGGACGGAGTGGAGGGCGAGGCGGGTGACTTTACGGTCAGTCTGACCAAGAAACCGCGCTACGTCATCGAGGACAGGTGCACCGGATGCACCACATGCGTGGAGTATTGTCCCCTCAACGTTCCCGATCAATACAATCAGAACTTATCCCCCAACAAGGCCATCCATATCTATTTCGCCCAGGCCGTTCCCCTGGTCACCTACATCGATGACGAATGTCTCTATCTGAAGGAAAAGAAATGTTCCATTTGCACGGGCGTCTGCAAGAACGAGGCCATCGATTTCACCCAGATCCCCGAGAAGGTGGAGGTGAAAGTGGGGGCCATCATCCTGGCGCCGGGCTACGATATCTTTGACCCCGCCGCAAGGGGGGATTACGGCTACGGAAAGATGGAAAACGTGGTGACCAGCCTCGACTTCGAACGGCTCCTGTGCTCCACGGGCCCTTACGAAGGCGAACTCAAGCGCCCTTCGGACGGAAAGCATCCCAAGAAGATCGCCTGGATCCACTGCGTGGGCTCCAGACAGGTCCTCCCCGGCGGCAACAGCTACTGTTCCGCCGTATGCTGCACCTATACCCAGAAGCAGGTCATCCTTGCCAAGGACCACGATGCCGACATCGAAGCCACTGTCTTTCACAATGACATCCGCGCCTACAGCAAGGATTTCGAGGCCTTTTACCGGCGGGCCGAAGCGCTTCCCGGCGTGCGGTTCATCCGGAGCTACGTCTCCATCGGCCGGGAGATTCCGGAGACCAAAAACGTCACCATTCGATACGCCACGGTCGATGCAGGCGTCAAAGAGGAAGAGTTCGATCTCGTGGTGCTGTCCGTAGGCTTGAACCCGCCTTCCGACGTGAAGGATCTGTCTCAAAAGTTCGGAGTGGAACTGGATCCCCACGGATTTTGTAAAATCCATCCCGACAATCCCATAAAGACCACCCGGCCCGGAATTTTTGTCAGCGGAGCCTTCCAGGGCCCTATGGATATTCCCGAGTCGGTCTTTACGGCCAGCGGTGCCGGATCCCAGTGCGGAGAGTTGCTTTCCTATCGGCGGGGCAAACTGGCCCGGGAAAGGACCTATCCCCCCGAACAGGAGGTCCTGGGAGAAGACCCCAGGGTCGGTGTTTTTGTGTGCCACTGCGGGGCCAATATCGGCAAGGTGGTGAATGTGCCTTCTGTGGTCGAATATGCCAAAACCCTGCCCCATGTGGTTTACGCCCGGGAACAACTCTTTTCCTGTGCCACCAATTCCGCCCAGGAGATCACCGACCTCATCAAGGAAAAGGGGCTCAATCGCCTGGTGGTGGCGGCCTGCAGCCCCAGGACCCTGGAGCCGTTGTTCCGGGATACCCTTCGGGAGGCGGGGATCAATCAGTACTTTCTTGAAATGGCCAATATCCGGGAGCACTGTTCCTGGGTGCATTCCCGGGAGCCGGAAAAGGCCACCGAAAAAGCCAAAGACCTCGTCCGCATGTCGGTGGCCCGGACCGCGGCCCTGGAACCCCTCCAGGAGATCGAGTTGCCCGTCAACAAGACGGCCCTGGTGGTTGGGGGCGGTATCGCCGGCATGACCTGTGCCCTTTCCATTGCCGATCAAAACCACGAAGTCTACCTGGTGGAAAAGGAGACCGAACTGGGGGGCACGGCCCGGAGAATCCACCATACTCTGGAAGGCCTGGACGTTCGGGCCTACCTCAACGACCTGATCCGAAAGGTGTACCAACACCCCCTGATCCATGTGTATACGGGTGCCGCCATTGTTGACGCCACCGGTTATGTGGGCAACTTCGTAACCCGCGTGGAGTCGGAAAGGGGAGTCGCCGAGATCAAGCACGGTGTTTCCGTAATCGCCATCGGTGCCGATGAATACCGGCCCAGCGAATATCTCTACGGTGACAATGAGCGCGTTTTGACCCTCCTGGAGCTGGAAGAAAAAATCGCCCGGGAAGATGAAAGTCTGCTTGATGCCGAAAGTCTGGTGATGATCCAGTGTGTGGGCTGTCGGAA
>JALVQN010000091.1 GCA_027025555.1 Desulfobacterales bacterium
GCCCGCCGAAGCTGGACGCCAAGCAGATGCAGTGGCTCGCGAAGACGATCCGCGACCAGGATCCCCGCCAGCTGAAATTCCCGTTCGCGCTCTGGACGCCGGCCATGGTGCGGCAGCTGATCCGGGACCGCTTCGGCGTCCGCCTCAGCGCGGTGTCGGTGGGGCGGCTGCTCAAGACCCTGGGATTCCCCCCCCAGCGTCCCCTGTACCAAGCCTGGCGGCAGGATCCGGCGCTGGTCGGGCGGTGGCGGAAGGAGGAATACCCGCGGATCCAGGCCCGGGCGAAACGGGAGCAGGCCCGGATCTTCCTTGCCGACGAGTCCGTCATTCACACCGGCCATCACGCCGGCACCCCCCGGGGCGGGCGCGGCCGGACGCCGGGGGTCGGCATGACGGGCGCCCGCGATCGTCTCATCCTGCTCTCGGCGGTCTCGGCGACGGGTCATTTCCGGTTCATGACGGTGGAGGGGACGGTCAACGCCGAGGTCTTCTGCGACTTTCTGCGGCGCCTGGCCGCGGGGTTGGCGCAGAAGATCTTCCTGATCGTGGACCGGCAGCGCATGCACCGGGCGCAGAAGGTGCGGCGGGTGCTGGCGGAGCTCGAAGGCGGGATGACCCTCTTCTTTCTGCCGCCCTATGCGCCGGAGCCGCATCCGGATGGCGGGTCCGGGATCATGTGAAAGGCCGGGTCGGTCGCCGGTCCTGGCGGTCGCAGGAAGATCTGAAGCGGTAGGTGCTTGCCGCCATGCGTTCCCCGCAAAGGATGCCGGACAGGATCCGCGGGTTCTTTCCTACGCCGGCTTGCGCACAGGCCGTACAGGATTGACCGGCTTTACCTGTGATTGGGTTAATAACTAACAGAAAGACAGAGATGATACTACGGATACCCTTATCACTGATCCTCATCATTTGTTGTTTGGCTGGTTGCCTGTCCGGGGAGTTCAATGAGATTGCCGCTCAGGAGTTATCCGGTCTGTCGAAAAGGGATTTTTACGATTCTCTACAGCGGATAAAGCAGTCAGCAGACTTCCCTGGTGCAATAGCGGCATACTGCGCATCAGGATCCCGGCCCTATGTTTTTTCCACGGGATATGCAGACGTTGAAAACAGTATCAGGATGCCCCCGTCCGCCCGGATGCTGGCAGGCAGTGTTGGAAAATCATTTGTCGCCGCAGTTGCATTGTCCCTGGTACAGGAAGGCCGGTTGTCTCTGGATGATCCGATATCTTCATGGCTTGGGAAAGAACCATGGTTCTCTCGCCTGCCCAATGAAGAAGGCATAACCTTGAGAATGCTGCTGCGCCATCAAAGCGGTTTGCCAGAATATGTCCATTCCGAGAGTTTTATCCGGTCTTTGAGTGCAAAAATCTCCACTATTGGACCGGATGCCTTTCTGACGGGAGAAGAAATTATTGCCTTGATATTGGACCATGATCCTCTCTTCGAGGCCGGCAAAGGATATGCGTATTCTGATACCAACTACATCCTTGTCGGAATGATCATCGAAAAGGTAACCGGGAATACCTACTATGAGGAGCTCGAAAGACGGTTTCTCATCCCCATGAGACTTTCGAACACCGGAGCCGCAAACAGGCGACGCATCAAGGGCCTTGTACCGGGATATATCAAAGGTAGAACCCCGTTCAACCTGCCCCGCAAAGTGATGGAAAATGGCATGCTAGTATACAACCCGGCTACGGAATGGACCGGGGGTGGTCTTTTCAGCAATCCCCGGGATCTCGTTCGCTGGGCCAGAGCTCTTTTTGAGGGCGAGGCGATGAAAGGTGACTATCTTGGCGAGCTTTTGAACGCTGTTCCCAAGGATCCCAAACAACAGGAAAAATTCGGACCGGATGTGCGTTACGGCCTCGGTGTAACGATACGCAATACCCGGTTTGGCCCAGCATACGGACACAGGGGATGGACGCCGGGCTATTTGTCGGTCTTTGAATACTACCCGTCACTCAAGCTTGCGGTTGCCTTGCAGATCAATGAGCTGGGAGACCACAACATGACTGCCTATGTGGATGCTCTCGTGGCCGCACTTGTCGAGGGAAGAGGAAAAAACCGTGGAAATCCATGAATTCGGCCCGCGATCATAATTTTCTACGCAAACAGGGTTTTGATCTCTGGGGGTTCTTTGCCATTTCCCATGGATGGAGCTGGGCATTCTGGAGTATTCCCGTCATCAATGGTGGAAATGCATGGGATTACCCCAATCTCCTGTTCATCTATCTGGGAGGTCTTGGGCCGCCGCTGGCAGCCATCCTGATGACCTATCTGACGATGGATCGGCCCGCCCTGGCGGAACTCCTGTTGCGGGTTGTGGATGTTCGCCGGATTGCCCCGCGTTGGTACGCGCCGATCTTTCTTCTGGTTCCTTTGGTGACCCTGACCGCGATTGTTTTAGGCGTGTTGACCGGGGTGCCGGCGGAAACAATCAAGGCCGGGGCCGTTTCGGAGTTGCCGACGCTTCCTTCCGAGCTGATTTCATTCGTGATTTTCACATTTCTGTTCGGTCCTCTTCCAGAAGAGATTGGCTGGCGAGGTTATGCCCTCGACCGGTTACAGAAGCGTTGGAGTGCTATTACCGCCAGCGTGATACTCGGGGTGGCGTGGGGTGCCTGGCATATTCCTCTTTTTTTCATGTCTGGTTATTATGGCACTGACGGATCGCCAGATCCTCTATTGTTCTTCTATAACATTACTCTTGCATCAATTCTGTTAACCTGGATTTACAACAATAATCACAGAAGTGTACTGGCGCCTGCATTGTTTCACTTCATGATCAATTTTACCGGTAGTGTAGTGTCCATTCCCTTATCGGTAGATATATACAAGGCATGCATCATGACCGGTGTGGTTCTATTCGTAATTCTGTTTTGGCATCCCGGCACCTTGCGCAAAGATGACAAGATCACATCTGAAAACCAGGATACGGATGCATAGGCGTTCGGGATTCTTGCTCATCGTGCCGCCAACTCGTTGTGCAGGGCAGCCAGGGAGGTGAGTCTGTGATGGCGGTTTTTCTCCAGCGACTCCGGCGGCATCAGCCGGTTCTTTTCCAGCTGCGTGATTGCAGATCGCCTTCCGGTACTCACCAGGAAGTCGAAGAAATCCCGGGCCGGCAAGACCACAGAGAGGGCGAGACGCTCTTTCCTCATTGAACTGCCCGCCCGGCGCCAATCTTCAGTACCGCGTGGGCGGCCGTCACCACCGATGCTGTATGACCCCAAAATAACGGTTTGAGATGTCCTCCCGGTCAAGCGTGGGGCATCCTTGGGTTGTGTTCAAAGACTCGAGGAGGCCGCCATGCTCAACCGAGCGGACTGGATCATGATACGCAAGATTAAGAAGACAAAGGGTGCTACCTGCGGGAGATTGCCGCGGAGGAAGGCTGTTCGGAACGTATGGTGGGCCGTGCAGGAATCGAACCTGCGACCACCTGATTAAAAGTCAGATGCTCTACCAACTGAGCTAACGGCCCGATTTATAAGGACTTTTTTGGATTTGGCTCGGGGAAGAGGGTTGCGCATTATCCAATGTGACCGGGGATCTGTCAATCGCCACGAATTGACGGCCCGGTCACCCGGGATTGCCGGAAACCACCTTAGCTGTGAGGTTTTCCGTTCACAAAAAGAGGTTTCCGATGCTTATCACGATCATCCGCAGCAAAGGCGGCGCGGGGAAGACCACCCTCACCGCCAACACCGGCGCATTGCTCGCCGACTACGGATACCGCGTCCTGCTGGTCGATGCGGACATCCGGCCCGCCCTGTCAAGCTGTTTCCCGCTCGCGGAACGAGCCGAACGCGGACTTACCCATTTGATTACAAAGGGTCCTTCCGGTGGCTCGATCTCCCGGACGGAGATCGACGGCCTGGATCTCATCTATTCCGACGATCCGGACAGCACCCTCTCCACCTTTATCCTCAAGACCGCAGATTTGTCTGGAATATGATTTGCTTGCGCAATTATTTAATGTATACTATTAAGAATATGCCATACTTTATTGATGTTAATCAGTCCGTGCCGAAAAATCCTGAACACCCATGCACAGAAATTGTTAATGTGGAAGAACTCCCCAATCCTCTCCCCGAAGGGAGTGGGGACTATGTGGTGTCTTCCTTAAGGGGGGGTGACCAGCGGACTCATGAAAGTTAATATTTCCTGAGCATGCGCCCGTGATTCAGTTCTCGTTCATTACCCTTGGGCTATTTTCGCGCTCATGTTTGTGCTGATTCGAACTTTATGATTTTTTTGGCACGGTTATACCGGAGGATTTTCCCATGAATCGACTACTTCCTGTTGCTGTTCTTGCGTTGATCGCACCGCTCGCTGCTTGTACACAGATTCCCCTCACCGGTGACGACTACGGGCGGGGGGAAGCCCGGGCACGCCAGCTCGTCGAGTATGGCACCGTTGTCGAGGTTCGACCGGTAACGATCCATCCTGACGAAAGCACCGCCGGCGCCTGGGCGGGCGGCGCCGTCGGCGGCGCGGCCGGCAGCGCAGTTGGGCGTGGGCATGGTTCCGTAATCGGCACGGCGGCCGGCGCCGTCCTGGGTGCCGTCGCCGGCGACGCGATCCAGAAGAAGGCGGGGGAGCGGGCCGGGGTGGAGATCACCGTCCGCCATGAGGATGGCCGGTTATTCGCCTACGTGCAGCAGGTCGATCCGGACGAGCCCTTCAAGGTGGGCGACAAGGTGAAGATTGTTACCCAGGGCGGTACTTCCCGGGTCAAGCACACCACCCCCGCGGCCCAGTAACGAGAAAACTCCTTCTTGGGCGGTGAGCGGAAGCCCCCGCGCAGGAACGGGCTTGTTCCGTCCCTGCGCGGGGGCCGACAAGCGCAGCACGCCAGCTTGTGGGATCGTTTCCCGCCGGTACCGCACCTGTCTCAACGGCTCACCCCTTTGTCTACCCCCTTACCCGCCTTCTGCCACCCACCCGGGTAGCCGGGTTTCCGACGAAAAAAACCCTGACTTGATGCTCTTCGCCATTTATGCGCGGGTTTTGGCAGCCATCTACATTCGGGAAAGTGTATACGTCAAACTGCCCCTACCTTCGCGTCTTTCACGGACCATCCATCTCGGACTATTCGATGATCACCCTGTTAATGTGGAAATACATCCAACTCTTTGAAATTCCATGACCCAGGGTGGCCCGCTCTCGTGCCATGAGCGTTGGCGTGGAAATACATCCAGTCACTCCCTCCCCTGCTTGCGGGGGAGGGTTGGGGAAGGGGTGAGGAAATCTCGTCCCCCCCTCACCCCGGCCCTCTCCCCCAAGGGGGAGAGGGAAGCTTTCCATGACCTATGAAAGTGAATGGGGCAAGAC
>JALVQN010000092.1 GCA_027025555.1 Desulfobacterales bacterium
GGTCAACGCCCGGCGGCCGGCCCGATTGTGGCTGGAAGTCGATTCCAGGCGGGTCAAACCGGGCCAGGAGCTTGTGCTGCGGGCCCGGCTGGAACCGTTAACGGCAGGTGCCCGCTACAGGGTCATCTTCGGCGATAACCGGGCCAGCGCCTGGACAGGGGTGGACACCGCCCGTCATCAATACGGCCGCCCCGGCTCCTACCGGGTGAAAGTGCTGGCCAGGGGACGATCTTTCGGGCAAATCGAAAGCCGGCAAGTGCGCATTGAAGTTGAACGATCCAGCCTGGTTTTCTGGATCATTGGCCTCGGCCTCGGGCTGGCAGGGGTTTCCTACGGGCTCAACCGGCTGAAGCGAAGCACAGAAAGGGGCGAAAAAGGCGCCGCCAAGATCAAGGCCATGAAATTGCGTGCCCGGCGGGACCCGGGGGTTCAGCGGACCATTTGCCCCGGCCGCCTCAAGGCGGGCCCGGCAGTCCGCATCCGAATGGTCAAAGATCCGGGAAGCCAGAAAATCTCAGGGACAAGCCCGCTGGGCGGGGATCCGAAAGGAGAAAAAGACCATGCAGACCGGGGCTAACCCCACCGTGATGGACCTGTTTTCCGGGCAGACGGATGCGATGATGCAAAAGCTTTCAGAGATGGACAGCGGGAAAAACATTGCCGCGCTGAAACAGGCATTTGCCGAAAAGGCCAGGGGCGTCCTCCGGTGGCAGGACGCATTCGCGGAAGCAGGGCAAAAAGTCGGCGCACTGCTCGACATAAAGATTACGGACATCCTGGTGCGGGCCTGGCAAAAGCATGCCGAGCTGCAGCAATACGCCGACAGGGACAAACACCCGCCCGAAGAAAGCATCCTGGTACCCTTGAGCACCCATGAGGTCCGCTCAGAACATCATCCCTGCCTTGAGATTTTCATCGGCGACCACCTCCTGGGAAGGATGGTTTTCGACCTGATCCTCACCCTGGAAGTAAAAGGGCTCATCTTGAAGATCCAGGACGCCAGGATAAGGGAGATCCGCACCGGAGAATGCCGGGGAGCGGGGGTGTTTGAATTCGAAAAAGTCGTGCTCCTGGAAAAAGAAAGCCAGGATATTCCCCTGCCAGGCCGCATATCACTGGGAGACGGGATCGCGCTTGGGTGAAAAAACCGGGTGGCCTCCTTCGGGTTAAAGTTTTGCCATAAATAGCCGATAGGCATTTTTAGAAAGCAGCTTTACAAATGCCAGCGAAGGAGAAAAAATATCATGTCCCCTGTTGCCCCCTGCTGTTATCAGCCGCCGAACCAGAACAGTCCGGCGCCGAATCCCTGGAGTGCCCAGTGCGCGCAGATTGCCGCCACGACGCTTTCCGGCGAGCAGAGCACGAACATCGAAATTCAGACCGCCGATGGGGACAGGGTCACCCTGTCTTCAGATATCCGCTTCGACTCTTCGGCCATTGCTTACGAACAGTTGGGCCGCAATAACGCAGGCTACCGTTTCCAGCAGGGCCGTGTTGTTTCCACCACTGCAACCGGCAAGGTCGAACTGACGGTTGAAGGGAGCCTGGACAAACAGGAAAAAAGGGAAATCCAGAAAGTTTTGCAAACCATTTTCAAGATGGTAAAAAGTTTCTTAACCCCCCGGCCGGCCAAAGAATCGCTTCACGATTTCACCAA
>JALVQN010000093.1 GCA_027025555.1 Desulfobacterales bacterium
CCTTGGGGCGGACCTCGATGAGGCGGCCCACCAGGGTTTCCAGGCCCGATTTGTCCGAAACGCTGATCAGGACGTGATCCACGGGGACCCGGTCGTCCACTTTTTCCACAACATTGATGCTCATGGCCTTCACCTCTTTCCTGCATGTTCTTCCAAAAAACGTTTAAAAAAGACTTCCATAAACCGGTGACGCTCTTTTGCCAGTCGTTTCCCGGTTTCGGTTTGCATCCGATCTTTGATCTTTGAAAGCTTGACTTTGTATTCACGGAATCCGGTGTCGTTGGAAGAATAAGGCTTCGTGGCGTCGATCTTCACGTAAGGGTTGTGCAGCCGCGCGCCGATTTCCCCGGCAAAGAGAAAGGCCCGGGCGATGCCCACGGCCCCGATGGCATCCAGCTTGTCCGCATCGAAGAGCACCTTGGCCTCAAGGGTTTCCGGTGCGTGTTTCCCGCGGAACCGGTGGGCGCGGATGCAGTGGAGGATGTTCCGGCGGCGGTCTTGGGAAAAGCCAAAAGGCGAAAGGATGTCCCGGGCCATGCGGGCCCCTTTTTCCGCATGGCAGATGCTTCCGTTGGAGGCGTCCTGAAAGCATCGGCCGATGTCATGCAGGTAGGCCGCACTCAAGAGGACTTCCATGTCCGCCCCTTCGGCAGGGCCCATCCGGCGGCACAGGCGGCAGACCCGTTGGGTGTGTTCCCAGTCGTGGCTCGCCCGGGCGCCCGCAAAAAGCCGCTTGGCCGTCCGGGAGAGCCCTTCCAAAGACGGGCGCTTTTTCTTCCGGCTGCCCGGCTGACTTTTTGCACGAGAAACAAAAGGATTCGGGGATGTCATGGAAGAGCCCTTCCTCCCGAGCGCTTGCCGGTCATCTTTTCGATGTCTACCCGGAGGATATGCATGCTTAACAGGGCCTCGTCCGGAAAATCAAAAGGGCCCTGGGCGTAATGCGCCATGAGGAGGCCCAGGGCATGGCGCTTCAAGGGTGCGTCCTCGATGAAGCCGATCTTCCCGAAGGCCATGGCGCTGGCATAGTGCATGGTAAAGCTGCAGGCCTTTTCGTTTCGCACAAGCGTCCAATCGGTATCGAAAAGGACACAGACATGGGGATTTTTCTTGAAGACGTCGATTTTTCGGCCCGTTTTGGCGCTATGCAGGTAGATGCGCCCCGGTTCATATCCGAAACACATGGGCACCACATAAGGCCGGTTTTCATCCACCATCGCCACCCGGCATACGCCGGAGCTGCGGATCACGGCTTCGATTTGAACCCGGTCGCAAAGCGCCTTTTCTTTTCGTCGCACGAAGGGAAGGCCCTATTCGAACCGGTAGTGCTTCTTGACGTTTTTGTGCACCTTCCAGACGCATGCCATTCCCCGGGGAAAGGTAACCAGGTCTCCTTTCCCGATGGAAACCGGCGCCTCGTTTTCCGGGATGACGGTCACCTCGCCTTCAAGAAAGTAGCAGGTTTCGCCGGTGTCGTAGGTCCAGGGAAACTCGGAGGCCTCCTTGGTCCAGACGGGCCAGTCGAAGACCCCTTTTTCCTTGAGCGTCTTTTCATCAACCGCGCGCTGGATCTTGATCTTTTCCATGGGCGTATCCTTTCGCAAACCGGTTCATTGGGCCGGCCCCTTTTCGGGCTTTCCGCATTCTTTGCAGCGGCCGTCGGGTCCGATGACGCCGATGCAGGCTTCATCGACGCAGAGGCGGCGGTTCTCCCAGTACCGGTCCGGGGATGTGTCCGTCTCTTCGTTTTCAGGCTCAGATTGAGTCTGAAAAGCCAAGGCGGATGCTTCTTGAGCTTCGGTGGACGCCGCGTCCGGCTCCGGGTGTGCTTCGGGATCTTCGGGTTTGCCGCATTCTTTGCAGCGGCCGTCGGGTCCGATGACGCCGATACAGGCTTCATCGACGCAGAGGCGGCGGTTCTCCCACTCCAGGTCTTTATCTTTTTGGGATTGATCTTCGTTGCAGGCTTCCAATATCTCCCCCTTTGTTCCACGGTCACAGGAAAAGGCATCCAATCTTCATCCGTTCATAGCAAAAACCGGCACCGGAGTAAACGGACTTGCCGTCTTCTTCCCGGATTCGGCCCACGGCCGGTTTCCGCCCATTTGGTTCACCACATTGTTCCACAATTTTTAAATTATCCTTTTTAAATTTAACTTCATCGAATTATTATAAAAAATATTGACTCCAGAGGCTTTTTTTCCTTGACATTCAATAATAAATTGGTTTTTATGCCAAACAAGTGGTGTAAAGTGGTATAAAATGGTGGATACATGTTTCGGGGGAGCTCCTTTCATACTGTCGATGATAAGGGTCGCCTGGTCGTTCCCGCCCGTTTCAGGGAGGTGATCGGAAACAGCGGGGCGGATCGCCTGATGCTGACGCGACTGGACGGGTGCCTCCATGCTTACACCTTCGAGGAATGGAAAAAAGTGGAGGCCAAGATTCTTTCTCTTGCCGAAAAGAGCGATCACATGCGCCGTTTCAGGCGGGTTTTCATCGGGGGGGCTTCGGATTGTCCTTTTGACAAGCAGGGACGCATGCTGATCCCGCCCCTCTTGAGGCAGTATGCCGGGATCGAAAAAGAAGTGGTCCTGGTGGGTGTGCTCGACCATTTTGAAATCTGGTCCCGGGAGAACTGGGAAAAGGAAAATATTGAAATGGAACAGGACATGAAGAAGGAGGAGGTTCGGAACGAGATTGCCAAGCTAGGAATATGATCCATGCCGTTTCATCATGTTCCCGTCATGACCCGAGAGGTCCTGCACTATTTGAAACCCGGACAGGGACACGTATTCGTGGACGGTACCCTTGGCGGCAGCGGACATGCAAGGGCAATCTTGGAAAGACTTCCGCCGGATGGGGTTTTCATCGGCATCGATTGGGACCGGGAAGCCATCGCCCACGCCCAGCAGGCCCTGAAACCGTATGCACACCGGATGCACCTGTTTCACGGCAATTTCACACAACTCCCGGACTGCCTCCGCCGCCTGAATGTGCCGGCCGTTGACGGCATCCTTCTCGATCTGGGCGTTTCCCTGCAACAACTCGAGTACGCTGGAAAAGGCTTCAGTTTCAACAAGGACGAGCCTTTGGACATGCGGATGGATGAACGCACATCGCTGAAGGCCGAGGACCTGGTCAATGAGCTGCCGGAAAACGCCCTGGCGGACCTGTTCAAAACCTTTGGGGAGGAGCGATGGGCCAAAAAGATTGCAAAAAGCGTGGTGCGGGCCCGGGCACGCCGGCGCATCCAAAGCAGCCTGGAGCTGGCCCGGCTCGTCTCCCGGGCCGTTCCCATGAAGAGGCCGGTCTCCCGGAGGATCCATCCGGCCACCCGCGTGTTCATGGCGTTGCGCATCGCGGTCAACCGGGAACTGGAGAATTTAAGGATCTTTTTGGATCGCGCCGTGGATGTCCTGAATCCTTCGGGCCGGCTTTGCATTCTCTCTTTTCATTCCCTGGAGGATCGGATGGTCAAGACCCGCTTCAGGGGCATGGCAGATCCGTGTATCTGTCCGCCGGGTTTTCCGCGATGCACGTGCCGTCGAAAACCCACCCTTCACATCCTGACCAAAAAGCCGGTCCGGCCCACAGAAGAAGAAGTCCGAGCAAATCCCATGGCCCGGAGCGCCCGGATGCGGGTGGCTGTCAGACTGGGGACCGATGCCTCGAAAGACGATGAAAAAAGCGTGAAGATGGAAGCCCATGCCTGAATCCAACGGAAAAATCCGAAGAAAGCACCCGGCCGTCCTGCCCTGGGTGGTGATTTTGAGCTTCTTTGTGGGGGAGCTTTTTTTCTACACCTGGTGCCGCGTGCAGTCCATGAAGGTCAGCTATGAGATTTCAAAGGCCATGGCGTTGCGAAAGGAGTTGGCCAAGCTTGAAAAAGATTTGACCATCGAGCTTGCCCATCTCCGTTCTCCCCGGCGGCTCACCCGGATGGCCCGCAAACGCTTCGGGCTGCAAATGCCCATGCCTGAACAGGTGGTGATGCTTCCATGAGATCCAAAGCCAAAAACAGGGCAAAGCTCCGAATGAGCCTTGTGGCCTGCCTCTTTTCATGCTTTGTGGCGGCCATCGCGGTCAAGGCTGTTTATCTCCAGGTCTTTTGCAATTCCCTGCTGTCCGAAAGGGCCAAGGAAGAGTACCGGAAATCTCTGGTCTCCCGGGGGAAGCGGGGGACCATTTACGATCGCAATTACAGCCCGTTGGCACTCACCAACGAGTTGCCCTCCATTGCGGCGTACCCGAAGCATCTTGACAAGAAACAAAAGCTCTCGCGCGCCCTGGCCCGGGAACTGGGCCTCGACCGGAAGGCGCTTTTCCGGAAATTGTCTTCCAAAAGGAATTTCGTGTGGGTGAAGCGACAGGTATCCCCCCGGGAAACCCTCAATATCAAGGCCCTTCAGATCGAAGGGATCGACTTCATCCCGGAACACAGCCGCTTTTACCCGAACCGCACCCTGGCTGCCCAGGTCATCGGTTTTTCAGGCATCGACGGCCGGGGTCTGGAAGGAATCGAGTTTTTCTACGACCGGTATCTGCGGGGGGAAGACGAGGAATTTGAAGTGATCCAGGACGCCCTGGGGCGCGACGTGGACCGGCGGGCCTCGGGAAACCGGAATTTCGCCGGGAAAAACCTGATCCTGACCCTCGATCGGACCATTCAATATGTGGCGGAAAGCACCCTGGAGGAAACCGTAAAGGCCTTTTCCGCCAAATCCGGTCTTGCCGTGGTGATGGATCCGGCCACCGGTGAAATCCTGGCCATGGCCCACTACCCCTTTTTGAATCCCAACGCCTTTCAGTCCTTCAGCCGTCAGACATGGCGAAACCGGGCGGTCACCGACGCCTTCGAGCCGGGCTCCACCATGAAACTCTTCACGGCGGCGGCGGCACTGGAAAGCGGTATCGTTTCCCGGTCTTCGATTTTCTTCGGCGAAAACGGGGCCTATCGTGTGGGGAAGCACATCATCCATGACGCCCATCCCCATGGATGGATGACGCTTGGCGGTATCCTCAAGTATTCGAGCAATATCGGGGCGGTCAAAGTCGGCCGCGCCATCGGCGCCGAAGCGTTGTATAGGACGCTTCGGGCCTTTGGTTTCGGACAAAAGACGGGGATCGATTGTCCCGGCGAGACGCCGGGGAACCTGGCCCCTTTCAAGCGGTGGAAAAAGATCGATGCAGCGGTCATCGCCTTTGGACAGGGCCTCTCGGTTTCCGCACTCCAGTTGATTACGGCCGTGTCGGCCATCGCCAACGACGGGGTCCTCATGAAACCGTATCTCGTTTTGGGGATCACCGACAAAGACGGACGCCTCCTGAC
>JALVQN010000094.1 GCA_027025555.1 Desulfobacterales bacterium
TGGGATCGCATTAACCGCGACCCCGTCATCGGCGGTGACTGCCACGAGTTCTTGAGTCGTGCCGAGAACCTCTCCTTCTACGCCAGCACCTCGCCCATCCCGTTGCCGATCGAGCGTTCCATCTACAGCTATATCTATGATGACGCAAGTTCGCACTGGGGGCACCGCGAAGCCACGCTGTTGCAGGACAATACCCTTGGTCGCCACGCGAACGGCAAGCCGAGAAAGGGCTATGGCTACAAGAACAACCACGGCAGCAAGAAGCATGAAGGCTACATGGGCTTCTATGTGCGCAGCTCCAACGACAAGGACAATCCGGACAACTTCTACGAGCCGTTTGGGCACGGATACCACTATGGCACCGTCGTGGTCATGAACATGTTCGACCCGGTGGCCGACAGCGTCACCAGTTGCCATTACGATGTCACCCTCCGCACCGAGGATCTTCCCTCCGCCAATGGCAGTGTCAAGTTCATGGCCGTGGACGATCGCGCCACCACGACCGCCAACGACGCCGTCGAAATTGCGCCACTGAAGAATGACATCGGTGTTGGCAAGGACGATACGATCACCATCGTCACCCAGCCGAGCCACGGCAGCGTGACCATTCTCGGCAAGCAGCGGATTCGCTACCTTCCCGCCGCCAACTTTTCCGGCACGGACAGCCTTCGTTATCGTGTGACCAACAGCGACAACCAAACCAGCACGGCGACGATCAAGATCACCGTGCGTGACGTGACACCGCACGATAATGGTGACAATGGCGCTGGTGGTAATGGCGATACCACCATTGGGAACAACGATTCTGGTGAAAATGGCGATACCAATGAAAACACCGGCACGGCCGGGAATGTCGATGTCATTGGAACTGTTGGCGCTGGCAGCAGCAATCCATGGTGGTTCATCGCGCTGATGTTGACCGCGCTGGTGACGCCCGGCGGAAGAAACCGGCCATTGTTTCAGTGGTTGCGCACAAAGCGCTAACAAGGTGATAAGAAAGAGGCTGTAATCATTTCCGAATCCGACCAACCCCCGTCGTATGCCTCTTTGCCGTCAACCCCCTCTCCCTTGAGGGAGAGGGTTGGGGAGAGGGTGAAAGAGATATTTGTTGTGGCTAATAGTGCTGAAAGCAGGTAGATAAGTCACCTGTGCCCAATTATACTTGCCGCCCATGGAGTTCAGCTTTCAACACCAGATTGAGCGGCCGGAAATGCTTGTCGAGGGAGTAAACTTTGCAGCTATTTTGCTTTGCATTTTGGGCAATGATTAAGTTGGGAATAGGAATCCCGTTATCAATAGTTGTAAAAGTACCTGCATGCGTCCTTGCTTTTGGATAGGATGGAGGGGGCATTTTATGCGCCGGCAGGGTCTGCGAGAATATGCGTAATAATTAATAGCTTCGCCTTTAGGTGCGTTACTTGATGCTCAATAATCCCATCCCGGCGACGTGAAAAGCGCAGAAAAATCCAAATATCATTTATGGAAGTATTTCTTTACTATTTCAAAATCTATGCCTATGCAGCTTCTCTGAATGAATGGGGTTTCTATGTATCTATTGTGAATAAGGCGCCCTTGATGGTCGTTAGACTTATTCACACCAAAGTTCGCATTTATGCCTGGTGCGGAGGTTTATAACTGTTGCGGCTGCGCAGGCGCCGAGGGGGTTTCCTTCAATGAATAAAACTTCATCTCCCTCTTCCATATTAAAGCAATAGGTTTTAGCTTCAAATTTTTCTCCATTTATTATAAATAGCTCATCGTTGTAAGAAGCGTCAATTGCGTAAGCATCTCCTTGTGGATTTGGTCTGCGGGCCTGATTCGAATACTCAATTTGTGCGACTATATTGCATTTATTGTTGATCCAGGTCGGTGATTGTGTTAGCGCATCGAAATGTTTTTGTACTGCTTCTGCCTCGCGCTGGAGGCACTGTATATCGGTACCGCAGTTCAAATTGTTTGATATGAGAGGGTTTTTCCTTATCAGTTCCATGCATGTGGACCTGGCTTGTTGGTAATGGTGTAAATTTCGAAACCCGAATGTTTGGGCTGCTTTATCTAGGTTTTCCTGTCCATAAGCATTGCACATGGCAAGGAATATTATCCCGAATGTATATAAGAATATTTGCATCATATGTATATTACCTAATTGTAGCATCTAATATCGCGGCAGCAGAAAACCAGAGAGAATAGAAAGATGGTTCTTGCTGTCCGATAATGTGATTTTAGGGTTATGGTGCGCTAGGAGCCATGGATTGAAAAATGTCGCCCAAGTCGTCAGGTTGTAATGCCCATCGATACGCTGGGTGAATCTCCCAGTCAAAACCAAAATCCACGAATTTGTGTGAGAGGTACCTGTTTTCCTCAAAATATTTTCTTTCCACAAAGTCACCCTTCTCTTTTCTGGCTGTTAAGAAATTTATTTTGTATAAAAATGCTGCAAGATCTTTGTTGTTTGCGGTTCTGCCGTCCTGGAATCGAAATGCAACGTTTTGTCGAATGTTGTCTATTTTTTTGAGAAGTTCGTCTGTTGTGTATATGTATCCTGATTTTGTTGTTTTCTCTCTGCGTGATGGTTTCATGCCAAACAGCAGTTTTTCTATTTCTGGTAGTTCTGACCTGTACTCGTTAATCGTATCCTGCAGTCTTCCTTGAGAATATTCTTCAAAGATACTGTTAAAGTCACTGGTTCCTATTGATTTGTGTCCTTCTGCTCCAGCATTTTTGGCTGCTAATGTGCATAGTTTTACTAGATCTCGTGGTCTGCGCCGAATAAGTGACATTAGCATTCGGTAGGTTGGGATTTTTTTCCACTTACCCCTTCCATTGAATACGGTATCCATGACTTTATCCAGATGCCCTGCTAGAACTGGCTGGGGTAATCCAATTAATTTTTCAGTTGTATTGTCTTCCCCGAAATAGTGGTCAATCCGTTTGACTAGTAGGGCTAGGATTTCATGATTAGTCCATGAAAACCACACAACGGACCCTTCAATTTTGTCCGTTGACTCGTCAGATGTTCTAACTAGATAATAGACGTCCGACCTTAAGCTGATTCGAAATGATATGCCTTTGCATTCTGATGCAATATCCCTGATTGCATTAAGTAAAGCAGATATTTTTCGTATATCTTTGGGTTTTCCTTCCCACCCTCTGTCAAGGTCATCTATGTAAACATATATTTTGCCGCTGCTTAGAAAGTCGTTGATGATGGCTTTTTTGGTGGCGCTTAAATCAATAAACTCTTCGGATTTAAATGTCGACTGGAGGAAGTCAATGAGTTGGCCGCCATATTCATTTAGCTTTGCGCGTAATCCGTCGTGTAATAGGCCAAATGAGGTTAATGATTTTTTTGATATTATTTCTGATATGCCATTCTTCCATTCTCGTATTAGTTTGAGGAAGTTTGTTTCATTTTCTCCAATCTCGGCAATGTCATCAGGTTTTATAAGTAATGATAAGTGGTTTTTTTGTTTTTCTTCTGCCATTGATACATGAAATAGTGCGGATTTCCCAATTCCTTTGTGGCCTACTAGTATTCGTAGGGGTAAATTGTTCGAGACTTGGTCATAAACGCGGCCCTTTAAGTAGTATGCTTTTAGTCTCTCTATGTCTTCATCTTCGGCAGCCTCATGTCCAAATAGCTGGGCAATATTTTCTTCGTTGAATTCCACTTTTCTGTCCTTAAGAGTTGAGTTATAAAAATAATTAAATAGATTAATGATATTGATCTTCGCGTATATTGTTGAAAGTGCTGTGCCTGACGATAGTGATTCCCCCCTTCTCTCTTGCTCTCTGGGCTCGCCAAAACTCATACGAACAGGTGAGTATCCTAAATTGATAACGCCTACCTGCAATGTTTCACCCGCCTTTCCCCCACCTCCGTAGGTTCTAGAGGCAACCATCGCAAGCGGGACGGCATCAAGTCCCATGGACCGCCGACCAAGCAGAAAACCACCCCAAATCATATATCAATCGCAACCACGCAAAATGTGAAGCCCTTCACGCAAAGGCGTACTACTGGCGGCGCGTCAAAAGACGCTCAACGCGCGCCGTCGCAGGCGTTACAATGCCCCTTTCCCGATCTCCACCGGTGCCGTCATGCCTGCTCTGTTGCTCCGCGTTCTCCTGCTTCTGTCGTTGCTGCTGCCGGCCTGGCCGGCGTTGTCGGCCAACAACACCCTCACTGTCACCAATCTCTCCGAGCGTAATGTCGATGGTCGCAATCAGGTCTGTCTGCGGTTTTCGCTGCCGCTGGATCGGGGGCGGGATTTGCAGTCTTACTTTTCGATCAGTCGCAAGGAGGGCGGGTTGGCGGAGGGGGGCTGGTTGTTCTCTTCTGGCGACCGATTGGCCTGTTTCAGTAACACGCAGCCGGCGACGGCGTATCGGGTGACGGTCTATCGTGGTCTGCCGGCGAAGGGCGGGGCGCGGTTGGCGGAGAATTTCAACGGGGAGATCACGACGCGCAAGCTGACGCCGGCGGTGAGTTTCGATACGCGCGGTTCGGTGCTGTTGCCGGGGATCAGTCCCGGGTTGCCGGTGGTGAGTGTCAACGTGCCGGCGGTGGATGTGACCTTTCACCGCGTGCTGCCGCAGTATCGTGAGGCGGTGCTGAATGAGCTGGAGAGCGGTTACTACTACACGCTGATGCGCAGCCTCGATGACTGGACGACGCTGGCCTACACTGGCCGTTTCGATCTGGGGTCGGAGCCAAATCGCCGCGTTCATCGCACCATCGCCACCGCCGATATTCCGGCGTTGCGGCAGCCGGGGCTCTATGTCGCGGTGATGAAGCCGGCGGGCAGTTATCCCGATACGCCGCAGGTCACGCATTTCAGCGTCACCGATCTCGGCCTGCACGCGCGACGCTATTCAGGGCGGCTCGATGTCCACATCCATTCGCTGACGACCGCCGAGCCGCTTGCCGGGGTGACGCTGAGCCTGCTCGACGGCAAGGGGCAGGTGCTGCAACAGACGCGCAGTTCGCCCGATGGCGAGGCGAGCTTCAGCCCGCTGCCAAAGGATGCGACGCTGCTGGTTGCGGAGCAGGGCGACAACCAGTCGTTGCTGCGCTTGACCGGGCCGGCGCTGGATCTGTCGGCCTTCGATCTCGGCGAGCGGCCGCAGGAGGCGCAGACGCTGTTTCTCTACAGCGAGCGCGACATCTACCGCCCCGGCGAGACGCTGCATGTCGATGCGCTGCTGCGCGATGGCGATGGCCACCTCGATGGCGCGCCGCCGTTGCGGGCGCGGCTGTTGCAGGCCGATGGGCAGGTGGTGCGACGCCTGCTGCTGAAGCCGGGCGAGCAGGGCTACTACCAGCG
>JALVQN010000095.1 GCA_027025555.1 Desulfobacterales bacterium
TGAGGGTCGCCGGCATACCCGAAGCAAAAGCAAATCCGGTCGATGAGATCGATCTTTTTCATCAGCGCTTTTGTGTCCACAAAGGGCAGCCGCTTCCCGGAAAGCATCCGGGTTTCCGGGTTGTTTTTCAGAAGCATCTTCTGGATGCGACCGCCTTTTTCCAGCCCTTTCAGGTAAAGGGTCCGCCGATGGAAAAGGGCCGCCTTCAGATCGCTTTCATCCCCCGGGGCTTCCAAAAAATCAAGGAAAAAGGAAAAACAGGCAAAAAAATTGGGCCGGTCCATGGGGAAATGGGTGAAAAAGGCGGTAAGGGCCTGGACCCCGTAAGGGGCATCGGCGGCCCGGCTGTGCCGGATCATGGCCTTTGCCCGGTCACCGGCCAACGGGTCTTTGAAAGGGCCCTTGCACCCTTTTTCCGCCGCGTCGATGGC
The DNA here is from genome assembly GCA_027025555.1 of Desulfobacterales bacterium. GTDB lineage: Bacteria > Desulfobacterota > Desulfobacteria > Desulfobacterales > UBA2156. The sequence goes on from JALVQN010000095.1 coordinate 432, forward strand.
CTGGATCAGCCCCGCATCCAGCTGTCTGGAGATGTGCAGCTGTTCGATGAAATAAGCCGCCGCCTCCCTGGTGACCCCAACGCGGAGGCGGGTTTTCTGGCCGGCAAGGATGAAATGCGTTTCGGGGTCCTTTTCCATGAGAAAAGAAAGTACGGTCCTTTCATCTTCTCTGGAAAAGCGCGCCCTTTCCAGGAAGCCTTCCAGTTGAATCCGAATCGATTCCCCGGGTGAAAAGAAAAGCGCCATGAGGGGGGCCTGCTCCGGGTGGTCCGGATCGGAAAGGATCTCGCCCACCCGGGACAGATCCTGCAAAGAAAGGGTTGTTTCCATATAAAGAAGGGTTCTTTCTTCCACTTCCAGGCCTTGATGAAAAAGACGGGCGATGCGCCCGGCCAGGGCCCTGCAGGCCGAATCCGGCGGGGATGCCTTTTGAGGGGTCACCTTAGAGATACCTGGCCATCTTCATCATCAGGTCCTGGGATCCCATGGCGCCCACAAGGGTTTCTGCGAGACGGCCGTTGTCAAAAACCAGGATGCTGGGGACACTCATGACACGGTAGCGGGAGGCGGTCTGGGGATTTTGGTCCACGTTGAGTTTGCCCACCCGGAGCCTGCCTTTGGCGGTCTTGGCAAGCGCGTCGATGACAGGCGACATGGAGCGGCAGGAAGGGCACCAGGGCGCCCAGAAGTAAAGCAGAAAAGGCAGCGGCGACCCAAGGACCTGCCTTTCGAAATCGGCATCCGACACGACCTCCGGTTGGGGCAAAAAAAGCACCCGGGTATCCACGGGCCTTTTGCACCGGCCGCACTTTGCGGTGAGGTGGGCTTTTTCCTGCGGGATGCGGTTCTTGGCCCCGCAGGCCAGACATCGGATTTTAAAAGCCGATTCGCTCGCCATTGGAAAGCCTCCTTCCGGGCCTTTTCAGGGCATGACCCCGTACTGTTTCAATTTCTTGTGCAGCGTTTTCCGGGTGATGCCCAGTCTCCGGGCCGCCTCGCTCTTGTTTCCGCCCGTTGTCTCGAGCATGTTTAAAATAGTGACCTTCTCCACTTCGTCAAGGGGCAGGTTGGCCAGGGCATCCGGCAGGGGGGTGGGGGCGTCTTCGGGAAAACCCGCTTCTGTATCGGACAAGGGTACAAGGGCAAGGGCCTTTTCATCGATGATCTCACTCCTGGCCAGAACCACCGCACGTTCCACCGCGTTCATGAGTTCACGGACATTTCCCGGCCAGTCATACCGGATGAGGCGATCCATGGCCGTGGGGGTGAAGCCCTTGACGGATTTTTGGTTTTTCGCCGAAAGGCGTTCGAGGAAGTGCTGGGCCAAAAGCGGAATATCGGATCGCCGTTTCCTCAGCGGCGGCACATCCAGGGGGATCACGTTGAGCCGGTAATAGAGGTCTTCCCGGAACCTGCCCTCCCGGACCCATTCTTCCAGGTTCCGGTTGGTGGCGGCGATGACCCGGACGTCCACCTGAACGACCTGATCGCCCCCCACCCGCGTGAGCTCTTTCTCCTGAAGGACGCGCAGGAGTTTGACCTGCATGGAAAGCGACATCTCGCTGATCTCGTCCAGAAAGAGGGTGCCGCCGTGGGCCTGGACGAAACGGCCTTCTTTGCGCCGGTCCGCGCCGGTGAAGGCCCCTTTTTCGTGGCCGAAAAGCTCTGATTCCAAAAGGGTCTCGGTGATGGCGGCGCAATTGATCTTGACAAAGGGCCCCTTTTTCCGGTGACTGTTGAAATGGAGGGCCCCGGCGATGAGCTCCTTGCCGGTCCCGGATTCCCCCGTGATCAGGACCGTGGCTTCCGAGGGCGCCACCTGGGCCACGGTTTCCAAAAGACGGGTGAGGGGACCGCTCCGGCCGACGATGTTCTGACGGTCAAAGTGCTTTCCCAGTGTTTCCTTGAGGAGCCGGTTTTCTTCCTTGAGGCGGATGTGTTCCAGGGCCCGTTCCACGGTCAGCTTCAGCTTGTCGAAATCCAGGGGCTTGGTGAGATAGTCGTAGGCCCCTTTCTTGAGGGCCGAGACAGCCGTTTCCACGGAGGAATAGGCGGTCATGATGATGACGGGGATGGCCGGGTTGAAGGCCTTGATCCGCTCCAGGGCCTCGATGCCCGAGACCTTGAGCATCCGGATATCCATGAGCACCAGGTCGAAGGGCCGCTCTTCCACGGCCTCCACGGCGCCGCTGCCGTCGTCGGCTTCGAAGACGGCGTATCCCCATTCCGAAAGCAGAAGCCGCAGCATGGCCCGGTGGGCGGCATCGTCGTCCACAACGAGGATGGTGTTGGGTCTTTTCATGAGTCCTTCCTGTGTTATTCGAAAAAGACCAGGGTAATGGTGGTCCCTTTCCCGGGTCGGCTGTCCACGTGGATGGCACTTCCGTGGGCTTCCAAGATATTATAGACAATGGCCAGGCCCAATCCGGTGCCCGCGGCCTTGGTGGTGAAGTACGGATCAAAAATATGGGCCAGATCCTCGGGGTTAATCCCCACGCCGGTGTCATGGATCTTGATTTCGATGTCCCCGGAGCCGTTCTTCTTGGAGGCGGCGATGAAAAGACGCCCTCCGGGCTCCATGGCCTCCAGGGCATTGAGATAAAGATTCAAAAGCACCTGGGAAATCCGGTCCGGATCGAGGTGCCCCTCAATTTCCGGCGCTGCCCGGACTTCCACGGCGACGCCCTTTTCTTGGGCCTGGCGCCGGATGAGCTTGACGGAATCCTCGATAAAGGGTTTCAGCTTTATCCGTTTTTTTTGGATTTTCACCGGCCGGGCGAAGTCGAGGAGTTGCCCCACCACCTTGTTGAGTCGGTCCACTTCCTGGATCATGATGCCGGAGATCTGCTGATCTTCCGGCTTTTCCCGGTAACGTTCCTTGAAGTAGGTGGCAAATCCCTTGATGGAACTCAAGGGATTCCGGATTTCGTGGGCCACACCGGCCGCCAGTCTTCCCACGGAGGCCATCCGGTGGCTCCGGGCGATCTCCTTTTTCAATGCCTGCACTTCCCTCAGGTCCCTGATCAGGACCAGATGCCCCAGGAAATCCCCTTGATCCGTGGTGAGCCGTGAAGCGATCACCTCCAGGGGGATCTGCTCGCCGGTGCCAAGGGTGCACTCGAGTTCTTTTTCCATGGGGTGTCCGGATTGTGGGGCGAAAATGAACGCACTCAGTTCCCGGGGAAGGATATCATGGGCCGTGCGGCCCAGGGAAGCGGTCCTTTCCAGGCCCAAGAGGGCGGCCCCCACGGGGTTCAATGAGCCGATTTTCCCGGCGGCATCCGTGGTCAAAAGGCCGATGGGCATCTTTTCCACCACGTGGTCCGAAAAGGCCTTGATCCGGCTCAAGGAGGTCTTGGCGGCATGGTAGTTCTGGACCAGAAACAACAGAATTATCCCGGCAAATCCGATGAGCAGAAGGATCACGCCCATAAGGATCGTGTGCCGTGTATCCGCCGCCACGGCCTCTTCCACGGCACTCATGTCAAGGCCCACGAAAATGGCCAGCCCGGAAGGCGCCTTCCCGGGCACGGCCTCGAAGAAAGCATCGAAGAGGCGATTGAACATCATCCCGCCCCTGTGTCCGGCCATCCCGGAGCTGGAAGGGATAAAGCGGCGGATCACCTCGAAGACCTTCCGGCCGTCCCCGGTGCCCACCACCCGCCACTGGACGGTATCCGACTCGAAAAGACGCTTGAAATCGATTTGTTCGCCGTGCTTTTGGCCGATCCGGGAAGGATCGTTGTGGGCGAGGATGGTGCCGGCGGGGTCCGTGACCAGGAGGTAGGCGATGTCCGGTTGTTGGGCGGTCTCGGTCAACAGACGCTGCAACTGGAAGCCGCTCCAGTGCATCCCCATCATTCCGGTTCGGGTGCCGGCTTCAAAGGCGCGGATGAGGGCGGCGCCTTTTTCCAGAAGCAACCGGGAGCTGCTCTCCCGTTCTCTGTTGATATTCTGAAAGGTCAAAAAGGCAAAGATGGGAAACAGCACTGCCACGGCGCCGATGAACACCCAAGGCGGCACCATGGTTAAGAACCTTTTCTCCGAGGGTCTCCCGTCCATTCTTCAAATAGAAAGCAAAAAAGATGCCAGGGTCATACCCGGCCCATCCCCCCTTTTTGAATACAATTTACCCGGTCCATGGAGAACATGCCCCGCATATGGATATTTTTTATCCACATTCCGGGTTCGGTTTGCAACCCCATTTTTTAGTTGGATTGCATTTAACAAGCCTTTATGCCTAAAAAAAGATGCAGCGGCAGGGCTGGCACGTCTTTCGCATCTCCTTTGGGCGCCCTTTCCGGCTTTTCCACTCAGCAGACGCTGGACAAGGAAAATCGGGGCAAATCTATTGAAAATACCGGGATCGGAATTAATTTGATCTTTTAAAGAGGCACTTAAATTCCAAATGGATCAGGAGGGGAGCATGAAAATTCCAGAAAGCTTAAGACGTGTTGCGCTTAAAAAACCGGTGGGAGCCGTGGCGGTGCTGCTTGTCCTTGTCCTGGCGGCTCTGGTTGTCTTTCCTGTGCCGCCTGCACATGCCGCCAAGGAGAAGGGCGCGTTCCTGATACCGGGAACCTTCAGCCAGCTTGCGGAGCAGGCGAGTCCGGCCGTGGTCAACATCCGGACGGTCAAGACCATCAAGGGCGGGGGTCAGGTTTTTCGTCAATTTTCGAGGCGTCCCTTCGGCCCCAATGATCCGTTTCACGATTTTTTCGAACGGTTTTTCGGCGACGAGCAACAGCGGGAGTTCAAGCAGCGCAGCCTGGGATCGGGTTTCATCATCGATGCGGAGGGCTACATCGTCACCAATACCCA
>JALVQN010000096.1 GCA_027025555.1 Desulfobacterales bacterium
CTTTTTTTCACTGTACCATTTGATGGTTCCTTCGGCCATACTTATATACCTCCTTTTGGGTTCGCGGGTCAAGAGCGCAATAGGGAGCTCCGTGGGGGAATACACCCAGGGCCCTCCGGATCAGGCGATCTCCACCAGTTCCACATCAAACAGCAGGGTCTGGCCAGCCAGGGGATGGTTGGCATCGATGGTGACGGCCGTGTCGGTCGTGTGGGTGATACGCACATCGATGAAGGACCCGTCCGGCTTTTGAACCCGCAACTGCTCCCCCACTTCCGGGGTGATGTTTTCCGGCAGATGTTCCCGGTCCACATCCACGATCAGTTCTTCGCGCACCGGCCCGAAGGCTTCTTCCGGAGAAACAACGATGCTCTTTTTATCCCCGATACCCATGCCGATGACGGCCTGCTGCAATCCATTGATAATTCCCGATTCACCGATGGTAAATTCAAGGGGTTCGCGATTCACCGAAGAATCAAACACGCTTTGATCCGTCAGCTTGCCGGTGTAATGAATTTTTACGGTGTCTCCCGTTTGCGCTAGTTTCATTTAAAGATCTCCTTTTAGTTGGGTTGTTGAGTGGGCCGGCGGCATAGCAGAAACTGTTTCGAATGGCAGTCTGAGGTGGATAACGTGAAGGCGGAAGGGCAACGAAAAAGTATCTGCGAGGCGCTTTTCAAGCGGCATTCAATATGTTGATCCCATAGTAACCGCTATTGCACCGGTTAGCAAGCAAAATATGCACCCGCAACGAAAAAACTTTTTGCCGTTGTGCGGCGTTGCGGTGCGGGTAAGAATGATCGGTACCGGTGATTTTTTTAAAAAATGTTTGACAGGCGTTCAAAAATTTGGGAAATATTTCCCAAAAACATGGCCGGATGGCTTTTTGGGTTCAAAGCCGGATACCGGACAACTTCAGACATGGCCACCATGAGCATCGATAAAAGACAGGCCCTGTTTGCGGCGCTGAACCGGATTTTGCGGCCCCTCATTCGAATCCTGCTGCGCAATGGCATCTCCTGCGGGACACTGATGGATTTTGTCAAGTGGCTTTTCGTGGATATCGCCTTTCGGGAGTTTGCCATTGAGGGGCGCAAGCAAACGGTCTCCCGGGTCGCCGTAATTACGGGTTTAAACCGCAAGGAGGTGAAGCGGCTGCTATCCCAGAGCGGGCCCGACGACCGGATCAGTTCGGAGCAATACAACCGGGCCGCCCGGGTCATCGCCGGGTGGCGGCGGGACAAGACCTTCATCAATGCAGAGGGTCAACCTGCCGAACTCGCCGTTGAAGGCGATGGTGCCACGTTCCGTGAACTGGTGCGTCGATACAGCGGCGATATTCCCTTCCGGGCGGTCCTGGATGAGCTGATCCAGGTAGGTGCGGTCCGGCGGCTCGGGGATGGGCGGGTCAAACTGGTGGCCCGGGCCTATTTGCCGGAAAAAGATGACGCCATGAAAATTCACATTCTCGGGACCGACGTGGGATTTCTGATCGACACCATTGCCCATAATCTTGAAGGCGGCGTGGCGGGTCCCTTTTTCCAGCGCAAGGTCATGTACGACAACCTTCCGGATGAAGTCCTGGCGCAATTTCGGGAACTGTCCGCCCGGCACG
>JALVQN010000097.1 GCA_027025555.1 Desulfobacterales bacterium
CCGGCCATGCAAAAGGAGGGCATGCGTCTGAGCCTGGGAGTGGACGGCTCTGCCACCAATGATGGGTCCAGTCTCCTGGATACGCTGCGCATGGCCTTTTTGATGCAGAGCTTTTACGCCAAAAGCCGCGGCGCCTCACCGACTCCCTACGAGCTGTTGAAGGTGTGCACCAACGGCGGAGCGGATATCCTCGGGCGTCCCGATTTGGGCAGCCTTGAAAAGGGCAAGGCAGCTGATCTTTTCCTGATCGACGTCCGAAAGCTGGAATATGCCGGTGCCGTGCATGACCCGGCCAATTTCCTGGCACGGGTGGGCGTTACCGGCGGTGTGGATCTCACGATGATCAACGGCAGGGTGGTCTATCAGGATGGACGCTTTGCCGGCATTGACCAGCGCAGCCTGTTTGCGAAAGCTGAAAAAGTCTGCGACCGGGTTATCCGCCAGGGCAATCCCGCCTATGATGTGCCCAAAACGGCCTGAAAGCTGGAATGCCAGAAGGTTCGAAGGCCTAAAAGGATTTTATCCTTAAAGTAAGCCTTCCGGCTTTCGGGCCTCCCGGCATTCCAGCCGTTAAGTGCGCCGCAGCCGGAAACCCGCGCAGAACACAGCCCAGCGGGAAAAAGGCCGCTTATGGATGGAAACCAATTATTTCACACAGGAGGTAAAGGGAAAATGAAGATGAAATTCTGGAAGACGCTTTGTCTGATGTTTGCTGTTGCAGCGATGCTGGCGGTGGTCTCGGTTCCCTGCCAGGCCAAGACCATCCGGGTGGCGCTTTTGCTTTCCGGCCCGGCCAATGATGGCGGCTGGAACGCCGTTGCGGTCCAGGGGCTCAAAGACGCTGAAAAGAAATATGGGATCGAAACCGCCTACAGCGAGCATGTTTCGGTGGCCGATTCCGAGGCGGCCTTCACCGAATATGCCGCCCGGGGATACGACCTGGTCATCGGGCACGGGTTTCAATATGGCGATCCGGCCGTGCGCGTCGGAAAAAAATTCCCCAAGACCAAATTTGTGGCCATCGAGGGCAATGCTTCCTCCACCAACGTGGCCTCTTACCGCATTGCATGCGAGGAGGCCGGCTACCTCATGGGAATTATCGCGGCGTCGGTCACCAAAACGGGGACCATCGGCATGGTCGGCGGCGTTGAGCAGCCCTCCATCATCAAGGTGGTGGAGGCCTATAAGCGGGGCGCCAAATCCTACAAGCCCGGCATCAAGGTGCTGGAAACCTATATCGGGACCTTTACCGATGTGGCCAAGGGAAAGGAAGCCGCCCTGGCCATGGCGGATCAGGGCGCCGATGTACTTTCCCACATCGCCAACCAGGCCGGCACGGGGGTGATCAAGGCCGCCCAGAGCCGGGGCCTCATGGCGACCGGAGACTCCTGGGATCAGAATGCCATTGCTCCCCAAACAGTGGTATGCAGCACCATCTACAATGTGCCCGTGCTGGTCGTCAATGTGGTCAAACAGGTCAAGAACGGCACCTTCAAAGGCGGAATCTATGACCAGGGGATGAAGGAAGGCGTCGTGGACATTGCACCCTACCACAGTTTTGAAAACAAAATACCGCAGGATGCCAAGGATAAGGT
>JALVQN010000098.1 GCA_027025555.1 Desulfobacterales bacterium
TGCTGCCTCCCGTAGGAGTCTGGACCGTGTGTCAGTTCCAGTGTGGCTGATCATCCTCTCAGACCAGCTACCCATCGTCGCCTTGGTAGGCCGTTACCCTACCAACAAGCTAATGGGACGCGGGCTCCTCTCCAAACGGTAGCTTACGTGTAGAGGCAACCTTTGGCCTCAAAGACCGGAGCCCTTGAGGCATTATCCGGTATTAGCCCCGCTTTCGCGGGGTTATCCCCGATTCGGAGGCAGATTACCCACGCGTTACTCACCCGTGCGCCACTTTACTATCTTTAGCAAGCTAAAGAGTTCTCGTGCGACTTGCATGTGTTAAGCACGCCGCCAGCGTTCATTCTGAGCCAGGATCAAACTCTCCAATTGAACGTTTCGCTTTGCCTGAAAGGCCAGGCATCGCGATTTTTTCAGCCCGACTCGGCGTCACTATTTAGTTTTCAAAGATCAAAGCCCCGTTGAGCATCCCCAACGGGCCCGTTCCCTTAATGGGAACGTTCATAAAATAATTCAGAGGCACTTTTTTGTCAAGAAGATTTTGGGGCTTCCCGCTCTTTCAGGGAAGCCCCAAATTTGACACCCTCTGTCTGTTGAATGATCTCCTTATAACCCAATCAGATTTGAGCTGTCAACAGAAAAATTAACTTTTTATTTTAATTTTGTGAAATTTTTTCTTGCCGGCCCGCAAAAGGATTTCCCCTTTTACAAGGTCCTTTTCCGAGATGAGGGCATCGAATACCGGCACCCGATTCCCGTTCAGATAGGCGCCGCCCTGTTCAATGAGCCTCCTGGCGGCGCTCCCGGAAGGCGCAAGGCCCACCGCATGAAACAATTTGAATGCAGGAATGCCTCTCTTCAACTCAGGCGCCTCGATCAAGGTCGTGGGAACGGTGCCTCCGGCTGAGGCCGCCCCGCCCCTGGGGATGGCGCTGGACGGCAAGAGTCCGTCGGGAACAGCCGGGGCTCCGAATACGCTGGCCGATGCATGAAACGCGTCCAGGGCCGCCTCCGGACCGTGGGCCAATCCCGTGGCCTCAAAGGCCAGGACCGCCTTGGCCGCGTTCAGTTGCTCGGCCTCCAGCGCCCTGACAGCGCGGATCTCCTCCATGGGCAAGAAGGTGAACAAGGCCAGAAACCGGCTCACATCGGCGTCTTCTGTATTTATCCAATACTGATAATATTCGTAAGGTGATGTGCGCTCTGGATCCAACCACACGGCTCCGCGGGCCGTCTTTCCCATCTTGGCGCCGCTGCTGGTGGTGATCAAGGGAAAGGTGATCCCGAAAGCCGGGGCCTGGCGCGTCCTGCGAATCAGTTCGATCCCCGCAACAATATTGCCCCACTGATCGCTCCCGCCCATTTGGAGCCGGCAGCCGTAGTTGTCGAAAAGAACAAGGAAATCATAGGCCTGAAGGATCATGTAATTGAACTCGATGAAACTGAGGCCCTCTTCAGATTGAAGGCGCATCTGGCAGCTCTCGGCCTTGATCATCCGGTTGACGCTGAAATATCTGCCGATGTCCCTTAAAAAAGGAATATACATCAGTTTGACGAGCCAGTCTGCATTATTGAGCATGAGGGCCTTTCCCTGCCCAAAATCCAGGAACCGGGAAAGCTGCTTCTTGATCTTGGCCGCGTTGGCGCGGACGGTCTCTTCGGTGAGAAGCTTCCGCATCTCGGTCTTGCCGCTGGGATCCCCCACAAGGCCGGTACCGCCCCCCACCAACGCGATGGGGCGGCATCCCTCCCGCTGCATATGGGCCAAGGACATGATGGGAACCAGGCTTCCCACATGAAGGCTGCTGGCGGTGGGGTCAAAACCGATATAACACGTGACCTCCCCGCTTTTGAGGTATGTTTCCAGTTCCCGTTCGTGGGTCTTCTGCTCGATGAAGCCCCTTTCCTGGAGTACATGGAGGATCTGGCTCATGGGATCTCCTTTTATTTATTGGCGTACTCCACGGCCCGGGTTTCCCGGATGACGGTCACCTTGATCTGCCCCGGAAAGGTCATGGACTCCTCGATCTTTTTCACCACATCCCGGCACAACAGCACCACGTCTTCATCGGAAAGGCGTCCGCTTTTCACGATGATGCGAAGCTCCCGTCCCGCCTGGATGGCATAAGAACTGGCCACCCCCGGGAAGCTGTTGGCGATGGCTTCGAGGTCTTCGATGCGTTTGATATAATTTTCGAGCAGTTCCTTCCTGGCCCCGGGCCGCGCCCCGGACAATCCGTCGGCGGCCTGGACCAGGACGGCGTAAACGCTGTTGGGCTGAACGTCTTCGTGGTGGGCGGCAATGGCATGGACCACCTTGGGGGCTTCCCCGAACTTTTTGGCCAGCTTGGATCCGATCAGCGCATGGGGGCCTTCCACCTCATGGTCGATGGCCTTTCCGATGTCGTGCAGCAATCCGATCCGTTTGGCCGTTTTCTGATTCAGCCCCAGCTCCGCCGCCATGATGCCGTTGAGGAACCCCACCTCCATGGAGTGCTGGAGGACATTCTGGGAATAGCTGGTCCTGAACTTGAGCATCCCGATGTACCGGATCAGCTCCTTGTGGATACCGTGAATGCCGAGATCGAAGGCCGCCTGTTCCCCGGCTTCCTTGATGGCTTGATCCACCTCCGGGCCCACCTTTTTCACCATGTCTTCAATGCGGGCCGGATGGATCCGGCCGTCTGCGATGAGGCGTGTCAGCGCCAACCGGGCAATCTCCCGACGCACCGGGTTGAAGCCCGACAAGATCACGGCCTCAGGGGTATCGTCGATGATCAGGTCGATCCCGGTGGCCGCTTCAAGGGCGCGGATGTTCCGCCCTTCCCTGCCGATGATGCGTCCCTTCATCTCATCGCTGGGAAGCGGCACCACGGAAACGGTCCGCTCGGCCACATAGTCGCTGGCGTACCGCTGGATGGCGGTGGCGATGATCTTCTTGGCCTTTTTGTCCGCCTCTTCCTTGGTTTCCATTTCAATGCGCTTGATGAGCTTGGCCCCTTCATAACGCGCTTCATTCTCCATGGCCCGGATCAGCAGCTCCTTGGCCTGTTCCGCTGTCAGCCCGGAAATTTTTTGGAGCTGCTCTTTTTGTTCCTCGATCAAGGATTGGTAGCGCCGTTCACTTTCTGCAAGGGCTTCTTCCTTTTGAAGCAGGGCCTTTTCCTTTTTAAGGATCTGCCGGTCCCGCCGTTCGAGCTGCTCCATCTTCGCATCGATGTTTTCTTCCTTCTGGAGGAGACGCTGCTCTCTTTTTTGCAATTCAACCCGGATTTCCTTGGTTTCCAAATCGAAATCCGACCGGATCTTCAAAAGCCGATCCTTGGCCTCGATCTTGGCCTCCTTGATCAGCGTCTGGGCCCTTTTATTGGCTTCCTGAATGATCCTTTTGGCGTCGTCCTTGGCCGTTTTTTCCTTCTGGGCGAGCAACCTGCCCCTGAGAAAATAAGCAAGGACAAACCCTGCACCGAAGGCCACGAATCCGATGATCACATAAAGTCCGTTCATTTTTCCTCTCCTGGATCCAAACCGCATCGATGAAGATGCCTGTTTTGGCGCGATGCGTTTGCGGGGATTTTTTAAACGCCTTCAGGCGGAACCGCTCCCCGCTTTTCGTACAACCAGGTCCGTTTCAAGCACTTGAAAACGAGGGGAAGGGCTTTTCCATGGACAATGAAGCCCCGGTGGGAAAAGGATCGGCAGGTCTAAAGGAAGTGGACTAACACTCGGTTCCCGCTTGAACAATCACAAAATCGTCAGGGGGCTCATGCCGTTCAAGAAGGCGGATGAGCCGATCCGAACGATTTGAGATCTTTTCAAGAAGGGTGGCATTTTTCCTTTTGCACTCAAAGTATTCATTGACAATATTCAATGCGGCGAGGACGAGAATCGCCATGTTGGATATGTGCATGGTTCGGTCTTTGAGCTGATTTTCGACCTTTCTCACTTCCTTGACCAAAAAATCAACGACTTCCTGAGCACGAGCCGTTTCAGACTCGGATTTGAAAGTATACGTTTGACCAAAAATCTCTATTGTTACAAGCTGTTCCACAAAAAGTCGCTTCCGATCCTTCCCTTTTTCCCACAAGCTACGGCGACGCGTCTGAAATCCCGTCGAGTTTCATGAGCAATCCATCGATCTTCGCCCTTATCGACTCCCTTTCTTGTTCATACCGGGATTCCATTTCTGTCTTGACTTGAAGTTCCTCCTCTAATTGCCTGTTTTTATTCTTGAGCTCCAGGTTGGCCGCCTCAAGCGTTTTCAAGGCCTGCACCAGGCGTTCCACCCGTTTTTCAATCTCATCAAACCGGGATGCAATGCTGTTGGTTTCCAATGGCTCACCTCATCCTGCCGTGACACTTGCACAGACGCGCTTTGCAAGGGGTATCGGCACCAGACTTTTTATCCTACCCGCACCTTTATATCTGCTTTTATCCCGTAAAGTCAATAGATTTCCTTTTTTCCTGTTCCAGGATCGCCTCCACCCGTCTTCGGTCCTGGGGGGTGTTGACCCCAAGGACTTCAGAAGCGTCCTTCCCGATCATCACCCCTACCCGTCTTTGCCTCTGGTAGGCGATGCCGATCATATCCGTCAAATAAAACTCTCCCTGGGCGTTGTCGGACCGAATGTCTCCAAGGGCTTCATCCAAAAAAGAACGCCTGACACAGTAAGTGCCGGCGTTGATGATCTTCACCTGTTTCTCCCGGGCTCCGGCGTCTGCTTCCTCCACCACGGCGGTGACATTGCGATGGGCATCAAAAAGGATCCTGCCGTATCCCGTGGGATCTTCCATTTCAGCCCCGAGGAGGGTGAGGTCCCGGTCAAATGCCAGATGGTCGGCCGCCATGGCGCGCAACGTCGCCACGGACAAGAGGGGCACATCCCCGGAAAGGATCATCACCACCTCGGTCTCCTTGGGGAGACACGGCATGGCTGAAAGTACGGCATGGGCTGTGCCCAGCTGTCGTTTTTGCAATGCAAAAAGGACCCGGGTCCGGGCCAGTACCGTCCTTTTGACCTCTTCGGCCTGATTGCCCACGACACAAATCACATTCCTGCCGGCCACTTGCTGGGCGGCATGGATGACGTACAGGACCATCGGTACTCCCCGGATCTCGTGGAGGACCTTGGCCTTTTTCGATTTCATCCGTTTCCCCAATCCGGCCGCCAGGATGACGGCAGCGATTGTGGGGGGTTCTATTTCCCGGACGCTTTGTTCTGACATCAACGCGGCTTCCTTAAACACGCATGAAAAAGGGGCAAACCACATGCATGGTCCACCCCTTTTCAGGTTTTTCTTCTGGATATCGTTTAAATCTTAAAAGCGCGGGAATCCAGTCACTATCACTGGGTCTTTTCCGATGTTATTCTCAGCCGGTATAGGGCCCGCTCCAGGGCTGCCTGAGCCCTCATGAAATCGATATCCTCCCGCTTCCCCTTCTCGGCGAGACGCTGTTGCGCTCGTTCAAGGGCCCGCTTGGCGCGTTCCACGTCGATATCCCGGCTTCTTTCCGCCGATTCCGCCAGGATCGTGACTTTATCGGGAAGCGCTTCGGCGAAGCCGCCGCTGACAAAGGCAAAGCGTTCTGTTCCCGCTGCATCCTGATAATGGAGCGATCCGATTTTCAACGTCGTCAAAAAAGGGGTATGGCCGGGAAGGACGCCGAATTCCCCCAGCGCCCCGGGGGCCATGACGATCTTCACGTCTTCATCCACAACGATCTTTTCAGGGGTGACCACTTCCAGTCGAATTGTTTTTTCCGCCATCGATTTGCCTCACGCTACTTTTCTGCAGACATCTGTTGGGCCTTTTCGATTGCCTCCTCGATACCGCCGACCATGTAGAATGCCTGTTCCGGAATGTCGTCATGTTTCCCCTCGCAGATCTCCTTGAAGCCTCTCACCGTATCCTCCAGCTTGACATAGACACCCGGTTTGTTGGTGAAGGCCTCCGCCACGTGGAACGGCTGGGACAAGAATCGCTGGATCTTCCGGGCCCGGGCCACGGTGACCTTGTCCTCGTCGGAGAGCTCCTCCATCCCTAAAATGGCAATGATATCCTGGAGCTCCTTGTATTTTTGGAGGATCTGCTGGACCTGTCGGGCGGTCTGGTAATGCTCATCCCCGATATAGGCGGCATCCAGAATCCGGGAGGTGGAATCCAGGGGGTCCACGGCCGGATAGATGCCGAGTTCCACGATCTGGCGGGACAGCACCACGGTACCATCGAGATGGGCGAACGTGGTGGCCGGCGCCGGGTCGGTGAGGTCGTCCGCGGGGACGTAAACACACTGGACCGCCGTGATGGATCCTTTGTCCGTGGAGGTGATGCGCTCCTGGAGTTCCCCCAGGTCCACGGCCAGGGTCGGCTGGTATCCCACCGCGGAAGGCATGCGTCCCAGAAGGGCCGAGACCTCCGATCCGGCCTGGGTGAATCGGAAAATATTGTCGATGAAAATAAGGACGTCCTGGCCTTCTTCGTCCCGGAAGTATTCGGCGGCCGTCAAGGCAGACAGGGCGACCCGGGCCCTGGCGCCGGGGGGTTCCGTCATCTGACCGTAAATCAGGGCCGCCTTGGGCAAGACCCCCGAGTCTTTCATCTCGTGATACAGGTCATTGCCTTCGCGGGTCCGCTCACCCACCCCGGCAAAAACCGAAATGCCGCCGTGCTGCATGGCGATATTGTGGACCATCTCCATCATGATGACGGTCTTCCCCACGCCGGCACCTCCGAACATCCCCATCTTACCGCCCCGGGGGAACGGCACCAAAAGATCGATGACCTTGACACCCGTCTCGAGAACACGGACAGTGGTGTCTTGCTCTGTAAACTTGGGGGCTTCACGGTGAATGGGCATCGTCTTTTCCATGCTGACCGGACCCAGGCCGTCCACGGGGCGGCCCACCACGTTGAGGACCCGGCCCAGGCCGGCTTCGCCCACCGGCATCATGATGGGTTTGCCGGTGTCTTTCACCGCCTGACCGCGGACCAACCCGTCCGTGACGTCCATGGCAATGGTCCGCACCACATTGTCACCCAGATGCTGGGCCACCTCCACCACCAGGTTGTCCGGCGTATCATCGATCGCCGGATTGGTGATTGTGAGCGCTGTATAAATCGTCGGCAGATTCCCTTGTTCGAACTCCACGTCCACCACAGGCCCCATCACCTGCACAATCTTGCCTATGTTCTCTCCCATTGATAGTCCTCCCGTCAAACGCTATACAAAGGTTAATTATCGACGTCAGCCTCTCAGCGCCTCGGCACCGCCGACGATATCCATCAACTCCGCCGTAATGGCCGCCTGACGTGCTTTGTTGAAAGCCAGCGTCAGATTCTCGATCATGTCGTTACACGCCTTGGTGGCGTTGTCCATGGCGGCCATGCGCGCGGCATGCTCGCTGGTCGAGGTTTCCAGAAGGGCGCTGTACAACTGCACGGAAATGCTCCTGGGAAGCATGTCCCCGAGGACCTTGCCGGGTGACGGCTCACAGATATGTTCGGCCAGATACGGGGTCTCCCCGGTCTCCTCCGCTGTTTCTTCGGATTGGAGGGGTGGAATGGGGAGCAATTGCTTGATCTTGGGGTTCTGGCGGGCCATGCTGATAAACTCGGCATAGATGAGATATACTTCGTCATAGTCGTGCTGGAGAAACCCGTTGATGAGTTCATTGCTGGAAACGGTGGCCACATTGAAGCCGAACCGCGCCCCCACAATCCCCACATAGTCTTTGACAATGGAAAATCCCGCCTTCTGGCACCAGTTGCGCCCCTTTTTTCCGAAACTGGTGAATGAAACCTCCATGCCCGCTTCGGTTTTCTCCCTGGCAAAGGTTTCTGCTTTGGTGATCAGGTTGGTGTTGAACCCGCCGCAAAGCCCCCGGTCGGAAGTACACAATACCACATGAACTTTCTTCACCTCGTCGCGGGGAACAATCAAGGGGCTGCTGACACCCTCCCCGGCCCTTTCCGCAAGGCTGCCCAAAACCTCGGCGAACTTGCTCGCGTAGGGCCGGAAGGCCTCCATGGCGCTCTGGGCCCCACGAAGCCTCGACGCAGCAACCATGTTCATGGCTTTGGTGATTTGCCGGGTTTTCGTTACCGCTGCGATTTTATTTTTGACTTCTTTAAGCTTTGCCATACGAATCGGTTCCTATCTGTTACCCCTTGAAGGTCCATTTCAGGCCTACGGTCCCGTTCATTTTCCGGATGCCCGCAAGCTACTTGATGGTATCCTTGAACTCTTCCCCGTATTCTGTAAAGGCCTTTTGCATCAGGGCATCAAGCGCTTCGGTGATCTCTTTCTTTTCTTGGAGTTCCGAAAAGATTTGGGGATAGCGCTCCTCGATGAACTTATAAAGACCGGCTTCGTACTTTGCCAGGACATCCACCGGCAACTCGTCCAGAAAGCCGCGGGTTCCGGCGTACAGAATCGAGACCTGTTTTTCCATGGAAAGCGGCTGGTACTGGGGCTGCTTCAAAATTTCCACCAGCCTCTGGCCCCGGGTCAGCTGCCGTTGCGTCGCCTTGTCCAGATCGCTCCCGAAAGCGGCAAAGGCTTCCAGCTCCCGATACTGGGCCAGGTCGAGCCGGAGCGTCCCGGCCACCTGTTTCATGGCCTTGACCTGGGCGCTTCCCCCCACCCGGGAAACGGAAAGCCCCACGTTCACGGCGGGCCGCACACCGGCAAAAAAGAGCCCGGGCTCCAAATAAATCTGTCCGTCCGTAATGGAGATGACGTTGGTGGGAATGTAGGCGGAAACGTCGCCGGCCTGGGTCTCGATGATGGGAAGTGCGGTCAGGGACCCTGCGCCCAGCTCATCGTTGAGTTTGGCCGCGCGTTCCAGCAACCGGGAATGGTTGTAGAAAATGTCGCCCGGGTAGGCCTCCCGCCCCGGGGGACGCCGAAGTAACAACGAGACCTGACGATAGGCCGCCGCCTGTTTGGAGAGATCGTCATAAATGATCAGGGCATGCTGTCCCTTGTCCCGGAAATATTCTCCCATGGCACACCCCGCATACGGGGCGATGTACTGGAGCGTGGCGGGATCGCTGGCACAGGCCGCCACGATGGTGGTGTACTCCATGGCGCCGTATTTCTCCAAGACCGCATGCACCTGGGCCACCGTCGATTTCTTCTGGCCGCACGCCACATAGATGCAGTAGATGTCCGTGTCCTTTTGGGCCAGGATGGCATCCACGGCGATGGCCGTCTTTCCGATCTGCCGGTCCCCGATGATCAGTTCGCGCTGCCCCCTGCCCACGGGGGTCATGGCGTCGATGGCTTTGAGACCGGTGTAACACGGCTCATGGACACTCTTCCGGGCAATGACGCCCGGCGCCACCATTTCCACCCGGCGGTAATCCTGGGCCTCGACGGGCCCTTTGCCATCCAAGGGTTCCCCCACGGCCGAGACCACCCGTCCCAGGACGGCCTCCCCCACCGGGACCTGGGCGATGCGGCCCGTTCGCTTGACGATATCCCCTTCCTTGATGTGGATATCCTCTCCCATGATGGCCACACCCACATTGTCCTCTTCCAGGTTGAGCACCAGCCCCAGGATTTTTCCCGGAAATTCAACCAATTCCAAGGCCATGACCTTCTCCAGGCCATAGACCCTGGCGATGCCGTCCCCCACCGACAGAACAGTTCCGGTCTCGCTCAGTTCCACCTTCTTGTCGAAATCCGTGATCTGTTCCTTAATGATCTGACTAATTTCTTCAGCTCGTAATTCCATCAGACCCTCTCACCCCTTTTCAAAGTTTCTCTCATATTGAACAACTGTGTCCTTATACTGCCATCCAGAACAAGATCGCCCACCCGGGTCACAACACCGCCGATCAAGGCGGGGTCCACTTCCTTTTCCAGAATGACGGTCTTGCCGGTCAATTTGGACAAGGTGGCCTGGATCTTTTCTTCGGCATCCTTGGTCAGGGCCACAGCCGAAACCACACTCGCCCGGGCGATCCCCTTCATCTCATCCGCCATTTTCTGGTAAAAGGTGTTGATATCCCATAGAAAACCAATCCTCCGCTTGTCAAACAGAAACAAGAGGAAGGATGCCATTACCCTGGAAAGCCCCAGTCTTTCAATGACCGTTTCAAGGACCTTTCTGCGATCCGCCGCATCGTACAGCGGGTTGGTGATCGCGCTTTCCAGGATCTTTTCGCTGCCAACGAGGTCGGCCATCTTTTCAAGCTCCTGACGATAGGTTTCCGTCTGGCCGTCCTCTTTTCCGATCAAAAGGAGTGCCTTGGCATACCGCCGTGCTATTGCCAGATTTTTCACTTCGCCTCCACCTTGGTCAAATATTCATCGAGCAGCCGCTCCTGGTCCTTGGCTGTGATCTTGCTTTGAATCATGGACTCGGCTTTGGCCAGCGCCTGTTCCAGGATTTCGGATTGCAGGGCGGCGGACGCTTCCTTTAACTCGAATTCCATGTTCCGCCGGGCCTGTTCCTGAAGCTTTTCGGCAGCGGCCTCGGCCTCTTTGAGGATTCTTTTCTTGGATTCCTCCCCTTGCTGCTTATACCGTTGAATGATCTCTTCGGCCTCTTTTTCCAAGCGGGCCAGTTTCCTGTCATACTCTTCAAGGGCCTGTTCGGCGGCTTTTTTCTTTTGCTCGAGCTCTTCGAGTTGCGCCTTGATTCCCTTGACCCGGTCATTCAGTGCCTGGGATAGCGGTTTGCGCAACACGAAAAAGAGGGCGATGGCCAAGACCGCGAAGTTCATGACCCGATATGTGTCGGTTGCCACCCACCCTTTAGGCGCCGCTTCCCCCCCATGTCCTCCTTCAGAAGTCGCGAAAAGGACTCCTGAAAAGGCGAAAACCAAAATACAGGCCCACAGGATCGGGACCCACACGCCTTTCCGCCTTTTTTGTCGCCCGCATCTTTTCAAAAGGTTCATTCAATCGCCCTCCCCAGTATCTTCTCTGCTATCGCCTCCGCATATTTCCCCACTTCCTTCTCCAGGGCCTCCCTCACGGCTTGGGCATCCCGTGCGATCTTTTCACGCAGGGCCATCAGTTCCTCCCTGGCCTTTTGGTTGATCCGCTCGATAATTTCCTTTTCTTTGGCCGCCGCCTCGGCCAACAGGGCCTCTTTTTCCTTCATGCCTTCGTTCCGGGCTTCCCGGATGCTGGATGTGAGAAGATTCTCTTTTTCCCGGGCTTCCCTTTCAAAGGCCTCGATACTTTCCTCCAGTCCTTCTATTTTTTCTTTACGCTTTAGGATCATATTCCTCACCGGCTTGTACAGCACCACATTGAGGGCCCAAATGAGGAAAATAAAATTGATGATTTGGATAAAAAGGGAACCGTCGATTTTAATCATGAGAACGCCTCCATTTCAGCTTGTGGCAGATCCAAAAATGAAATCACGGCATTCATGGACTCTTGGCTCGGGCGGTCTATAGCATCCGAGTGAAATCGTTGTCAAAGGTTTTTTCATTTTTTTCGATTGCCTATTCTTTTAGTATGTATTTTATGTTTCCATGGGCACATGAACCCCTCGCCATCCGGTTTCATTCATTCCACCATGAAACGTCTCATGCTGATGTTCATGAGGAGCCCAAGGCTCACCATCACGCTCGCCATGGAGGACCCCCCGTAGCTGATCATCGGCAGCGGCACCCCCACCACCGGCATGAGCCCCATCACCATGGCGATATTGATGACCACCTGTGAAAAGAGCATGGCCGTCAGGCCCACGGCCAGAATCGTTCCGAAGGGATCCCGGCACCCATAGGCCACTTGCAGCCCCCGGATAATGAGCAAAAAAAACAACAAGACCATGATGGAGGTTCCGACAAATCCCCATTCTTCGGCTAAAACAGAGAAAATGAAATCGGTGTGCTGTTCCGGGAGGAAGGACAGGGCGTTTTGGGTGCCTTTCAGGTAGCCTTTGCCGAACATCATGCCGGACCCGATGGCAATTTTGGACTGGATGATGTGGTATCCGGTCCCCAAAGGATCCCGTTCCGGGTTTAAAAAGGTCAGTATCCGCTGTTTTTGATACCCCTTCAAGAAGTACCACACCAAGGGGGTACTCAACGCGGCGAAAGACAAAAGGCCCAAGAGGGTGCGCCGTTTGATCTTCACAAAGAGCGTCAAGATGCCGGCGATGATGAGAATCAGCATGGCCGTCCCCAGATCCGGTTGCTTGAGAATCAATACAAAGGGCACCAGGGTGTAGAGCATGGGGGGAATCAGGTTTCGAAACGTGAGGCCCTCCGCACTGACAACCTTCGAATAATATCGGGCCAAAACGATCAGGACAGCGATCTTGGTCATCTCTGAAGGTTGGATGGAAATCGGCCCCACTGCAATCCATCGGCGTGCGCCCCCCGCGTGCTTTCCAAGGACAAACACCCCGATCAAAAGCAAGATGCAAAGGGCATAGATGGCGTGGGCCCAACGATCCAACTGTTTGTAATTGAACAGAAAACTTCCGATCATCAAGAGCGTGCCCGCACCAAACCAGACCAGTTGCTTTGAAAATAAGGTGCGGACGGCATCCGCCCCCCCCGGCCTGTCCGAGCTGTACAATACCACGAGCCCGCAGCATCCGATAAGCAGTGTCAACCCGAGCAACGCCCAGTTGAAATTCTTAACCAGCCTCTTGTCGAACATCCTTTTTTCCTGACCTGAGCATGTTATATGGTTGCAGCCGGGGTTTGCCCGAAAAAAGCCCCGAAAAAATTTTTCAGGTCCTAATGCCTTTGGCGAAGGGTCTTATATTTGGGATCCGGGGGCGGCCCCCCATTGCCTGCCTTGAGATAATACCGGATCAATTCCCTGGCGATGGGTGCCGCCGCACTCGATCCGTGTTCTCCATGCTCCACGAGCACCGCCACAGCGATCCTGGGATCCTCGGCCGGCGCATAGGCCACGAACCAGGCGTGATCCTTCAGGTGTTTCGACCGGTTCCCGGGCGCCTTTTCGGTCCCTTTCTCTTTTCGTCCCACCACCTGGGCGGTACCGGTTTTCCCACAGATGTCCAGTCCTTCCACCCGGCTGCGCCACGCCGTCCCCTTGCGGGTGTTGACCACATTGAACAGGGCCTTGCGAACGATTTGAAGTGTTCGGCGGCGCAACCGGATGCGATCCACCACGTTTTTTTTAAAATCCGCGGTTTCTTTGCCGTCTGCACTTTGGATTGAACGGATGAGGAGGGGTTTGTAACGGATTCCGCCGTTGGCCACGGCCGAAATCATGACCGCCTGCTGAAGGGGGGTCACGAGGTCGTATCCCTGCCCGATGGCGATGGAAAGCGTTTCCCCTTTTTGCCAGCGGATTCCATACCTGCGTTTCTTCCATGCCGCGGTGGGAATCAGGCCCGCGGCCTCATTTTCGATATCGATACCCGTGGGCGATCCCAAACCGAACCGGTGTGCCCACTTGGCGAGTCGGTCCACACCCAGGCGCTGACCCACCTGGTAGAAAAAGACGTCACAGGATTGTGTCAGGGCCTTTACCACATTCATGTGCCCGTGACCGCCCTTTTTCCAACACCGGTAACTCCGGTTCCCGAAGCGGTAATATCCGGGGCAGAAAAAGGTGGTATTTTCATCAATCACCCCCTCCTCCAGCCCGGCGATGGCGGTGATGATCTTATACGTGGAGGCCGGGGGATACTCGCCTTGGATGGCCTTGTTTTCCATGGGATGGTCCGGATTCGATACCAGCGCGTTCCACGCTTCGCGGGAGATGCCCGAAACAAACGCATTCGGATCAAAAGAAGGGCTGCTGGCCAACGCCAGAACATGACCGTTATTCGGATCCATCGCCACCACCGCCCCTGCGGCATCCTTCAGCAGGGCTTCAGCCAGTTGTTGCAGTCGATGGTGGATGGTGAGAAAGAGATTCTTTCCAGGCACCGCATCCACCTGTTTGATCACCCGCATGACCTGCCCCGAGGCATTGACCTGGACCTGCCGTCCCCCTCGTTTGCCCCTCAGCACGGTATCGCAGGCCTTTTCAATGCCGAACTTTCCAATCAGGTCCCCTGTCCGGAGTCCGGTGTTTTCCGCCTTTTTAAGGTCATCGAGGTTGACCTCCCCGAGATATCCCAACAGATGGGCAGCGGAGCGGTTGTGGATATACTGCCGGCGGGTTTTGACATCGATGGAGATCCCGGGCAGATCAAACCGGCTGACTTCGATGGCGGCCAAGACATTCCGATCCACATCCGGTTTTATGACAAGCGGTTTAAAGGGCGGGTGCCCTTTTCTCAGGATCATCTGCAACTGCAACGCATCAAAGGATATGGGGGCGTATCGGGAAAGCCTTTCCAGGGCGGCCTGGACGGGCCTGGCGTCTTTGGGTGTAAGGGTCACGTCGAATGCGGGGCGATTGTCCACGAGCAGTTTCCCGTGTGCGTCGAAAATCAACCCGCGCGGAGGATCCACCGTCTGGAGGCGAATGCTGTTGTTTTCAGAAAGCGCCCGGTAGGTCTCCCCTTCGATGATCTGCAGGTAAAAGAGCCTGGCCAAAATCACCACAAAGGCGACGATCGCCACGAGCATCCCCAGGCTCACGCGGTTCCTGAACCAGTCGATGTCTATGCCCTTGAGATAGTCCCCCATCGATTTTTCCGAGTCTCCGTCCCGGTGCCGTCGGCAGGCGGATCCCACACACACAGGCACCGGCGGAAAAACGTCAATAGAAACGGTGCGGATAAAAAGGCTAAAAGCGCCTGTACCCCGATGACCTCGGCCGCCGCCATGGGAATCTTAAAACCCGGATTGATCGCGGCGCTCATCCCCAGAAGGACCCCCCCCTCAAACAGCACCCCCAATCCCGCGAATAACGGGATCATCCACACCTGGTCCACACGCATGAA
>JALVQN010000099.1 GCA_027025555.1 Desulfobacterales bacterium
CCCGTCATTTACGGGACGCATCTTTTGGTGGAAGATGGCCAGACGGTGCAATCGGGGGATCTCCTGGCGGTCTGGGATCCTTTCACCACCCCCATCATCACCGAAGTGGAGGGCACCGTCAAGTTCGGGGATATCGTCCCCGGAAAGACGCTGCAGGAAAAGGTGGATCCGGTCACTGGAAAGTCGAGCCGGACCAGCATCGAAACCAAAGACCCCGACGTGCGACCGAGAATCTCCATCCAAGACGCCTCCGGCAAAACGGCAAGGCTCCCCAAATCTTCGGGTCTGGCCCGGTATTTTCTTCCGGTCAATGCCATCTTGCTGGTGGAAGAGGGCGACAGCGTAAAAGCCGGGGACGTGATCGCCAAGCTGCCCAGGGCCACCACAAAGACCAAGGATATTACCGGCGGTCTGCCCCGGGTGGCCGAGCTCTTCGAGGTCAGGAAACCCAAAGATACGGCCATTTTAAGCGAGATCGACGGGTATGTTTCGGTGTCCAAGGATATCAAGAAAGGCAAACAAAAGATCACCGTCACGCCGGTGGATGCGGGGGACAAGAAGGAGTACCTGATTCCCCGGGGAAAGCATATCAATGTCTATGAAGGGGATTATGTACGCGCCGGAGAACAGCTCATCAGCGGTGCGGCGGTTCCCCAGGACATTCTGAATATCAAAGGCGAAGTGGCGTTGGCCCGGTACCTGGTGGATGAAGTCCAGGAAGTGTACCGGCTGCAGGGCGTCCGTATCAATGACAAGCACATCGAAGTGATCGTGCGGCAGATGATGAAACGCGTGAAAGTGGTGGATGTGGGGGATACCGACTTCATTCCCGAAGAAAACGTGGATCGGATGCATTTTGAACGGGTCAATAAAGAGGTGACCGCCAAGGGGGGAAAACCGGCCGTTGCCGAGCCCCTCATCCTGGGGGTGACCAAGGCCTCCTTGAGTACGGACAGCTTTATTTCAGCCGCATCCTTCCAGGAGACCACAAAGGTCTTGACGGATGCCAGCATTGCCGGTGTGGTGGACCATCTTCGCGGTCTCAAGGAAAACGTGATCATGGGGCGCCTGATCCCGGCCGGGACCGGGTTCCCCGACTACAGTGACGTGCCCCTTCAACTGGAAATTTTGGCGGAATAAAACGTTCAGAAATGCACGTTGAATTCAGAAAAGCGCTTGACAATAAATAAAGAAAGAGATAGTTTAAAACTTTTATAACTCAAGTTCTAAGACAATCCGGTACGGTCGCAAGGGTGCCGAAATCGCGGGCGTGCCGGATTTTAATCGATGCTGAAAGGAAGGGTATGCCGACCATCAACCAGTTGATCCGAAAAGGTCGAAAGCGGGCGAGAAAGAAGGTCACGACGCCTGCGCTCAAAGGCGCGCCCCAGAAGCGGGGGGTATGCACCCGTGTCTATACCTCGACGCCGAAAAAACCCAATTCGGCGTTGAGAAAAGTGGCGCGGGTCCGGTTGACAAGTGGTATCGAAGTCACCGCCTATATTCCGGGTATCGGACACAATCTCCAGGAACACTCTGTGGTTTTGGTCCGTGGGGGGCGGGTCAAGGACCTCCCGGGGGTTCGATATCACATCATCCGGGGAACCCTGGACACCCTCGGCGTCGAAGACCGGAAAAAGGGTCGATCCAAGTATGGCGCCAAGAAACCCAAGTAATGCGATGCAAAGAAAGGGTTTTTAGGCTAACCGAGAAAAGAAACAGGTAGGACGCGCATATGCCCAGGAGAAGAGAAGTTCCGGTAAGGGACATCGTTGCCGATCCCAAATACGACAGCAAGCTTGTGGCGCGATTCATCAATGCGCTGATGAAGGATGGAAAGAAACGGGTCGCCGAGTCGGTGCTCTACAACGCCTTCGATATTATTGAGAAAAAGGTGAATGACTCCCCCATCAAAGTTTTCGAGCAGGCTCTTGAGAACGTCAAACCGGTCATTGAGGTAAAATCCCGCAGGGTCGGCGGCTCGACCTACCAGGTACCGACGGAAGTCCGCCCATCGAGACGCACAGCCCTGGGAGTCCGATGGATCATCGGGTATGCCCGGCAGCGGTCCGAAAAGGGAATGGCCAGGAAGTTGGCGGGAGAACTCTTGGATGCGGCGAACCAAAGAGGGGCATCGGTCAAAAAGAAAGAAGACACCCATAAAATGGCCGAAGCCAACAAGGCGTTTGCCCATTACCGCTGGTAAAGCAACACGCTAGGGAGGACGATGAGATGGCGAAGCAGAAGTTTGAGCGGACGAAGCCGCATGTGAATGTAGGTACGATTGGTCATATTGATCATGGTAAGACGACGTTGACGGCGGCGATTACGAAGCACATGGCCAAGCGTGGGATGGCGGAGTTTGTGCCGTTTGATCAGATAGACAAGGCGCCTGAGGAGAAGGCGCGTGGGATTACGATTGCGACGGCGCATGTGGAGTATGAGACGGAGAAGCGGCATTATGCGCATGTGGATTGTCCTGGGCATGCGGATTACATCAAGAACATGATTACGGGTGCGGCGCAGATGGACGGTGCGATATTGGTTGTGGGTGCGGATGATGGTCCGATGCCGCAGACGCGGGAGCACATATTATTGGCGCGTCAGGTGGGGGTTCCTCGGATTGTGGTGTTTTTGAACAAGTGTGACATGGTGGATGATCCGGAGTTGATAGAGTTGGTGGAGTTGGAGTTAAGGGAGTTATTGGACAAGTATGAGTTTTCGGGGGATGAGACGCCGATCATTCGTGGGAGTGCATTGAAGGCGTTGGAGTCGGACGATCCTGAGAGTGAGGAAGTCAAGTGTATATTTGAGTTAATGGATGCGATAGACAGTTACATACCGGAGCCCAAGCGTGACATAGACAAGCCGTTTTTGATGCCGATTGAGGATGTATTCAGCATATCGGGTCGGGGGACGGTGGTAACGGGTCGTGTGGAGCGTGGTGTGATCAAGGTTGGGGATGAGGTGGAGATTGTTGGGATTCGGCCCACGGCGAAGACGGTATGTACGGGTGTTGAGATGTTTCGGAAGTTATTGGATGAGGGTCGTGCTGGGGACAATGTGGGGTTATTGTTACGGGGGACGAAGCGAGAGGAAGTGGAGCGGGGTCAGGTGGTTGCGGTCCCGGGTTCGATCAAGCCGTACAAGCGGTTCAAGGCGGAGGTTTATGTATTGAGCAAGGAGGAGGGGGGTCGTCACACGCCGTTTTTTTCGGGGTATCGGCCTCAGTTTTATTTTCGGACGACGGATGTAACGGGGACGTTGACGTTGCCTGAGGGGGTGGAGATGGTGATGCCCGGGGACAACGTAGCGATTGAGGCGGAGCTGATCACGCCCATTGCCATGGAGAAGGAGCTTCGGTTTGCGATTCGCGAGGGGGGTCGCACCGTGGGCGCCGGCGTCGTCAGCGAAATCATGGAATAAGGGTGAAGGAGCAAATCGGTGAGAGTGATCGTTACCCTTGCATGCAGCCAGTGCAAGCGAAGAAATTATACGACCCTGAAGAATAAGCGGACGACTCCGGACAAGCTCGAACTTTCAAAATACTGTCGGTTTTGCGGGAAACATACGAGGCATAAAGAAATCAAATGATACAAAAAGCCCTCGAGTCGGGCCGGGCACAGTATGCATGCAGGCCAGTAGCTCTAACGGTAGAGCATCGGACTCCAAATCCGGGTGTTGGGGGTTCGAATCCCTCCTGGCCTGCCAAACCACATGTAACGATCGGATAGCTTAAGGATCCGTTTCTTCCAGTGTCGAGAACGGCGGTTCCTTGAGCTATTTCCTTTTAGGGGCGATATGGGGCGTTTAATCAGGAAAAAACAGACTTCCAAACAAAAGACTAAAAAGGCCAGGGCTGAAGGCCGGCGGGCGCTTTCTGAAAGGGCGCCCGAAGGCATGAAGAAGCCCTTGTTTTCCCCGATGAAGACCCAGGGCGGCGGAAACCGGGCCGCCGGTGCCGCGCAAACCGCTGTCGCCCCTTTAAAGGCCGGTCTTGGGAAAGACAACTTCATCACCAAGAGCCTTCAATTTCTCAGAGAGGTCAAAATTGAACTCAAGAAGGTGGCCTGGCCGTCCAGGAAACAAACTCTGGGTTCCACGGCGGTGGTGATTGTCTTGGTCATCGTAATTTCCCTTTTCCTCGGCGTGGTGGACTTCATTTTGTCCAGTCTTATTCGCGTGGTCATCAGGTAAGGAGTCGTGGCGCATGGCCTTCAAATGGTATATCGTCCATGTTTATTCGGGCTTTGAAAACAAGGTGAAAGCGTCGCTCGAAGAACGTATTGCCGCCTCGCCCCATGCCGATAAATTTTCGGAGATCGTGGTGCCCACTGAGCAGATCGTGGAGCTTGTCAAAGGAAAGCGGAAAACTTCTTCCCGGAAGTTTTATCCCGGATACATTCTGATCCGGATGGACCTCAACGACGAGACATGGCATCTTGTGAACGATACCGCAAAGGTGACCGGATTTTTGGGCGGCAGGGAAAGACCCACGCCCATCACAGACGAAGAAGCCGAAGCCATCTTGAACCGGATGGAGGACGGAAAACTCAAGCCCAAGCCCAAGTTCTTCTTCGAGGCAGGGGATGAAATTCGGGTCATTGACGGGCCCTTCACCAATTTCAACGGCGTCGTGGAAGAAGTCAATCAGGAAAAAGGGAAGATCCGGGTGCTTGTCAGTATCTTTGGCCGGGCGACCCCGGTGGAGTTGGATTTTGTCCAGGTCACCAAACTCTAAGGGAAAAGCGTTTCGTAAGGGAGTGCCAATAGGAAGAGACGGAGAGCGAAAAAACAATGGCAAAGAAAATTATCGCCCAGATTAAATTACAAGTGGAAGCCGGAAAGGCCAACCCGTCGCCCCCCATCGGACCGGCCCTGGGGCAGCACGGTGTGAATATTATGGATTTCTGCAAGGCCTTTAACGCAAGGACCGCAAAGGATGAAGGGATGATCATCCCCGCGGTGATTACGGTATACCAGGACCGATCGTTTACTTTTATCACAAAGACACCTCCGGCCTCCGTCCTTTTGAAAAAGGCGGCAAAAATCGCCAAGGGTTCCGGGGATCCCAAAAGGGACCGGGTGGGGAAGGTGACCCGGAAGCAGGTGGAAGAAATCGCCAAACAGAAAATGGTCGACCTGAATGCGGATGACCTGAATGCGGCTTGTCGGATCATCGAAGGAACGGCAAGGAGCATGGGCATAGAGGTGGTTTAGAAAAGGAGCATACTGAAGACAATGCCGAAAAGGGGGAAAAAATACAAAGAGGCGGCCAAGAAGATCGATTCCAATGCAAGATACGGTTTTGCCGATGCGGTGCAATTGGCCATCGACGCTTCATACGTCAAATTCGATGAAACAGTGGATTTGGCCGTGCGTCTGGGTGTGGATCCCAGGCATGCGGACCAGATGGTCCGCGGGACGGTGGTTTTACCCAATGGGTTGGGCCGGGAGGTGAAAGTCCTGGTTTTTGCCAAAGGGGAAAAGGAGAAAGAAGCCCTCGACGCCGGCGCCGACTTTGTGGGCAATGACGACCTCATCGAAAAGATCGTCGGCGGTTGGCTCGGGTTCGACAAGGCCGTGGCAACACCCGATATGATGGGCGCCGTTGGTAAGCTGGGCAGGCTTCTGGGCCCCAGGGGACTCATGCCCAACGCCAAAACCGGGACCGTCACCTTTGACGTGGCCAAGGCGGTGAAGGAGCTGAAGGCCGGAAAGATCGACTTCAGGGTGGAGAAGGCGGGCATCGTTCACACGCCCGTGGGCAAGGTTTCCTTCGGCGCCGAAAAGATCGTTGAAAATATCGGGGCGTTCATGGAAACCATTCTTCGCCTGAAACCGTCTTCCAGCAAAGGGACCTATCTTAAGGGTATCGCCGTATCGACAACCATGGGTCCGGGCATTAAGATCGACACGGCTTATGTGAAAGATTTGATCAAACAATGAGGTGAGCCGGATAGGGATCGATACCGGAGCCCTCTCGGCCCGGAAAGGATCCTCCTGTCGTATCACCCACCAAGAATAGCATCCCTGTCAAAGACTGTAGGTACACGACGTTGTGTTTAATTGCTTGGACAGCCTGCCGAGACAGAAAGACAAGCGCATAAATGGGAAGGCGACCACACCAGGGCCCGAAGGGCACTGCACGCCGAGCGGTTGATGACAACGGGGAAATGCCTCCGGCTTTGCCGGGATGGGAAAGGAGGTATTTTTCTTTGTGAAGCTAGAAGAGAAGAAACAGATTGTTGCGGCTCTCAAGGATCGATTTGACAAAGCCAAGGTGGTCATCGTCACCGATTACAAAGGCCTCGATGTGGCGGCAATCAATGCGTTGCGGAAGAAGCTCAAAGAGGCGGGGATCGAGTATCGTGTGGCCAAGAACACCCTGTTCATCCGCGCTGCCGAGGATACGCGGGTGGCCCTGATCAAAGACCATTTCAAAGGGCCCAATGCGGTGGCATTGTCCTATGAGGATCCGGTGGCGCCGGCAAAGATTTTGAGCAGCTTTTCAGCCCAGAACGAAAGCCTGGAAATCAAGGTCGGCATGCTGGAAGGCAAGGTGATCCATATCGATGATATCAAGGCGTTGGCGGCGCTTCCGGGACAGGAAGTCTTGCTGGCGCAGGCTCTTGGCGTTTTGAAGGGCGTCCCGACGGCCCTGGTCAGAGCCCTCAATGAGGTGCCCGTGAGATTGCTCAACGCGCTCAATGCCATCCGCTCTCAAAAAGAGGCGGCCTGATCTTTTGAACCCAAAAGAAAAAAATACCTGATGGAGGAATACCATGGCGGATCTAACCAAAGACGATGTTATTGAATTTATTGCAAACATGTCTGTACTCGAACTTTCCGAGTTCGTAAAAGAGCTTGAGGAGAAATTTGGTGTCTCCGCGACAGCGCCCATGGCGGTCATGGGTGCGGCACCGGCCCAGGCCGGCGATGCACCGGCCCAAGAAGAAAAAACCGAGTTCGATGTGATCCTTACCGCACCGGGGGACAAGAAGATTCAGGTCATCAAAGAGGTCCGGGCCATTACAGGATTGGGCCTCAAGGAGGCCAAGACCCTGGTGGATGAAGCCCCGAAGGCGGTGAAGGAAGGGGTTCCCAAGGATGAAGCCGAAAAGATCAAAGAGCAGCTGGAGGCAGCAGGGGCTCAGGTTGAAGTCAAGTAAAGCAAGTGCAAAACGACCTGTGCCATTTGGGATTTCCATTTTTTGAGGATTTCAAGACGGAGCTGCCATGTTGTCAAGGCCATTGGCGAACAAACGGATGCGAAAAAATTTCGGAAAAATCCGGCAAATCATTGAAATCCCGGATTTGATCGGGATGCAGAGGGAGTCCTATCGCCGGTTCCTTCAAATGGACGTACCCCCTGAAAGCCGAGAAGATATCGGCCTCCAGGGGGTATTCAAATCGGTTTTTTCCATAAAAGACTTCACGGGAAGCGCCTCCCTGGAATTCGTATCCTACCGTTTCGGAGAAGTGAAGCACTCTGTGGAGGAATGCATCCATCGAGGGATGACCTATGAAGTGCCCCTGCGGATCACGGTGCGGCTGGTGGTGTACGACGTGGACAAGGAAACAGGCGCCTCCAGCATCCGGGATATCAAAGAACAGGAGATTTATTTCGGCACGATCCCCCTCATGACGGATAAGGGAACCTTTATCATCAATGGTACGGAAAGGGTCGTGGTGAGTCAGCTCCACCGTTCTTCCGGCGTCTTTTTTGACCATGATCGGGGGAAAAGTCATTCCAGCGGGAAGATCATTTACACTTCACGAATCATTCCGGTGCGCGGGTCTTGGATCGACCTCGAGATTGACCACAAGGACATCGTTCATGTGCGGATCGACCGGCGGCGGAAATTTCCGGTCACCTATCTCCTCAAAGCCTTTGGATACTCCACCGAAGACCTGTTGAGCTATTTTTATCCGCGGGAAACGATCACCGTATCGGGAAGGAAGATCACCAAGACCTTTCAGCCGCAGTTTTTGAAGGGCCAGCGGGCTTCCAAGGAGATCAAGGATCCCAAAACCAACGACGTCCTTTTGAAAAAGGGTTACATGTTCACCCAGCGGGTCCTGAAGCGGATGGAGGCGTCCAAGATTAAAGAAGTTCCGATCAGTGTGGATGAACTCCTGGACAGACCCTTCGCCAGGACCATCACCCATCCGGAAACCGGCGAGGTCATTGCCAGGGCCAACGATGTTGTCACCGAGGAGATCTTGCCTCGGCTGAAAGAAGCCGGTATCCATCAGTTCGAGCTGCTGGTGAATGTCGCCACAACGAGCGATTCCATCAGAAAGACCCTCCTGGTGGACAAGCTCGAGACACGCGAGGAAGCGTTGGTGGAGATCTACAGGAGGCTTCGGCCGGGGAATCCGGCTACGCCTGAAGTGGCCCAGGAGTTCATCGACCACCTCTTCTTCAAAAACGCCTACTACGATCTGTCCGGTGTGGGGCGCATGAAGATCAATCACCGCTTGGGCATTCGAACCGAGATGGGGGTCCGCACGCTCCGGAAAGAGGACATCCTGTTGACCGTGAAAACCTTGATTGCGCTTCGGGATTCCCAGGGTCCCGTGGACGACATCGACCACCTTGGGAACCGGCGGGTCCGGGCCGTGGGGGAACTCTTGGAAAACCAGTACCGCATCGGGTTGGTGCGCATGGAGCGGGCCATCAAAGAGCGGATGAGCCTCCAGGAGGTGGATGCACTCATGCCCCACGATTTGGTGAACTCCAAGCCGGTGTCCGCCGTGATCAAGGAGTTCTTCGGGACCAGCCAGTTGAGCCAGTTCATGGACCAGACCAACCCCCTTTCAGAGACCACGCATAAAAGGCGGTTGAGTGCCCTGGGGCCTGGAGGGCTTACACGGGAACGGGCCGGATTCGAGGTGCGGGACGTCCATCCATCGCACTATGGACGGATCTGCCCCATTGAAACACCGGAAGGTCCCAACATCGGCCTCATCGTCTCGTTGAGCACGTATGCCCGGGTCAATGACTTTGGATTCATCGAAACGCCGTACCGTTTGGTAAAAGACAGTCGGGTGCTTCCGGAAGTCCGGTTTCTCAGCGCGTTTGAGGAGAAATCGCATCCCATTGCCCAGGCCAATGCCCCCGTGGACGCCAACGGGCGTTACGTGAATAAAATGGTCACCTCGAGGGTGGCCGGTGAATTCATGATGGTGAAACGGGAGGAGATAGAAATGATGGACGTCTCCCCCAATCAGCTGGTGAGTGTTTCCGCCTCCCTGATCCCCTTTTTGGAAAACGATGACGCCAACCGGGCGCTGATGGGTTCCAACATGCAGCGCCAGGCGGTTCCCCTGCTCACCAACAGTGCGCCCCTGGTGGGAACCGGCATCGAGGGGGTCGTGGGCAAGGATTCCGGTGTCACCATCGTGGCGGAGCGGGATGGTGTGGTGGACGATGTGGATGCCTCCAGGATCGTCTTGAGACATGATCCGGTGGATGGAGCAGGCCATGGCAATCAGCCGCCTGTCACCGTCTACAACCTTTCCAAGTTCATGCGCTCCAACCAGAACACCTGTTTCAACCATCGACCCGTCGTCCAGCGGGGACAGCGTGTCAAAGCCGGCGAGATCATCGCCGATGGGCCGGCAACGGAAAAGGGGGAGCTGGCCTTGGGGAAAAACGTGACGGTGGCCTTCATGCCGTGGGGCGGCTACAACTTCGAAGACTCCATCCTGGTGAGTGAACGGCTGGTCCGGGACGGCGTATATACCTCCGTGCATGTGGAAGAGTTTGAGGTGATCGCGAGGGATACAAAACTGGGGAAAGAAGAGATCACCCGGGATATCCCGAATGTGGGGGAGGAGGCCCTCAAAGATCTCGATGAAAGCGGCGTCATCCGCATCGGGGCGGAAGTCATCCAGGGAGACATCCTGGTGGGAAAGATCACTCCAAAAGGGGAGACCCAGCTCTCTCCCGAAGAAAAGCTCCTGCGGGCGATTTTCGGGGAAAAGGCGGGGGATGTCAAGGACACCTCATTGCGGGTGCCTCCGGGGGTGGAAGGGACGGTCATTGACGCCAAAGTCTTCCTGAGAAGAGGCGTGGAAAAGGACGAACGGACGCGCATGATCGAGGAGATGGAGATTGAATCCCTCAAAAAAGACCTCAACGACAAGATTCGGGTCACCGGGGACGTGGTACGCACCCAGATCGAGAGCCTTTTGGTGGGGAAAAAGACTGCGGCGCCGCTTAAAAAGGGGAAGAAAGTCTTGATCCCCAAGGGCAGCCCCGTCACCGCCGAAGCGCTCACCGGCATTCCGCTGGCGCAGCTGGAAGGCATCGTCTTGGAAGATGCGGCGTTGACCGAAAGGATCCACGGGCTCCTGGAGGGCTATCGCGGCCAATGCGAAACGTTTCGGAAGGAATTTGAGTCTCAGGTCGGCCACTTTGAGGCCGGAGACGATCTTCCGCCCGGGGTCATCAAGATGGTCAAAGTCTACGTGGCCATGAAGCGGAAGCTTTCCGTGGGCGATAAGATGGCCGGCCGGCACGGCAATAAAGGGGTGGTCTCCCGGATTCTCCCCCAGGAGGACATGCCCTATTTTGAAGACGGCACGCCGGTGGATATGCTCCTGAATCCCTTGGGTGTTCCCTCCCGCATGAATGTGGGACAGATCCTGGAGATCCATCTGGGATGGGCGGCCAAGGGCCTGGGCGAGCAGCTCAACCGGCTTTTGGAAGAAAAGCGGCTCGATGCCCTTCGCCAGAAGATGAAAAAGATCTTTGAAGACCCGTCCCAGCAAGCGGTCATCGAAGCGTGTGACGATCAAGCCTTGGGGGAATTGGTGGCGGATTACAGGGACGGCGTCCACATGGCCACCCCGGTCTTTGACGGCGCCAAGGAGGAGGAGATCAAGGCCCTCCTCGCCGAGGCCGGGTTCCCCACCAGCGGGCAGGCGACCCTGTATGACGGGCGGACCGGGGAGCCGTTCAATGAAAAAATCACCGTGGGGGCCATGTACATGATGAAACTCCATCACCTGGTGGACGATAAAATCCATGCCCGTTCCATCGGTCCGTATTCACTGGTGACCCAGCAGCCTCTCGGCGGGAAAGCCCAGTTCGGTGGACAGCGCCTCGGTGAAATGGAGGTCTGGGCCATGGAGGCGTACGGTGCGGCCTACGCCCTCCAGGAATTTTTGACGGTGAAGTCGGACGACATGGCGGGACGGACCCGGATGTATGAGAAAATCGTCAAAGGACAAAACGTTCTCGAACCCGGCTTGCCGGAATCCTTCAAGGTACTGATGATGGAACTGAAGAGCCTGGGTCTGGATGTAACGCTCATCGAAAAAGAGGAGACGAGTCAGAACTGACATGGAAATACTCTACGATTTTTTCGCCAAGCCCAAGAATCCGAAGCAGTATGTCGGAGTGCGCCTTGCACTGGCTTCACCGGACGACATCCTGAAATGGTCCCATGGTGAAATTAAAAAGCCGGAGACCATCAATTATCGAACCTTCAAGCCTGAACGGGAAGGCCTCTTTTGCGCCAAGATTTTCGGCCCCACCAAGGACTATGAGTGCAACTGCGGGAAGTACAAGCGCATGAAACACCGGGGCGTGATCTGCGAGAAATGTGGCGTGGAAGTCATTCAGTCCAAGGTCCGACGGGAGCGAATGGGACACATCGAACTGGCCACGCCGGTGGCCCACATCTGGTTTTTAAAGAGTCTCCCCAGCAAGATCGGAAACCTCTTGGACCTGACCCTGAAAAACATGGAGAAGGTCTTCTACTTCGACAACCACATTGTGGTGGATCCCAAGGGCACCCCTCTGACCGCGGGGCAACTCCTGTCCGAGGAAAAGTATCGGGAGGCCCGGGAAGCCTATGGGGATAAATTTGAAGCCGGTATCGGGGCCGAGGCGGTCAAGGCGCTTTTGAAAAATCTGGACCTGGAGGCCCTTTACAAGGAGATCCGGGCCGAAATCCTTGCCACCAACTCCACGGCCAAGCGCCAAAAATTGGCCAAGCGGCTCAAGATCGTTGACGCCTTCCGGCGCAGCGGGATCAATCCGGTGTGGATGATCATGGATGTCATTCCGGTTCTTCCGCCGGACCTGCGTCCCTTGGTGCCTCTTGAGGGAGGACGCTTCGCCACCTCGGACCTCAATGATCTCTACCGCCGGGTGATCAACCGGAACAATCGCCTGAAACGGCTTATCGATCTCAAGGCCCCCGAGATCATCGTCCGCAATGAAAAACGGATGCTCCAGGAAGCGGTGGACGTCCTCTTCGACAACGGCCGTCACGGGAGGGTCATCACGGGATCCAACAAACGCCCCTTAAAGTCCTTGAGCGACACCCTGAAGGGGAAACAGGGACGTTTCCGTCAAAACCTGCTCGGGAAGCGGGTGGATTATTCTGGCCGGACCGTCATCACCATCGGCCCGGATCTGAGGTTGCATCAATGCGGACTTCCCAAAAAGATGGCCCTGGAGCTCTTCAAACCCTTCGTGTACTATCGCTTGGAACAGAAGAATCTGGTCTCCACCGTTAAAAGCGCAAAGAAGATGGTGGAAAAGGAGATCCCTGAAGTTTGGGACACCCTGGATGAGGTGGTCCGGGAATATCCGGTGATGCTGAACCGGGCCCCCACGCTTCATCGACTGGGTATTCAGGCCTTTGAGCCCATCCTCATCGAAGGGAAGGCCATTCAGCTCCATCCTCTGGTATGCACGGCCTTCAATGCCGATTTTGACGGGGACCAGATGGCCGTTCATGTCCCGCTCTCGGTGGAAGCCCAGATCGAAGCCCGGGCCCTCATGCTCTCCACCAACAATATCCTTTCTCCGGCCAATGGGTCCCCCATCATCGTGCCCACCCAGGATATCGTGTTGGGCATCTATTACATGACCCGGGCGGTGCCGAGGCTCAAGGGCGAAGGGCGGCTGTTCGCAAGCCCGGAAGAGGTCCGGAGCGCATACGACAATGGCATCGTGGACCTGCACGCCAAGATCAAGGTGCGCATGGAAGGCGAGGTGGTGGACACCACAACAGGCCGAATCCTCTTGTGGGAGATTATTCCCCAAAGCAGCATCATGGAGCTGTGCCACATCGAGACCAAAGATGAAACCCAGGCCCAAAAAGCCATGGAAGCCCTTGAGGGGGGAATGGACTTTGCCGATGCGGTCCAGGCCTTTTCCTCGGCCCCGGATCAGGAGCAAAACGGCCTGTGCGGATTGCTGGTCCGGGATGAGTTTGTGCGTATCTTTGCCATATCCGAGTCCGACACGGACAAGGTCTTTGCCATGGCGCCCGGAGAGATCAGCCCCATCCTGGCATCCGAGACGCGATTCCATATCTTCAAGGTGCTTAACAAGCGACCGGAGATGCCCTTTGAAGCCATCAACAAAGTGATGGACAAGAAGGCCCTCCGGGAGGTGGTGGATTACGCCTACCGCAATCTGGGCCCCAAGGCCACGGTAATTCTTTCGGACCGGCTGAAGGACATCGGATACTGGTATTCCACACATGGAGGGCTCTCCATCTCCATCGACGACATGATCACGCCTCCCAAGAAGTGGGAGATCCTCAAAAAAGCCGAAGAACAGGTGGCCGAGATTGACAAGCAGTACACCGAAGGACTCATCACCCAGGGAGAGAAGTATAATAAGGTGGTGGACATCTGGGCCAAGGCCACGGAAGATGTGGCCAATGAAATGATGGAAGCCATGAAGGTGGCCCCGGTTTTGGATGAAAACGGCAATCCGGTGCTGGATGAAAACGGCAGTCCCGTCATGGAGGAAAGCTTCAACCCCATTTACATGATGGCCGACTCCGGCGCCAGGGGGAGCAAGGACCAGATGCGCCAGCTGGCCGGCATGCGGGGCCTGATGGCCAAACCCTCCGGAGAAATCATCGAGACCCCCATTACGGCCAATTTCCGTGAAGGGCTGTCGGTGCTCCAGTACTTCATTTCCACCCACGGCGCCCGGAAAGGCCTTGCGGACACCGCCTTGAAAACGGCCAACTCCGGGTATCTCACCCGGCGTCTTGCCGACGTGGCCCAGGACTGTTGCGTCTCGGAAGAGGACTGCGGCACCATGATGGGGGTGGAGGTGGAGCCCCTCATGGAAGGCGGCGAGATCATACAAAGGCTGGCGGAACGCATCCTGGGACGGGTGGCCATAGAGGATATCCGGGATCCCTTCACCGACGAAGTCCTGGTGAAGGCCGGGGAGGTCCTCGACGAAAAGGCCGTGGACCGCGTGGAGGGGGCAGGTCTCACGAAGGTGAAGATCCGATCGGTCCTGACCTGCAGATCCGAGTTCGGGGTCTGCGCCAAGTGTTACGGCCGCGATTTGAGCCATGGGGGCCCCATCGAAATCGGACAGGCGGTGGGGATCCTGGCGGCCCAGTCCATCGGCGAACCCGGGACCCAGTTGACCATGCGGACGTTTCATATCGGCGGCACGGCCAGCCGGCGGGTGGAACAGGCGGATATCAAGGCGCGGGTGGAAGGGCGCATCAAATTCATCGACCTCAATGTGGTCAAGAACGCGGAAAATAAGAACGTGGTCATGAACCGCCGGGGCGGCGAGTTCGCCGTTGTCAGCGAAAGCGGCCGGGAACGGGAGCGCTATCCCGGCATTTCCGGGACGCATCTTTTGGAGGAAGATGG
>JALVQN010000100.1 GCA_027025555.1 Desulfobacterales bacterium
GCTCAGGCGATCAAAAGAGGCCCCGTCACGCGGCGCTTTCCGGCTACGACCTGAGCCTCACGGGAAAGATGGTCTATCCCGCCGCGTGACGGGGCCTCTTTTGATCGCCTGAGCTATCCGGCCGGACGGGGGAGATTTTCGAGGGATCCCCGGGGAATGATTTCGTGGGGCTTGATCTTGGCACGGCCGGACTTTCTTGCCTTCAAAAGGTTGTCCAGCCAGTCCGGGTCCATCTCCGGGACGGAAGATAAGAGCAATTCGGTATACTCGTGATGCGGAGGGGTCAGGATCTCTTTTTTGGTTCCCTGTTCGACGATTTGCCCCTGAAACATCACCACGATTTCATCGGCGATGGCCTTCACCGTGGCCAGGTCATGGGTAATGAAGAGGTAAGAGACCTTAAGTTGATCCTGCAACCCCTGCAACAGGTGTAAAATCCCTTCCGCCACCAATTGATCCAGGGCAGAGGTCACCTCGTCGCAGATGATGAGCTCGGGCTCGGCGGCCAGGGCCCGGGCAATGCAGATTCTTTGTTTTTCGCCCCCGGAGAGTTCGGTGGGGAAGCGGTCGATGAAGGACTCGGGAAGCTCGATCTGGGTTAAAAGCTCCCGGATCCGTTCCTCCCGTTGTTTCCTGTTCATGCCGAAATAAAACTCGAGGGGTCTTCCAAGGATCTTCCGGATCCGATGCCGGGGATTGAGCGCCGTATCCGGCATCTGATAGATCATCTGCAGTTTTTGCAGTTCTTCCCGATTGCGCGATTTGAGGTTCGGAGAGAGTTCCTTCCCTTTGAAGAAGATTCTTCCCTGAACGGGGGGGAGTAGACCGGTAATCACACGGGCCAGCGTGCTCTTGCCGCTTCCGGATTCGCCCACCAGGGCCACATTCCGCCCCTTTCGAATGGTCAGATTGATATTTTCAAGCACGTTGTTTTGGCCCGTATAACTGGCTGTAACCCCCTGGATATCCAAAATCACGTCATCTTTTTGGTCAGAGAGATTCTTCGTCTTCCTGAGCATCCGGACCGATAACAATTTCCGGGTATATTCCTTGCGGGGGTTGGCCAGCATCGTACGGGCATCGTTTTCTTCCACCAGTTCGCCGTACCGCAGGACCATGATGCGATCGGCAAGCTGGGCCACCACGGCCAAGTCGTGGGAGATATAGATGGCGGCGGTGCGGAACTGGGTGGTGATGTATTTGATGGCCGCAAGCACCTCCACCTGGGTGGTCACGTCCAGGGCCGTGGTGGGCTCGTCGAAGACGATGATATCGGGCTGACAGCTCATGGCCATGGCCACCATTGCCCGCTGGAGCTGCCCCCCGGAGACCTGGTGGGGATAGCGGTAGCCGATTTTTTCAGGATCCGGGAGCAACAGGCGCCGGTACATGTCAACGGCGTTCTCCTTGGCTTCCTCGGAAGACATGAGACCGTGCTGGAGAGGGGCTTCCATATACTGTTTGATGAGGCGATGCGCGGGGTTGAAGGAAGCCGCCGCACTTTGCGCCACATAGGCGATACGCGCGCCCCAGATCTTCCGGAGCGCCTCTCGGGGGGCCCCGAACAACTCCTGCCCGTCAAAGACGATGGAGCCGGAAACGATTCGGCATCCCTGCCGGCTGAAGCCCATGGCGGCAAGCCCGATGGTCGATTTGCCCGCCCCGGATTCGCCGATGAGGCCCAGCACCTCCCCCCGGTGGAGGGTCAAATGGATGCCTTTGACGATCTGCTTGGTCTTCTGATCGCTTTCGGCTTCGATAAAAAGATGTTCAATCTTCAGCAAATGAGGCATTTTTCCCGTCCCGTTTCCTGAAAGGCTCCCCTGGGTTCGCACCCTTTTTGCCGGGTTGTCCCTTTTGAAGGACCTTTGCAATGGGGTCTAGCCCTCCTTTAACCCGCTGGCCACATGAAGGAACCAATCCACGATCAAATTCACGCCCACGGTCAAAAAGGCGATGGCACCGGCGGGCCAAAGGGGCGTAAAGATACCGAACGTGATGGCCCCGGCATTCTCCCGCACCATGCCTCCCCAGTCGGCGGCCGGCGGCTGGATGCCCAGCCCTAAAAAACTGAGGGCCGCAATGAATAAAAAAACAAAACAAAAACGCAAGCCGAACTCCGCCACCAGGGGCGGCAGCGCATTGGGCAGGATTTCCTGGGTCATCACCCACCAGGTCCCCTCCCCCCTCAGGCGGGCCGCTTCTACAAATTCCAGGACACCGATATCCATGGCCACGGCCCGGGAAAGCCGGAAGACGCGCGTGGAGTCCAAAAGCGCAATCACCACCACCAGCGCCGTGATGGAGGTCCCCACCACGGAAAGGACCATCAATGCGAAGATGAGGGTGGGAAAGGCCATCAGGATGTCCACCAGACGGCTCAGGACCTGATCCGTCCATTTGCCGATGGTGGCCGCCAGAAACCCGCAGATGGATCCCATCAAAAAGGAAAGGGCGGTGATCAAAAAGGCCAGGGCAATGGTGTTCCTCGCGCCGTAGATGAGGCGGGTCAGCAAATCCCGACCCAGCTGATCCGTGCCCAGGGGAAAGTCTCGGGACATGGGCAGCCAGACATCTCCCACCACCTGGCTCTCACCGTGGGGTGCGATCACCGGAGCCAGGATCGCCGCGGCAATATTGATCAGGACAATGGCCATCCCGATGCGGGCGCTTAAAGGAGATTCTCTGAGAAACCGAAACGCCGCCATGAATCCATCCGATCCTTATCTGGGATTTCTCAGCCTGGGATTGCTGAGGATGGAAAGTACATCGGCCAAAAGGTTCAGCCCGATATACGTGGCCGCAAAGATGAGGCCGCTGGCCTGAACCACCGGGATGTCCCTTTTGGAGACCGAATCCACCAGGAGCTGCCCCAGGCCGGGGTAGACGAACACCACCTCCACGATGACCACACCCACCACCAGGTACGCCAGGTTCAAGGCAACCACGTTGATAACCGGGGAAAGGGCATTGGGAAAGGCGTGCAAGACGGTCACCCGGAGGCGTTTCAGCCCCTTCAAGCGGGCCATTTCGATGAAGGGGCTGGCCATAATATTGATGATGGCCGCCCGTGTCTGGCGCATCATGTGGGCGATGACCACCATGCTGAGGGTGAAACACGGCAACACAATGGCATAGAGCTTCTCCCCCAGGTTCATCTGGACGTTGATGTTGGCGATGCTGGGGAAAAGGGTGAACTGCACGGAAAAAAGGGCAATGAGGATATAGGCTATAAAGAATTCCGGAAAGGAGATGGCGCTTAAGGTGATCATGGAGATGACCCGGTCGAAAAGGGTGTTGCGGTAAACCGCAGCCAAAATCCCCAGAATAATGGCGACCGGTACGGCGATGGCGGCGGCCGCGCCGGCCAGAAAAAGGGAGTTGGCAAAGCGCCAGCCGATCAGTTCGGCAATGGGCCTTCCGTTTGCCAGGGATTTTCCGAAATCGCCCTGGATAAAATCGCCCAGCCAGGCAAAATACCGGGCATGGGGCGGCAGGTCGAGCTTCAATTCTTTGCGGAACGAGGCCACGGTTTCCGGCAGGGCGTTCTGGCCCAGGACCGCCTCAGCCAAATCCCCGGGCAACGCCTCAATCCCCACAAAGATGAGCATGGAGATAATCAACAGGGTCATCAGGCCCAGCCCGATCCGCTTCAGGACCATTGACGCTATCGTGTTCATCGCATCTTTTACAACCGCTCGTTCAAACGGGCGCCCTTTCTTTGGAAGAGCGCATCAAGAAAGGACGCCCAAGGGTATTGCACACCCCCCAAAGGGCGTGCCGCTAGGCGAACCACCACCGTTCCGTCAACTTCTGACCATCCAGCTCCCAGTTTCCGGCCACCTTTTTCCCGTGGCGGAGCTTGGTGCTGGAGGCTTCGACCCAATCGGCGAAGATGGGGATGACCACGCCGCCTTCGTCCCGCACGATCTTTTGACATTCCCGGTACATCTCCCGGCGCTTGGCCTCGTCCAGTTCGGCCCGGGCGGCCTTGAGGAGCTTGTTGAATCGCTCATGTTTCCAGAAGGTGTCGTTCCACTTGGCATCGGCGGCATAGGCGGTGGAAAACATCCAGTCTTCCGTGGCCCGTCCGCTCCAGTAGCAGGCACACCAGGCCTTTTTCATCCAGACATTGCTCCAGTAACCGTCGTTGGGCTCTTTGACCACCTCGATCTTGATCCCCGCCCTGGCGGCATGCTCCTTGTAAAGCACCGAGGCATCCACGGCGCCGCCAAAGGCGGCGTCCGCCGCGTGCAGCTTGAAGGTATGTCCGGCAATCCCCGCTTTTTTCATATGAAACTTGGCCTTGTCCGGATCGTACTTGCGCTGGGGAAGATCCGCGGCATAGAACCGGTTCACCGGTGCAATGGGATGGTCGTTCCCCAGGCTGCCGTAGCCGCGCAGGATCAACTTCATCATTTCCTCGCGGTTGATGGCGTATTTCAGGGCCAGGCGCACATCGTTGTTGTCAAAGGGCGCCATATCGGTCCTCATGGGAAAGGTGTAATGCCGGGTCCCGGTCATCCGGACGATCTGGATCCCGGGGGCCTTTTTCAACAGATGCACGGTCTTGACGTCACACCGGTTGATGTGGTCCACCCGGCCGGTCTTCAGGGCATTGGTCCGGGCGCTGTAATCGGCGATGCTGATGGTTTCGATCTCATCGAAATGGGCCTTCCCTTTCTTCCAGTAATTGGGGTTGCGTTTCACCAGGGCCCGCACGCCCGGTTCATGGGTCACCAGGATGTATCCACCGGTGCCGATCCCCTTTTCAAATTCAGCGCCTTTGGTGCCCGCCGGCTGGATGGTCAAATGGTAGTCGGCCAGGATGAAGGGAAAGTCGGCGTTGCCCCCGTCCAGGATAAAGACCACGGTATCCTTGCCGTCGGCCTTGACCTCCTTGATGGGGTCCACAATCCCCTTGGCGGCGGATTTGGAATCCTTCCCCCGGTGGTGGTTGATGGAGTCCACCACGTCCAGGGCATCCAGGGTCTTTCCATTGTGGAATTCGATGCCTTTGCGGATCTTGAAGACCCACTTGGCGGCATCGGG
>JALVQN010000101.1 GCA_027025555.1 Desulfobacterales bacterium
ATTTGTTGATTTGGACGCCCCAAGCAGATTTGTCGGGCCTGGTGAGCGCGGCGAACTTGTCGCCAAGGGCAAACAGGTCATGTTGGGGTATCTCAACAACGAGGAAGCCACGAAAGAGACCCTCGTGGACGGATGGCTTCATTCCGGAGATGCCGGATACTTCACAGCGGACGGGCATCTGGTGATCATTGACCGCGTCAAAGACCTCATGACCCTGAAAGACGGTGCCCGGTTTTCCCCCATGTTCATTGAGAACAAACTCAAGTTCTGCCCATACATCGTGGAGGCCGTGGTCCTGGGGCACGGTCGGGACCATGTCAGCGCCATGATCTGCATCGATTACAAGCATGTGGGCAAATGGGCCGAAGAGCACCGCATCCGTTATACCACTTACACGGACCTGGCGTGTAAAAAAGAGGTCCTGGACCTCATTGAAAGGGAAGTGGCGCGGGTCAACGCCACCCTCCCCGAAAAGGCGCGGATTCGCAAGTTCCTGCTCCTTTACAAGGAGCTGGACGCCGACGATGAAGAGCTGACCCGGACCCGGAAGATCCGTCGCGGTTTCATCAACCAAAAGTATGCCAAGGAGATCGAAGGGC
Organism: Desulfobacterales bacterium; assembly: GCA_027025555.1. Classification (GTDB taxonomy): domain Bacteria; phylum Desulfobacterota; class Desulfobacteria; order Desulfobacterales; family UBA2156. The sequence continues at coordinate 600 of JALVQN010000101.1, forward strand.
TTTACAGCGACGCTTCGGTCCTTCCCATCGAGGCCACCATCCGGTACCAGGACGGCAAGACCGCCATGATCCGATGCACCCTCGAGATCCGGACCATGAAACCCGAAGCATCCTATGCCCGTGTGCTGAAAGAAAAGCGATTTTTCGGCAGGCTAAAAAGGAAAAAATGAAGGGCGAACTCTTATTTTTCATGCAGTTTTTCCTTTCCGGGCTCTCCATGGGCTCCATTTACGCCCTGGTGGCATTGGGGTTTGTGCTGATCTATAAATCCACGTCCATCTTGAACCTGGCCCAGGGCGAATTTCTCATGGTGGGTGCCTATTTCTGCCTTTCTTTGACCATCGATTTCGGGCTCAACTTCTATGCGTCTTTTGCCGTCACCCTGATTTTTTCCATTGTCCTGGGCCTGTTGGTGGAACGCGTGGTCCTGAGACCGCTCATCGGGGAGCCCATCATCTCCATTATTATGGTGACCCTGGGCCTGACCTATGTCCTGCGCGGCTTTGTCATCATGGTGTGGGGCAACGATATCCGCCAATTCAACGTCTTTCCCCAGGAACCCATCGACCTGTGGGGGGTCAAGCTGACCTATCTCTACGTGTGGAGCATGGGCATCTCCTTTTTCCTGCTGTCTGTATTTGCCCTGTTTTTCAAATACGCCCGCACCGGTATCTTCATGCGGGCCGTGGCGGATCACCAGACCGCGGCCCAGAGCATGGGGATTTCCGTGAAACGGGTCTTTGCCATGAGTTGGTGCATCGCCGCCGTGGTCTCTTCCATCGGCGGCATCCTGGTGGGCAACATCGCAGGCGTGGGTGTGGATCTGGGGTATGTGGGGCTGAAGGTGCTTCCGGCGGTGATCTTCGGGGGCCTTGACAGTATCCTGGGCGCCATCATCGGGGGACTGGTGGTGGGGATTCTGGAATTCTTGTCCGCCGGATACCTGGATCCCTATATCCCGGCCATCAATGAAGTCTTCCCCTTCATCGTGTTGGTCTTGGTCTTGATGATTAAACCCTACGGCCTTTTCGGCATCGAAGAGATCGAGCGGGTCTGAAAGAAAGCGCCTGTTTATGCCTTCGGGACTCTTCCATGAAAAATACGAAACCGATGAAGAGATCTTCCAGACCCTCTTTGTCAAGGCGTGGCTTTTCGCCTTTTTGGCCGGATGCGCCCTGTTTCCCCTTTTTGCCTCCAAGTACATGATCTCCATCATGACCGAGGTGGGGATTGCCATCATTGCCTGCCATGGACTCAACCTCTTGACGGGATTTACCGGTCAGATTTCCCTGGGGCATGCCGCATTCATGGGGGTGGGGGCCTACACGGCATCCATCCTCATCTCCAAAGCAGGCCTCCCTTTCATTGTCGCCCTTCCCGCCGCCGGTGCGGTGGCGGCACTGGTGGGCATGGTTTTCGGGATTCCTTCCCTGAGGCTGCGGGGCCTCTACCTGGCCATCGCCACCATCGCCGCCCAGTTCATCATCGAGTTTGTAATTCGACGCTGGGACCGGCTCACGGGCGGTGTGGAAGGGATGTACGTGGATCCCGGCACCCTGGGCCCCCTCCATTTGAACAACGCCACCCATTTGTATTATGTTACTTTTGTCTTGGCTGCGGCCGTGACCATGGCTACGAAAAACATCGTCAGGGCCCGGTCGGGCCGGGCCTTTGTGGCCATTCGGGACCGGTACCTTGCGGCCGAAGTGATCGGGGTGAACCTCTTCAAATACCGGCTCCTGTCCTTTGCGGTTTCCGCCTTTTTTGCCGGAATCGCCGGCGCCCTCATGGCCCAATACCTGGAGGTGATCACCCATGAGTCGTTTACCATCCATCAGTCCATCGATTATCTGGCCATGTGCATCATCGGCGGGCTGGGCCACATCCTGGGGGCCGTTTTCGGGGTGGCCTTCTGGTTCATCCTGGAGCGGCTCCTGGAGTGGATGACCACCACATTGAACTCGGCCTTTCCCGATCACATCACGTGGTTTGTCTCCATCAAGGAGATCGTTTTCGGCGTGACGATCATCTGGTTTCTGATTTTTGAACCCGACGGTCTGGCCGCCCGGTGGCGCACCATCCGTGCCTATTGGAAGTTGTGGCCCTTTTCGTATTAAGCAACCGCCTGCCCGGTGATCCCGCCGGCCAACCATGAAAGGAGGTACCATGAAGACAAAGAAGGACTTTAAAAGCACCGTGGTTACACTCCTCGTTGCCATGGGGTTGATTTTCCTGCCCTTGTCCGGACAAGCCGCCGAGGAGATCAAGTGGGGTGTCCTCATCGATCTTTCCGGTCCCACCTCGGACTGGGGGAAAAACCAGGTCAAGGGACAATTGGACGCCATGCGATGGGTCAATGAACACGGGGGCATCAACGGGAAGAAGCTGAGACTCATCGTCATCGACGACGGCTACAAGGTTCCCAAAGGCGTGGCCGGATACAACCGGCTGGTGGATTCCGAAAAAGTCATCGGGCTGTATATCCAGTCCACGGGGACCATCATGACACTGGCCAAAAAAATCGTGGCCGACGGCGTGGCCACCATCGCCGCATCCTTTACTTCCAAGTTCCAAGATCCGGCCAAGACGCCTTTCAGTTTCTTCGTTTCACCGTCTTACGGAACCATGGGACGCATCGCCTTGAAGTGGATCCGGGACAACTGGAAGGATAAGACCCGAAACCCCAAGATCTGCTACCTGTATCCGGACAACAAGTACGGCAGGGACATCCTGAATGTGTGCAAGGACTATGCAAAGAAGATCGGCGTGGATGTGGGCCCGGACCAGGTCATCAACTGGCCCACGAAAGACGCCACGGTCCAGCTGACCAACATGAAGCGCTACAATCCGGATTTCGCCTACCTCACCTCCACGGCCATGAACGGGGCGGTGGTCCTGAAAAACGCCAAGACCCTGGGTCTGAAGACCAAGTTTATTTCCAACATCCGGAGCTTCGAAGAGACCCTCATCGAGCTCAGCGGCGGGGCCGCCGAAGGCACCTACGGTGTCCATCCCATTGCGCCCTACGGGGCCGATGTGCCGGGCATGAAGAAGATTGTGAAGGCCCATGAAAAGTGGCATCCCGGGGAGAAGGGGACCAACGTCTATGTGGAAGGATGGGTCAATATCCTCTGTGTGACCGAGGTCCTTAAAAAGGCGGACAAAGCCGGCAACTTGACGCCTGCGGGAATCCGGGCCGCCTTTGAACAGTTCAGGAATTTCGATACCGGCGGGCTGGCGCCTCCCCTCACCTTTACGTCCACGGATCACCGGGCCAGCATGGCCGCCAAGATCTACCAGATCCAAAACGGCAAGATGGTGGATGTGAGCGGATGGGTGGAACTGCCCCGGGACATGACCTACTTTGGGAAATAAGCCTTCCCGGAAGGATCCCGGGGGGCGCTTGTTAAGGTTGAACGCCCCCCGGAGCCTTCAGGCGATTGGCAAAAGGCGAAACCGACCCGTTTGATAGGGCTTTAACGCAAGAAAGAAGAATGCTTCCATTAAACTTGCCCAGACAGTTCAACGCCGCGGCCTACTTCATTGACCGCCATGAAGAAGAGGGGCGGGGGGACAAGACCGCCCTGATCCATGAGGATGCCGCCTATACCTACCGGGAACTGAGGGAGAATGTGAACCGGTGCGCCAATGTCCTGAAAGACCTGGGACTTCGCATGGAAGAGCGGGTGCTCCTTTTGCTCAGGGACACGCCGGAGATGATCTTTTCCTTTTACGGGGCCATCAAGGGGGGGGCTGTCCCCATCCCGGGGAACATCCTGATGAAGGCCGATGATTTCCTTTTCATGCTCAACGACAGCCGGGCGCGGGTGCTTGTGGTGGATGAGGCCTTCTTACCGGAGATCGAAAAAATCCGACCCCGGGCCCGATTCCTGGAGCACGTTTTGGTGGTGGGGCAGAGCGGGCCCGGTTACCCCGATTTCAGGGCGCATCTGGAAGCGGCCGGGACCGACTTTTCACCTGCTCCCACCACTGTGGACGATGCCGCCTTTTGGCTTTACAGCGGCCGCAATCCCGAGCGGCTCATGGCCGCCATCCATCATCAAAGCCACATGGTCTACTGTTCTCGGGCCTATGCCGAGGGCGTGTTGCACCTCACCGAGGCGGATCGTCTCATGGGATCCTTTCTTTTTTTCGCCTACGGCCTGGGAAACGGCGCCTATTTCCCTTTCCATGCCGGGGCCACCAGCATCCTTTTTTCGCATCCCCCCAAACCGGAGCGCGTCTATGCGGATCTGGTGAAATACCGTCCCACGATTTTCTTTTCCGTGCCGACCCTCTTGGGCGCCCTGGCTGACTATAAAAGGGCGTGTCGCGAAAAAGGCCAAGCCCTTCCCCCTGTGGAGGGGCTCCGGGTGTGTGTTTCGTCTGCAGAGATCCTGTCTCCCGCGGTTTACCGGCGTTTCACATCGGAATTTGAAGTGGAACTTCTGGAGGGGACCGGGTCCACCGAGATTTGCCACATTTTCCTTTCCAGCCGGTTCGATGCCGTCAAACCCGGGAGCACGGGAAAGATCGTTTGCGGATATGAAGCCCGGCTCGTGGACGACGACGGGCACCCGGTGCCCCAAGGCCAAACCGGGAACCTGCTCATTTCCGGCGGCTCCATCGCCTCGGCCTACTGGAACCAGAGGAAAGAGAGCAAGCGCACCATGCAGGGGGAGTGGTTTGTCACCGGCGACCGCTATCGCATGGATGAAGAAGGCTTTTTCTTTTTCCAGGGCCGAAGCGATGACATGCTCCGGGTGGGGGGCAAGTGGCTCTCTCCCCTGGAGGTGGAAAAAGCCATCGATGCCCACCCGGCGGTCCTGGAAAGCGCTGTGGTGGGGCTTCCGGACCAAGACAATCTCATCAAGCCTTACGCCTTCGTGGTCCTTTCGGCCGGCCATGCGCCTTCCGAAACCTTGAAGTCCGAAATTAAGGCCCATGTCAAAGCGCGGATCGCCGCCTATAAATATCCCCGCTGGATCGAATTCACCGATGCCATTCCCAAGAGTCGGGGAGGAAAGATTCAGCGCTATATTCTCCAGGAAAGGCTTCAGAAAAAGGACGGACCATGCTAGCGGTCAACAACATCGAGGTCATCTACGACGATGTCATCCTGGTCCTGAAGGGGCTTTCCCTGACGGTGCAAGACGGGCAGATCGTGACGCTGCTGGGGGCCAACGGCGCCGGAAAGACCACGACCCTCAAGGCCATTTCCGGCCTTTTGAAGGTGGAGGAAGGGGAAGTCACGGACGGCACCATCGAATTTTTCGGCAAGCGGATCGATCACAAGGCGCCGGAAGAGATCGTCAAAATGGGCATCTTCCAGGTCATGGAAGGCCGATGTGTCTTCGAGAACCTGACGGTTCACGAGAACCTCATGGCCGCCACACGGACCCTGAAAGACAAAAAAGAGATCCAGCGGCGGTACGAGACCGTCTTCCACTATTTCCCGCATCTCAAGAACCTGCGCGGGCGACTGGCCGGCTACCTTTCCGGGGGGGAGCAGCAGATGCTCGTCATCGGACGGGCCCTGATGGCCCGCACCCGTCTCATGTTGCTGGACGAGCCGTCCCTGGGACTTTCCCCCATTTTGGTTGCAGAGATCTTTTCCATCCTCAAGCGGCTGAACAAAGAGCAACAAATTACCATGCTCCTGGTGGAGCAAAATGCGCACATGGCCCTGTCCATTGCCGAACACGGCTACGTCATGGAAAACGGAAAGATCGTCCTGGATGACGACGTGGAAAAACTAAAGGAAAACGAAGACATCAAGATGTTTTACCTGGGGCTGACGGAGAGGGGCACCAAGCGGAGTTACAGGGACTTGAAATTTTACAAGCGCCGGAAGCGCTGGCTGACGTAAAGGGAGGACACCATGGCCAAAATCGGCATTCTGGGATGTGACAGCACCACCAGGCAGATGAACTGTGTCATGATCGGATGCTTCGGCAACCTTCGGGAACGGAAGGGGTCTTTTGTCGATTATCCCAAGGAAGACCCCCTCGATCTCGTGGGCATCATCCATTGCGGCGGGTGTCCCACGGCGGTGGGGGCGGATCGGATCTGGCAAAAGGTTCAGGCCCTGGTGGACTACGGCATCGATACGTTGCATTTGACGTCCTGTCTGGTGCAGATCTGTCCTTTCAAGGAGGATTTTCTCAAGACCATCAAAGAAGAATTTCCTTCTTTGAAGATCGTCCAAGGCACCCATCCTTTCCACGACGAAGCCGCCTTCAAGGCCGGTGTCCGGGAACTCGTTTCCCAGCGGGCCGTAACACCCCAGCGCATGAACGACCTGGTCTTCAAGCGGATCAAAGTCACTACCCCCGAAGACGAAGACAAAGCGTGACACCTGCCATGCCTGAAGCGTTTGTCAGACGGGCCGCCTACGATTACAGGACCCTCAAGCCCGTCGTGTTCGAAATGATGGAGGCTTTGGGCGGCGCTCGGATCCGGAAGAAGAGTTCGGTTCTCATCAAACCCAATTTTCTCCTGCCGGCAAGACCCGAACGGGCCGTCACCACGCATCCTTTGATCCTGAGGGCTGTCGCCGAGTATGTCCTGGACAGGCAAGGACGCCCCTTCATCGCCGACAGCCCGGCCGTGGGCCCTTTCCGGCGCCTGGTCAGGGAAGGGGGTTACAGGGAAGCCCTCCAGGGCCTGGATGTGGAAATGAAGGCCTTTTCGGTCTCCAAAAAAGCCGATATCGGCCGGCCCTTCGGAGCCGTTGAATTGGCCGAAGAGGCCTTGGAGGCCCATGTGGTCATTAATTGCGCCAAGCTCAAGACCCACTCCCAGATGCTATTGACCTTGGGCGTCAAGAACCTCTTCGGGTGTGTGATCGGCCTGAAAAAGTCCGAGTGGCACCTGAGAAGCGGGGTGAACCGGGAGAGATTCGCGCAACTTCTGGTCCAGATCCATAACCGGATCGCCCCCGCCATGACGCTCATCGACGGGATCTTGGCCCTGGAAGGTCACGGTCCGGGCAAGGGGGGCAGCCCCAAACCTCTGGGGGTGCTTGTCGGAAGCCGGCAGGCGGTCTGGGCCGATGCCGCCGTCTGCCGCATGTTGCGCCTTCCCCCCCAAAGGCTTCCCACCCTGGCGGCCGCCCAGCAGCTCGGCTTTTCCATTGATCCCTTGACCCTGTCCGGAGACGGGGTGGGCCGCATTTCCCTTGTCCTGCCCGAGAGGGTTCCCTTATCCTTCGGCCCCCGTCGGTTCCAGGGTCTCATCCGGAAGCATCTGGTCCAGCGGCCGGTGGTGGCGGTCCCCCGTTGCAAACAGTGCGCCGAGTGCGTTTCCTTCTGTCCGGCAAAGGCGGTCACCTTGAGTGGAAAGGCCGTGGCCTTTGATTATGACCGGTGCATCCGGTGTTATTGCTGCATCGAGGTCTGCCCCCACGGCGCCCTCAAAGCGGCTGAAACGCCTCCGGGAAGATTGTTGCGGCGTGTCAGGGAAAGATTGGCAAATTGACTTTGAAAGCGATTTGGGGTTAAAACTAATTGGTGCCTTGAAAACGGGAAAAAACGAAAACAGACGACCCGCAGCCGGGAAAAGGCTCGGCACGAAAAAAACTTTAACCAGGAAGGAAGGCCATGGCAGGGATAAACAAAGCGATTTTAATCGGGAACCTGGGACGGGATCCGGAGATCCGCTATACCCCAAGCGGTGTGGCGGTGGCCAATTTCAGCGTTGCCACCACCGAAACCTGGACGGGTAAAGACGGCAATAAAGAGACCCGGACGGAATGGCACCGCATCGTTGCTTTCGGAAAACTGGGCGAGATCTGCGGCCAGTATCTGTCCAAGGGGAAGCAGGTCTACATCGAAGGGCGCATCCAGACCCGGGAATGGGAAGATCGGGACAAAAACAAACGCTATACCACGGAGATCGTGGCTTCTCAGATGCAGATGCTGGGTGCCAGGAACCAGGGAGACGCGGTGGGCGCCCCCCTGGATTCCCCGGGGGGACCGGACGTGCCCGATGTATCCGATCCCAATGGCCACGACAGCGACATCCCCTTTTAAATCCAAGCATATCGGAAATGCCGAAGATCTTGGGGGCGGCCCGGTTTTGAAAGGGCGGCAGAATTTACGGTGAGGAACTTGTGAAAAAAAGGCAGCCGGACCGCGTTCCGGTTGCCTTGTGGAGCCGCTTTGAGTGAAAGTGCCCGTGGGGTAGGGGATCCAACTGGGGCGGAGAAATGCCTGCCGAGCGAAATGAAGGGTGCGGGTGAAAGGGGACGCCTTTAGGAGCCTTTACCCTCTTCTACCTTTTTGGGCTCTTCCTTTTCCACTTCAGAAGTGGCTTTCTTGAAATTTCGGATCCCTTTCCCGATGCCGGCCCCGATTTCAGGGAGCTTTCCGGCCCCGAAAATGATCAACACGATGATCAGAATGATCAACAGTTCCCAATGTCCCAGGCCAAACATGCATTCCTCCTATTCATGGGGATTGATTTGTCGAAGTTCATTTAAGAGCCTGACGAACTCGGGGGATTTGAGATATCGATCCATTGCCCCCTGATAGTCGATCCAGGCCTTCCAGGATTGAAGCCACAAATCGTTTCGCCAATAGCAATCGGGATCGCCCTTCCCCCGGAGCCGTTTGATATAGTCCAGATATTCTTCGGAACAGCTCTCACAGAACCGATAGGGAATGCGCAGGCTTTGGGGAGGCGCCTCAGGGGCGGGGCGGTCGATCTGGGTGCCGCATTTTTCACATTTCAGCGTGCAATGGGTGCACTGGAAGACCTTCCGGACGGCCAAAATCTTTTGGCGCCGGATGATATCGGCCCGTTTCTTTTCGGAAAGCCGGATTTTCTCCTCGATGGAGATGATTTCGCCCATGGATGCTCTCTTCCCTCAAAAGGGTCGACGCCCGCCTTCAATGGCGGCTTGCGTTTCGATCCTGAGAATAACATCCTCCGGGGGCACTGTCAAACAGTTCCCCGCCTTTCATGGAAAGGCCAAATGGGAAAAAATAGATGAAAAAGACGGGAAAACCCCTTTGACAAATGGGACGAAAGCCCCTACCGTTTCCGGTTGAAACCTGAATGGATCCCTCGACCCCGCGGCATCCAGGCCGGGGATTCCGTTTAGGTTCCAGATGAACGCAAAAAGGAGAGCCGATCATGACCCGAGCCTTCAAACCCCGGGGGCTTGCCGCCCTGGTGGGGAGCCTTCCGCTTGCCGACCATGCCGAGGCCGTGGCCCTGGTGGGCCGATTCACTCCGGAAATTCCTTCCTGGCCCCAGCTTCCCGTGTACAAAGAGGAAGGGATGATCGCCCAGTTCCTCCCCGGTCTTCCGGGCGTTGCTGAAAAAGATTCCAGGGTGTTTCTGGATGACGAAGGAAAAGGCTTTGATGCAAAGATGGTGGCATTTTATGAAGACTACCTGGCCGTCACCGAAGGCACCGCAGACCTTGAAAAAAGCCGGTTTTCATTGAGCCTGGAGACGGCCGGCGGGTTTTTTGCCTTCCTGGAAGCCCTTCAAAGGCGCAAAACGCCGCCCACGGCCGTCAAGGGGCAGGTCACCGGTCCGATCACCTTTGCCACCGCCCTGGTCAATACGAAGGGGACGCCTATTTTTTACGACCTTCAACTGAGGGATGCCGCGGTGAAGCATCTGACATTGAAGGCGCGCTGGCAGGTGCGGCGCCTCAAGGCATACGACGTGCCGGTGATTCTTTTCGTGGACGAGCCGGGCATGGCCGGGTTCGGGTCTTCCGAATTTACCAGCATCTCCAAAGAAGAGGTCCATCAATGCCTCGGTGAGGTCATTGAAGGCATCCACGCCGAAGGCGGGATGGCCGGTGTTCACGTATGCGCCAACACGGACTGGTCCTTGATCCTGTCCCTTCCTTTTGACATCGTCAATTTCGACGCCTACGCCTATTTCGACCGGTTTGTCCTTTATCCCCGGGATCTCAAGCGCTTTTTGGAATCCGGGGGCATCCTGGCCTGGGGCATGGTCCCCACATTGAGTGAACAGGCCCTCCTGAAAGAGACCGTGGACTCCCTCAAAGGGAGGTGGGATGCCGGCGTCCGACAGATCGTGGCCATGGGCGTCGATCAAGACACAATCGCGGCGCAATCCATGATCACGCCCAGTTGCGGGATGGGCTCTTTATCCCTTGATCTGGCAAAAAGAGTGCTTATCATGACCCGGGACCTGGCGCTGAGAATCCGGCAAAGCGACGCCTGAAGCGGTAAAAGACATCCACTGACAACCCCCATGACCCGGCGAAGGGATGCCGGCTTCGCCTTACAGAGGGAACCGAGGAGACCATGAAAAAAGAGACGAGACCCCGATTCACCGGAGCCACCCGGTATGTTCTGGACGATGAGCTGGCGCGGATCGTGAACATTTCCATGGCCCTGGAGATGCCCCTTCTCATGAAGGGGGAACCCGGCACCGGAAAGACCATGCTGGCCCACGCCATCGCGGAAAGCCTGAAAATGCCGCTGATTGTCTTGAATGTCAAATCGAGCATGAAGCTGGTGGACGCCCTGTACCAGTACGACACCCTGACCCGCTTGAACGACAGCCGCTTCGGCGATTCGTCCCGGGATGTCAGCAACATCGAAGAATACATCAAGATGGGTAAAATCGGCCAGGCCTTTCAGTCGGATGTCCGGACGGTGCTGCTCATCGACGAGATCGACAAGGCGGATACCGATTTTCAGGACGACATGCTGGATGTATTGGACCAGATGGAGTTCGACATCATCGAGATCGACAAGACCATCCGGGCCAAGCATCGGCCGGTCATCATCATCACCTCTAATGCCAAGAAGGACCTTTCCGATCCCTTCCTGGGACGATGCAATTTCCACCACATCGCCTTTCCGGATCCCAAGATGATGCGGGAAATCATCCACGTCCATTTTCCCCACATCGAATCGGACCTTCTGGAAAACGCCGTGGAGACCTTCTACCGGCTCCGGGAGATCGACGGCATCGAGAAAAAACCGGCCACGCGGGAACTCATCAACTGGATCCGGGCCCTTGAGGCCGATCCGGATTTCAAGCCCAAGCGCCTGAAAAAGGGCGAGATCCCCTTTCTCGGGGTCCTGTTCAAGAAGAGTCGGGACTATGCCCATGCCAACGCCCTGATCCACCGCCGCCGGCTCTATTGAAATCATGTTCGTGGATTTTTTCTACAAGCTCAAAGACCATGGGATTCCGGTGAATCCCACCGGCTTTTTGACCCTCCACAAGGCCCTCAGCCTGGGATTGATCGGCTCCCTCGAAGACTTCTACACCGCCTCCAGAACCATCCTGGTCAAGAGCGAGCGTTATTTCGACCGTTTCGACCAGGTCTTTGCCCACCATTTTGAAGGGACGCAGTTGCCGGAAGAGGCCGCCGTTGAAATCTCCGAGATGGCCAAAATCCTGCTGGAACAGTGGTTGAAGGACCCTGAAACCGTTTCAAAGATCCTGGGCATGGATGCTTCCGAAGCCTCCAAACTCACTCCAGAGGAACTGATCGAATACTTCAAGGCGCGGCTCAAAGAGCAGACCGGGGCCCACCACGGGGGAAGCAAGTGGATCGGTACGGGCGGCACCTCGCCGGTGGGGCATTCCGGCTACCACCCCGGCGGGATGCGCGTGGCCGGCGTTTCCCGGAACAAATCCGCGGTCAAGGTGGCCATGGAGCGGCGGTACAAGGACTATTCCCGGTCCGGCCCCCTCAGCCAGGCCCTCATCGGCGAAGCCCTCAAGCGGCTCCGCCACATGATCCCGGAGGGTCCCAAGGACCAGGTCAACATCGATGAAACCCTTTATCAGACCATGAAGAACGCCGGGGAGATCGAGATCGTCTTTGAAAGGAGCCTCAAGGACCGCCTCAAGGTCATCCTGGCCATCGACAACGGCGGCTGGTCCATGGATCCCTACATCCCGGTGGTTCAGACGCTCTTTGACTATGCCAGGGCCCAGTTCAAGGATTTGAAGACCTACTTTTTCCACAACACCATTTATGACAACCTGTGGGAAGACCCCACCCGTTACAAGCGGCCCCAAAAGGTGGACGAACTGATCCGGTTCGACCCGGAAACGCGATTCATCGTGGTGGGGGACGCCAGCATGGCGCCTTATGAACTCATGGCCACGGATGGCTCCATCCATCTGGAGGAACGCAGCGGCCGGCCGAGCATCGAACGGTTGAAGGCCATCGCCGAAACCTTTCCCCACAGCGTCTGGTTGAACCCGGTCCCTTCCCGGCTCTGGGGCTATACCCGCACCATTGCCGCCATTGCCCGGATCTTTCCCATGTTTGAACTCACCCTGGACGGCCTCGAAAAGGCCGTGGCCCATCTGATGGCGAAAAAATAGATCCGGCCTTGAACGCTTTCAAGATCCCTTTTCACCGTGCTGGGGATCGAGTGGGGGACAAGCGCCCGTCAGGCGCCTTGGCGCTTGTCGATGCGGAAGAGACGGCAGGTGTTTTCCCACAGGAGCGCGGCCAGACGCTCGGGGTCTTCCTTGCGCACCCGGGCCAGCCTCAACAGGACGGATTTCACGAAGGCGGGCTCGTTGCGGCGGGTGGTCTTTTTTTCAGGATGCGGGGTTAGATAGGGGGCGTCGGTTTCCACCACGAGGCGCTCCTCGGGGACCCCGGGCAGGAGCCGTCGCAAGTCTTTCCCGCGTTCGGCCAGGGTCACAATGCCGGTGACGCCGATGTAAAGATCCGCATCGATGTAAGCCTTCAGCTCCTGCAATGTCCCGCTGAAACAGTGCACCACGGCGTTTTTCCCGGGAAAGCCCGAGCTGGAAAAGATTTCCATGAGTTCTCCCCTGCTGTCCCGCTCATGGAGGATGACCGGCAGGTCCTGTTCGATGGCGATTTCCAGTTGTCGTTCGAACCACTTTCTCTGGGTGGCTTTGGGGGAGAACATCCGGTTGTAGTCGAGCCCGATTTCCCCCCAGGCCTTGACCTTGGCATCTTCGGCCAGATCCCGGAGATAATTGAGGAGCGCCTCGGAACATTCCTTGGCGTCGTGGGGATGGAATCCCACAGCCGCGTAAAACCCCTTGTGGGATTGGGCGATTTGGACGGCTTTCCGGGAACTCTTCTCGTCAATGCCCACGATCATGGCCGCGGCCACACCGGCCTCCCGGGCCCGGTGAATGACGTCCTTGATGTCCTGGTCGAATGCGCGATCGTCCAGATGGCAGTGGCTGTCGAAGAGTTTCATCCTATATCATCCCAAGGAAGGGTATCGGCGTTTTCGTATCTTTTCCGGGAAACGCTGTCAAGGGCGGCTCTCCACCTCTTTGCAAATGGATGTCTCCGGAACCGGAATCGAGCGGCCCGGGGGATGCCTGTGATGCCGATGAAACCCTTTCAGCCCGTTGGGTTCCTGAATTCCACAGTCGGCCGTCTGAAGATTCCGGGAGCCTGCTGCGGAACCGAGCGCCGCCGTATCCGCGCACCGGCAAAACACCGGGTATCGAGCGGATGCGATCCGCCGGACAAGGCTTCTTTTTGAATATCGTCTTTCAGGATCGTTTTCAGGAACACCCCATTCCTTTCAGAATAACATTGATTTCAGGAAATAGATTTGATAATTATGAAAAGTTAAGCTGGGCATCGCCTTTTTAGAAAAAAAGAGCCATCGGCTTTTCCTAAAATTCCTCCAGGAGGGCAGATCATGTTTAAAATCGTCAAACGCGAGGAGATGGCGGGCGGTACCGTGATCCTCAACGAGATCGAAGCGCCCCTCATCGCCAAAAAGGCCAAACCCGGGCAGTTCGTCATCCTCAGGGCCAATGAAACCGGGGAACGGATTCCCCTGACCATGGCGGAGACGGACCCTGAAAAGGGCACCATTACCGTGATTTACATGGTGGTGGGAAAGACCACCGCCCTGTTTAAAACCCTGAGGGTGGGGGACGCCTACCAGGATGTGATCGGTCCCTTGGGGAAACCCACCCATCTGGAGAAGGTGGGGACCGTGGT
>JALVQN010000102.1 GCA_027025555.1 Desulfobacterales bacterium
CTCCACGGTCTCCAGGCACATGGCGCTGCTGCGCCAGGCCGGGCTGGTCACAGGCCGCAAGAAAGGCCGCTGGATGTACTACCGGCTCCCCGATGCGCAGGCCCCGGAACAGATCCGATCCGCCCTCTTGTGGGTCAGGAAGGCCTTGGCCAGCACCGATCGCATCCGTCAGGATGCCGACCGTCTGAAGGAAATCCTGAAAAGCGATCCCAGCGAACTCTGCTGGCGGCGCTCCAGGTCGCAAAGCCAAGGGGCGGGGGCATAACTGAGAGGATAAAATCCGAAAGAAGGCGCCTTTCATGAAAAGTCCGCCGACTAAAGAAAACGATCGCAAAATGGGCAGCGTGTTCGAACGCTTCCTTACCCCATGGGTGCCCCTTCACATCATCGCGGGCCTTGCGCTGGGCAGGATCGCCCCGGCGGTGGCCCGGTACCTGGACGGCCCGGCCATCACGGTCAACGGGGCGCCGGTGGTCTCCATCCCCATTGCCGTGGGGTTCTTTTTCATGATGTATCCCATCATGAAAAAGATCGGTTTTAAAGAGGAAATCGCCGAATACCGGATAAAAAGCCACGGGGATCAGCCCGGGTGGCCGAACGTCAAGGAAAGCCGCCGAAGGGCATCGGCCGTTAGTAAGAAAGATTAAACCGAAAAAAGCGAAATATCATGGACTCTTTAGACACGTTTGATTTTGACACCGTTTTGGACCGCAGGGGCACCCACAGCTACAAATGGGACAGTAAAGAAGTCCTCAAGGAAAACCTGTTGCCCCTTTCGGTTGCGGACATGGATTTCAGCGTGCCGTGTCAAGTCACGCAAGCCCTGATCCGTCGGACTTCAATGCCCATATACGGGTATGAATTTCAGCCGGACGCGTTGAAAGAAGCGGTTGTGGCGTGGCACTTTCAACGGCACGGGTTCACCGTCCGAAAAGAGTGGATCCGGTTCACCCCGGGGGTGATAAACGGTTTGGCCGTTGCCCTCTTGGTGCTTACCCGTCAAAACGACCCCATTGTGATTCAGCCGCCCGTGTATCCGCCTTTTTTCAGGGTGGTTGCGCAAAATCAGAGACGGCTGCTGCTGAATCCCCTCCATTACGAGTCCGCTACCTTGGGCTATACCATGGATTTTGACGCCCTTGAAAAGCTGTTTTCAAAGCAAAAACCGCCACTGATGGTTCTGTGCAACCCTCACAACCCCGTGGGCCGGGTGTGGACAAGAGAAGAACTCCACCGGTTGGGGGCACTTTGCGAAAAACATCAGGTTGCCTTGGTTTCAGATGACATCCATGCCGACATTGTATTTTCCGGACACCGTTATCATCCCCTCATCGGCGTATCCGAAACCCTGAAAAACAACACCATTCAGTTGATGTCCCCGGGCAAAACGTTCAACATCCCGGGGCTGCGTTTTGCCTATGCAGTGATTGCAGACGACACTTTAAGGAAACGCTTTTCTGACAAACTGTCGGCACTGGCGCTGACCAACACCAATATTTTTGCAGCCGTGGCGGCGCAGGCCGCCTACCGC
>JALVQN010000103.1:0-11017 GCA_027025555.1 Desulfobacterales bacterium
GATAAAGGCAAGGAGGTGATAGCAGGACGCCTCACCCGCCATGGGAGAGATGAATCCGGCGATCAAAGCCCGCACCTTGGTGCTCTTCCACTGCTTGACCAACACCCCGCTTTCGGGCATGTCAAAACAGGTGACAAGACACCGGCCCCCTGGCCTTGGCTTTCATCAAGGCCGAAGAAAAGTCGGAAAATCCCGTTGGAAACTGGTCGTGACCGATGACTTCATACCCCAGCTCGTGAAAGATTTTCTTGGCCATGACCCCCGCCGTTCCCCTGTCCCAGGCCACATCCTGATTCAGGAGATACACCTTGTCGAAACCGAACTCATTTTTAAGCATGGCCATGGTGCCGCCGAGGAGTTTGGCCCAGCAAATGACGTTCAACGAGACCCTGAAAACATACTTGTACTTTTCCGGATTCTCCTTGATCTTGGCCCTCCGATGCCGGGCTCATGGCGATGGTTCCCAGCAGCGGCATTTTGTATTTGGCGATGATATCCATCCCGGCCAAGAGGGCCTCTGATCGAAACGGACCCACCACGATGGCCGCCGGTTTTTTCTCGAGGATGATCTTTTCGAGGCCGAGCAAGGCCTCCGGAACGGGCACCCCGCCGGCCGCATCCTTCAAATCGATGGATTCGATTTTGAAAGACCGCTTTTCCGATCCCACCGCAACCCCGCCGGCCGCATTGATTTCATCGACGGCCATCTGAACCGCTTTCAGCGATTCTTTCCCTTCCAAAAATCCGAGGGAAGTGGGCACGGCGATGACCACCGGTTCGGCGGCGTAAATCCCACCGTCCACGGGGAAACCGCAAAGAAGCCCTGCCAGCAGGACAAACACGGCCCCCGCTTTCAAAGTTTTCTTGATCCGCTCCTTTCCCGTCAACCGGTTTAGGATGCCACCTTCAATACCATGGCGGCGCCCGTGTCCCCCGCCGCACATCCGGTGAAAAGGACGTAACCGCCGCCCAACAGGACGGCTTCCTCGATGCCTTCGATGATCAGCCGTCCCGCCGTGGGCGCCTGGGGATGGCCGTACACCAGAGAACTCCCGTAATTGTTGAAGCCGTTGACGTCGATGCCCATCTCGTCGGCCAGGTAGATGTCGTTGGCGGCAAAAGGGTTGTGGGTCTTAATGACCTTGATATCGGCAATGGACAGGCCGGCCTTTTCCAGGGCCATCCGCGCCGCCGGCACCACGGCCATGGCCATGTGCGCCTTTTTGGCCCGGGAAAATCCATAGGCCATCACCTGAATCTTGACGGCGGGATCGGTGCTGAGCTCCCGAGCCTTCTCCCGGGTGGTGACAATGACGGCACAATGCCCGTCCGCGGGATGGGTCTGGGCCCCGAATGTATGAACCCCGCCGGGAAGCACGGGTTTCAAGGCGGCCAGCCCTTCGGCGGTGGTTTCAATCACCCCTTCGTCCGCTTCCAGGGTGATGGTCTTTTTCTTGGAGATCTTTACCTCCACCGGAATCATGTAGCGCTTCTGAAAGGCGCGGTCGTTTGCCAGGGCGTCCGTGTACTGGGCGTACCGCCGCAAAGCCAGGGCGTCGCACTGTTCCCGGGTGATCCCGGCTTCCTTGGCCACATTCTCGGCCGTTTGGATCATGGAAGTCCCCCCCCAGGGGTCGAATCCAAAGTGGTCCATGACCCAGTCCTCGGAGATGACCTGTCCGCCGGGGCCCATGGGATTGGGCCACACCGTGTGGGGCCCGTTGGAACACCGGTCCGTCATGAGGGCGTAGGCGTTCTGGTAGAGGCCGGTTTCCACGCCCACGGCGGCCTGAAAGATACAGGTGGTGGAGGTGGAACAGGCCTGGCTGATCAGCATGCCCGGGGTTTCCGTGGCGCCGAGAAGGGCCGAGGCCCAGGGTCCCCCGTAAAACATCTTGGGCTGCCCCACGGTCAAGCCCAAAAAGACGTAGTCGAAAATCTTGGGGTCCCACTGCTTCGAGCTGATCCATTTTTTCGATGTCTCCGCCCCGAAAGAGATGGCGTTTTCGTTGGCCAGCTTCCCCTGCCAGCGGATGAAGGGGGAAGCATAATATCCCCCGTAAGGAATGAATGCTTTTGTCAACATGTATCGTCCTCCTCGTTTCAAGTGGATTCCACGGGTGCCGGTGCTCCGGTCACCGCTTGGCCAGTTTCTCCTTCAACTTGCGATGCAAAATCTTTCCCGTCGGCGTCCTGGGCATCTCCTCGGCTTCCATGAAGATGACCTCTTTGGGGCGTTTGTAACCCGCCATCTTTCCCCTGCAGCAGTCCATGATGGCCTTTGGATCGATTTCCTCCCGTTTGATCCCGGGCTTGGGCACCACCACCGCCACCACCTTCTCTCCCCATTTTTCATCCGGAAGCCCCACGCAGGCACAGTCGAAGACGCATTCATGGCTTGCCACCACTTCCTCCACTTCGCTGGGGTAGACATGCTCCCCGCCCGTGATGATCATGTTGTCCTTCCGGTCCACGATCTCGTAATAGCCGTCGGCGTCCTTCCGTGCCATGTCCCCGGCGGAAAACCAATCTCCCCGAAAAGCGGACGCCGTCTTTTCCGGGAGTTTGTAGTACCCGTCAAAGAGCATGGGGCCCTTGGAGTAGAGTTCGCCCACTTCCCCCACGGGCACCTCGTTTCCCTGTTCATCCAGGATCTTGACGAAATCGGTCCCCAGGGATTCATAGCCGATGGAACCGAGCTTGCGCATCTGATCCCCGGGTTTGAGGACCGTGACGATCCCGGCCTCGGTGGAACCGTACCCCTCGTACAGTTCCACGCCCGGGAAGAAGTCCATGATGGCCCGTTTCATGCTTTTTCTCACCGGCGCCGAAGAACACAGGAGCTTCTTGATGGATCGGACATCCCGCTTTTTGGCCTCTTCGGAAACATTGAGGATGAGGTTGTAATGGGTGGGGATCAAGGAGATGAAGGTGATCTTTTCCCTTTCGATGATTTCCAGGATCTCTTCGGCCCGGAAGGATTGGGCCGGATGAATATAGACCGTGGCGCCGATATAGGTGAAGATGAAGGTGAAGAAGGTGGAATTGATGTGGCACAAGGGCATGACGTTGAGGCAGATATCGTGCTGGGAAAACCCGAAGTCCACGGCGTTGATGAGGTAAAAGGCGATGTGGGAGCGATGGGACCGCAACACCCCTTTGGGTTTGCCCGTGGTTCCGGAAGTATAGATGAGGATCCAGGTGTCTTCGGGGTCCACCCGGGCTTCGGGCTCGGTATCCGGGGCGCCGGCGATCCACGCTTCGTAGGGGAGGTATCCCGGCTTCTCTTTACCCACCACCACGTACCGGTCCCCGGGGATGGCCTCCAATTGTCCCCGTATGGATGCCACGGTGTCCGCGAAGGCGTCGTGGACGATGAGGGCCTTGGCATCCGAATTTTCCAGGATGTAGGCCACTTCCTGGCCGACCAGGCGGAAATTGATGGGAACGATGACGATGCCGGTCTTGGCGGTGGCCAGATAGGCCTCCACGATCTCGATGCTGTTTTCCATCAAGACCGCCACCTTATCCCCCTTGACAAGCCCCATGGCAAGCAGGGCGTGGGCCAGCCGATTCACCCGGCGGTTGAGCTCGGGATAGGTCAGGCTTCGACGGGCATCCTTGAGGGCGACGGTGGCGGGGAATTTTTTGGCATTGACTTTCAGGTTTTGTCCCAGATTCATCCAGAAAGCCATCCTGATTCTCCTTTTCAATCCTTGATGCCGTGAAACTCAGGTTTCAGGCGGTATCCATTTTTCCGGTGCGCCGGTGTCTCCGATCATTTCAGGGCAATGCGCGCGTCGGCCACAAACACCCCGTCTTCAAAGGCGATGACGGGGTTCAAGTCCATCTCCTGAATCTCCGGCAGATCGCCCAGCAGCTTGGAGACCCTGAGGATCAGGCTCTCGAGGGCCTTTCGATCCACGCCCTTTTGACCCCGGACACCGGAGAGCAGGGCCGCCCCCTTGATGCCGGAGACCATTTCCGCGGCCTCGGCCGTTGTCACCGGGGTGAGATTGAAGACCACATCCTTCAGGATTTCCACATAAATGCCGCCGAGTCCGAACATGACGATATGCCCCAAGCCCTCTTCGGCCCTGGCGCCCACGATCACCTCCAGGCCCCGGGGCAGGTACTTCTGGATGAAAAAGCGCAGGTCCTTTGCTTTCAGGGTCTTTTGCATCTCCTCCACGGCGGATCGGACCGCGCTTGCATCTTCCAGGTTCAGCTTCACGCCGCCCATGTCGCTCTTGTGGACAATGGCGGGGGATTCGGCCTTCACCACCACGGGATATCCGATGGCGTCCGCGGCCTGGACCGCCTCATCGGCATCCCCTGCCACGCGCCAGGGCGCCGCAGGGATCCCATAGGCTTCAAGGACTCGATACACGGCCTCGGAGGGCAAAAAGTCGCCTTTGGCTTTTTTTGCTTCTTCCAGGATCTCCCGGGCCCCCTCGGCATCCATGTCCTCAAAGACCGGCACTTCCCCCTTATCCCGAGTCCGGATGGTATGGTAGCGGACCAGCGCCGCCATGGCCCGGGCGGCCGCGCCCGGCAGGCTGAAACAGGGGACCCCGCCTTCCTGGAGGATCCGGACCACCTCGGTCCATTGCCTGCGATCCGTCATGAGGTTGCACACGATGGGTTTCTTCTGCTGTTGACTGACGGCGACGATCTCCCTGGCGATGCTCTCGTTGTCCACGAAAAAGGGCGTCACGAAATTGATGAAGAGGCAATCGAAGCTGTCGTCCTCCATCATGGCATCCATGCAGGCCCGGTAATGGGCCGCGGTACCGGTGGCCAGAACATCCACGGGATTGTGCACCGAGGCTTCGGGATAGAGCCTTTCTTTCAAGAAGCGCTCCGTCTTTTCGGAAAGGGGCGGCAGGGTCAGGCCGGCGCCCACCAGGACGTCCGTGGCGATGACCGCCGGGCCGCCGGTGTTGGTGATGATCCCCACCCGGTTTCCCTCGGGAACCGGCTGGGAGGCAAAGGCCACCGCGGCCTGGATCAGTTCCCCTTCGTCCCTGAAATCCACGACCCCGGCCTTCTTGAAAATGAGATCCGTGGCGATATCTTCCTTGGCCAGCCCGCCCGTGTGGGAGGCGGCCGCCTTGGCCCCTTCCCGGGTCCGGCCGGCCTTCATGGCCAGGATGGGTTTTTTCGCGGAAACTTCCCGGACCGCCTGCATGAAGTTGGCGGGATCCCGGAGCCCTTCCACGTAAGTGACGATCACCCGGGTGCCCTCATCCCGGCCCAGATACTGGATGATCTCCGGAATGGTGACGTCGCAGGCATTCCCGTTGGAAGCATAGATTCGGGTCCCCACCCCCATCTCCGAAAAGCCCTGGTGGATGACCTCGGCCACGCCGCCGCTGAGGGCCACGATGGAGATGAAGCCCGGGTCGGGCTTGGTAAAGGTAAAGTTGCAGTATGCCCGAATCTCCGGGTCCGAGTTGATGATTCCCTGACAGTTGGGTCCGAAGATCCGGATGCCGTATTTCCTGGCACGCGCCAGGAAGTCCTTTTCAATGGCCGCTCCTTCCGGTCCGGTCTCCGAAAAGCCCCCGGAGTTGATGATGATGTGCTTGACCCCTTTTTTTCCGCAGTCCTCCACGGCCTGGGGAACAAACTTGGCCGGGATGACCATGTGCACCACGTCCACCGGCCCCGGACAATCCAGGATGGAGGGGTAGGCCTTGAGGCCCCGGATCTCATCGGCCTTGGGATTGATGGGATAGATGGCGCCTTTGAACCCGAAATCGATCAGGTTCTTGATGACCCGGTTTCCAATGGACAGTTCCTTGCTGGAGGCCCCGATGACGGCCACCGCTTTCGGTCGAAACAACGCGTCTAACATGACTTTCTCCCCCTTTCGGATGGCTTATTTGCGCTCTTCGAGCTGCTCGATGAAGGCTTCCACGTTGGTCTTGGTCTGTTCATCCGAAAGCAGCCGAAGATCGTTGAGGTCCCCGTTGATGACCAGGCTTGGAATGCCGGTTTTCTTCTCGAGGCGCTGGGGCATCCCGTAGCGGCAGTTGGTGTTGTTGGGACAGGTCTTGGCGTCATGGTAGATGATGCCGTCACATTTGAAGAATTCCAGCTTGTCCTGGATATACTTCTCCTTATAGTCATCGGACCGCACGATGAAGAGTTCGGTGTAGGCCCGGGCCATGCTTTCAAAGGGTTCGGCCGGATCCAAGGCCGTAAAAATCCAGCTGCTGCAATAGGTGGAGGCGATGACGTTGGCGTTCAGCCCGGCGAAGAGCTTGGAATGCATGCTTAATCGCCCCCAAACCGGCATCCCCTCCCAGTAGAGGCGGTAGCGCTCCTCTCCGATGGCGCCGATCCCTTGGGCCACCCGCTCTTCCAGCTCTTCCAGGAGCAGCTTGTAGGCATCGATGGCTTTCTGGGTCCCCCGACCCACGACGGCAGGACCCATCAGCGTGGTCCCGTCGAAAAAAGTCAACGGAGAGGGGACCGCCGCAGCCGCAGCCAGGCATTTTTCCCACAGATCCGAACACTCCCGTGAAAGGGCCACCGCTTCCTTCAAGGTATCCATGTCCAGCTTTCGGCCGGCCACCTTCTCCAGGGGCTCCACGATGTTTTCCATCTGCCTGGCGATGGACGTGATGTGGGCCGGCGTGACTTCAGGAACGTTCCGATAGGTCTCCACCCCCACCAGGGGCACATCGTACCGCTGGGCATACCAGGCAAACCAATCCTGGACGTCCCGGCATTGATTGGTATTGTAAACCAGCACGTCGGGCTTGGGCACCCTTTCAATGCCCGGAAAGGCCCGGGACAGGGGCGTGATCCCTTCCAGAAAAGCCCCGATATCCGCGGTCAGATAGGAGCAGATATCCGGCGAATAGCCCACGGCATTGGCCTTTGGAATCAGGTCCACGGCCATCCGGGTGGCCCCCAGCATGGCCGAATGGGTCTCCGGAAAATAGGTATAAAAGCCCATCCCTCTCAGGATTTCCGCCGGCCCCACGCTGGTGCACCAGGCCACCTTCTTGTTGTCCGACTTGGAGGCCTCATCCAGTTCATAGTAGTAATCGGCCATGAACTGGTTCATGACCTTTGCGGTTTTTAAACGCCGGATCACAACTTCTTTCTCTTGTGCCATGGTATTCTTCCTCCTTATACTCGGCGATCCGCCGGCACCAAGGGCCGACGAATCACCCGTGTTTTTAACACACCCTGGAAATCTCCCCCGAAAGGGTGTGTCAAGACTCAAACCTCCTGGCCCAGGTCCAACGCGTAGAGGGCGGCGCCTACCGCACCGGTCAATTGGGGATGCCGCGGAACGAGGACGGATCTTCCGATCTGGAATGCGGTCATCTCCACCAGGAAAGGATTGTGGGCCACCACGCCGCCGGTCATGACGACTTTCTCGCTCAAAGAATCCATTTCGAGGACCCGTTTGATCACTGAAAAAAAGAGTCCCTTGACGATGTCCTCGATCCTCTTCCCGCCGCGGATATTTTCCAGGACTTCGGTGGCCGAAAAAACCGTGCAAAAGCTCCCCAGCTTCACCATTTCCCTGGAATTTCGGGCCAGACCGTCCATCTCCTCCAGCGGAATGTCCAGCCGGGCGGACATCTCCTCCAAGAAGGCGCCGGTCCCTGCGGCGCATTTGCGGTTCATCTTGAAACCGAGCCTGCGACCCGCCTCATCCAGCTTGATGATCTTGTTGTCCTGGCCTCCGATGTCGATGATGGTGATGGCTTCGGGAAAATAGTGGTAGCATCCTTTTGCGTGGCACCCGATCTCGGTTTTGGTCTCTTTCGAATAGGCCACATTCTTTCGGCCGTAACCGGTGGAGACGGCGTAGGCAATGTCTTGGGGATCCCCGCCGGCCATGGTCAGGGAAGCCTCCAGGCCCGCATCGGCAGTGGCGGTGAAATCGGTCCCGGATTTCCGGATATCATAACCGATAAGGTTCTTTCGGGCGTCCAGGACAGCCACCTTGGTCCGGGAAGATCCCACATCCACCCCCACAAAAAGGGGCGCTCTTTCCGGGTTTGCGCGCGCTTTCGTTTTCGTGGTCATTGAACTCCTGATTTTCGGTTTTTTTCTGAGGCGGTGAAACACATCAGAACTTTGACTCCAGCCCCTTGACCAGGGACCGGAGCGTGGTGTTGTAAGGGGTGGCAATGCCGGCCCGCCGGCCGTATTCCACAAACTTGCCGTTGATGAAGTCGATCTCGGTGCGCCGTCGATTCTCGATGTCCATGAGCATGGAGGGCTTGTGATCGCCGGCGTGCCCCATGTAGTCCATGGCCCGGGTATAATAATCCCACCCCAGGAAGATCTCATTGGCCCGGGCCACCTGGACGCATTCCTTGACCAGGGCGTCCACGATATTGAAGATGATGGGATCGTTCATGGTCTGGGCCATGGTCAGGCCGGTGACGGCGCATACGGGATTCATGGAGGCATTCATCACGCTTTTCCGCCAGACCATGTTGATGATCCGGTCCGTGCGCCGGGTTTCAAGCCCCCCCCGGGTCAGGGCCGAAGCAATGGCAACAGCCGCCGCCTCGGCATCGGGATCGAGCTCCTGGATGAAGTGGGGGGGATGATGAAAGGCCATCTTCACACGGGCGGGTTCCACGAGTCCGCATCCATAGTTGACCACGGCGCGCATGGAGGCCTTCTTGCCCAGGCCCTTGGCGATTTCAAGTTCCGTGTCGATGCCGTTTTGCCAGCTGACAACGCACATGCCTTCCCGGTGAAACTCCTCAATGGCCGACACGATGAGAGGGAGCGCATTGGCCTTGACCGTGATGAAAACGACGTCGGGATTGAAGTCGGACAGTTCATCCACGCTGGTACAGGTGGCATGGACCCGTTGCGTGAGGGTTTCGGCCCCCTCGATGACGATGCCGCGGTCCTTTGCCGGGGCCACAAGCTCCGGCACCACATCGCACAAAACAACCTTGTAACCGCCTTTGGCCAGAAACGCCGCCACAATACACCCCACCGGTCCTGCACCGATGACCGCAAAGGTTCGGGGATCCCACTTGGCTTCTTTTTCCATCTTCCATCCTTTCCCTGAAAAGGCGCCTTCCTTGGGGCAACACGATACGGAGCGGGCTTTTGAAAGGGATGCCCGACAATCGGCAAAAGAGAGTCAGTGTTCGGCCTCCAACATGCCGAAGGTCTTGGCATCCAGGACCGAAAACCCTTCTTTCTTCAAAACCTCGATAGCCTTGTCGTTGTCTGTAAACCGGAAGATCATCACCGCCCTGTTGGAGGAAAAACCGGTAAAGGCATACATGTAAAGGGTGTGGATCTTGGCCGTCAACAACACCTCGAGCATTTTGGCCAGGCTGCCGGGTTTGTCCTCGATCTCGGCCGCCACCACTTCGTTGACCTGGGCGGGGATATGCTTTTTCATCAATATCCGCCGGGTGGTACTCACGTCCGAAACCAGAAGGCGCAAGAGTCCGAACCCGCCGCCCGTTTCCACGAGGTTGAGTGCGCGTAAGTTGATCCCCGCATCCCCCAGGGCTTTGGTGACCTCGTAAAGGCGCGCCGGGGAATTCTCAATGGAAATGGAGACCTGTTTCAGCTTCATGGGACCTCCCCCTTCTTTATTTTATTTCTGCGGCATGTCATCCGCCGGGCGCTTCGCTGTCAGACAAAAACGCATGGAAAGCCCCCACCCGGCAAGGCCGGCTTCTGAACCGCTTTTGCATTGAAAGACCGCTTGATTTACTATTTTCAGTAAATTAAAGATGTTAACCCTTGCCGGCCATTACACGTTTAATCACATTCTAACTATAATGTGACTACATCACCCCTTTGGTCAAGTCAAGAAAAAATCGAATCCCGAGGCGGCCTTCTTCCTGAGATTCCCTTTTCCGGCACACGCCCTTTTGAGCAAGGCGCCTGAAAAACGACAAGGAAAAAGGCGCTTTCCACGTACCCCGGGTGCCGTGACAAGGCATTGAACGGTTGATTTCAAGGAGGCTTCCGGATATGGTGCCTTAGAGGATACCCCATTGTTTCAAATAAATGACATTAAAGGACAGCATTGATGGAAACCAAGATCCTCATGAATGTTCTCGATCCGGAGGAATACCGGATCGCCAAGGTCAAAAACGGAAAGCTGGAAGATTTTTACATTGAAAGCGCCGCCCGGGAGACGATTCAAGGAAACATCTACAAGGGCATTGTCTCCCGGGTCGTCCCGAGCCTCCAGGCCGTGTTCGTGGAGATCGGCACGGAGAAACACGGGTTTTTGCAAAGACACGAGATCCACAGCGACTATTTCCAGGACATGGATACCGGGGCCCGCTCCATCGCCAACCTCATCAAGCGGGGCCAGGAACTCTTGGTCCAGGTCACCAAGGAGCCTTCCGGCCAAAAGGGGGCCCTTCTGACCACCTACATCTCCCTGCCGGGGCGGCACCTGGTCCTGATGCCCGGAAGCCACACCCGGGGCATCTCCCGGAAGATCGAAGACGAAAGCGAGCGGAATCGGATCCGGGACCTTGTGGAAAACCTGAAAATCCCGGAAGGGTTCGGCCTCATCGTTCGGACGGCCGGGAGCAACTGCACCAAAACCATCCTCAACAAGGATCTGGGGTATCTGCTGCGTCTGTGGAAAAACATCAAGAAAAAGGGCATCAAGAGCAAGGCGCCGGCCCTGTTATACAAGGAGCGCAACCTGGTCTACCGCTGTATCCGGGATTACTTCACCCCGGACGTGGGCGAAATCGTGGTGGACGATGAAACGGTCTTCAACGAGGTCAAGGACTTCCTCAAAATGGTTTCCACCCGGCATGGCAAGAAAGACATCGTCAAACTCCACAGGGGACCGGAACCTCTTCTGGCCATAGACAACCTGGAGGAACAGATCACCTCCATCTTCGAAAGCCGTGTCAACTTAAAGTCCGGGGGCTCCATCATCATCAGCCAGACGGAAGCCCTGGTGGCCGTCGATGTCAACTCCGGGAAAGCCACCCAGAAAAAATCCGTGGAGCAGACCGCCCTTCAGACC
>JALVQN010000103.1:11027-13583 GCA_027025555.1 Desulfobacterales bacterium
CGCGCATGTCGATGAAATCGATGACGATGAGACCGCCCTTCAGACCAACCTGGAGGCCGCCGAGGAAATCGCCCGGCAGCTTCGGCTCCGGGATCTGGGCGGTCTCATCGTCATCGATTTCATCGACATGCGCGATGCCAAGCATAAACTCCAGGTGGAAAGGATGCTGAAAACCCATTTAAAAACCGACAGGGCCCGAACCCATGTGGGCCGCATATCCAAATTCGGGCTCTTGGAAATGACGCGCCAGCGGGTCCGCCCCTCCATTGAATACACGAGCTATGAACCCTGTAAATACTGCCAGGGCCGGGGCATCACTCCTTCGGTGGAAACCCTGGCTCTGCGCTTTTTGCGGCAACTCCAGGTGGACAGCCTGAAAGAAAAACACGCCTGTATCCGCGCCCTGTTGCCCCCGGATGTGGCCTTTTATCTTTTAAACAAAAAACGAAAAGAGATTTTGGAAATCGAATCCCGGCGCGATTGCGGCATCCTCATCGAGGCCCAACCCGACATGGTCCCCGGAGAAAGTCGGCTCCTTTTCGAATAATCCCCCCGGGGGGGACGGCACGCCGTGTCGGATGCAGCCTTTCCCCTCATGCATCTGACTTCGAAAAGAGTATGAAAATCCAGGAGTGGTTGACACCCGCCCATGTTTCGGATATCCAAGCTTCCATTCCGTTTGCTTTGCCCCAGGACAAAAGCGAGACGTCATGATTGCACGATACACCCGGAAAACCATGGGAGACCTTTGGTCCGACGAAAACAAGTACCGGACCTGGCTTCAGGTGGAAATTCTCGCCTGCGAGGCCATGGCCAAACTGGGAAAGGTCCCTAAAAAAGCCCTGGCCGCCATCAAGAAAAAGGCCGCCTTCTCCGTTTCGCGCATCGAAGAAATCGAGGAAAAGACCCGGCACGACGTCATTGCATTCACCACCAATGTGGCGGAGCATGTGGGGCCGGACGCGCGATACATCCACATGGGGCTGACCTCCTCGGACGTCCTGGACACCAGCATGGCCGTCCTTTTGAAAAAAGCCGGAAAAATCATCCTTGGGGACCTGGAAGGCCTTATGGATGCCGTCAGGGCAAAAGCCCTGGAACACGAGCACACGGTCATGGTGGGCCGCTCCCACGGCATCCATGCCGAACCCATCACCTTCGGGTTGAAGCTGGCCGTATGGTATGACGAAATGCGGCGGAACAAAAAGCGATTCGAAAACGCCCTGGAAACGATTTCCTATGGAAAGATCTCCGGCGCGGTGGGGACCTTTGCCAACACGCCCCCCCAGGTGGAAGCCCACGTGTGCAAGAAACTCGGGTTGAAACCGGCACCGGCCTCCACCCAGATCCTCCAGCGGGATCGCCACGCCGAGTACTTCAGTGCGCTTGCCATCATGGGGGCTTCCATCGAAAAGATGGCCGTGGAGATCCGGCATCTCCAGCGCACCGAAGTCCTCGAGGCGGAGGAATTCTTCTCCAAGGGCCAGAAGGGCTCTTCGGCCATGCCCCACAAGCGCAATCCCGTGGGATCCGAGAACCTCTCGGGGCTGGCGCGCATCCTGCGGGCCAATGCCCTGGCCGCCATGGAAAACGTCGCCCTCTGGCACGAGCGGGACATCAGCCACTCTTCGGTGGAGCGCATCATCGCACCGGACAGCACCATCCTCATGGACTACATGCTCCACCGCATGACCGGCATCATCAAAAACCTCAGGGTCTATCCCGAAAAGATGAAGGCCAACCTCAACCTGCTCAAAGGATTGATCTTCTCCCAACAGGTGCTTCTGGCGCTGGTGGACGCCGGAGCCTCGCGTGAAGAGGCGTATCTCATGGTGCAGCAAAACGCCATGAAAGCCTGGGACCGGAAAAAAGATTTCAAGGGCTTAATCCAAAAGGACAAGCAGATTGCCCGGTATCTCTCTCAAGAAAAAATCGAGGCCCTTTTTGACATCGATTACCACCTGAACCATGTCTCCACCATCTTTGACCGTGTATTCGGCAAAAGGAGGCCCCGTGGCACCCGGTAAGGCGCCAGAGCGCAATGCATTCCCGGGTGCGGCAGCGGCCCTTATGGTCCTGCTCTTTCTGGCGGCGGGCTGCAGCCGGGGCGATTTGGTTCAACAATTCTTCGGGTGGCAGGGCCCGTACGGCCACGGCACCTATCCCGAGGCCATCGAAACATGGACCCGGGAAGGCCGGATCTACCACGGGCTGGATCTGGAATTGATGGCCCAGGTGACTTACAAATCCTTCGGCTTCCGGAAGGCCTACGTCCGGGAATACGCCCGGATCTATCAACTGGACGCGGCAAGGACGCGGGCCCTCCAAGACGACCAAACCCGGGAAGGGCAAAAGGCCTATGAGTTTGTAATGGCCGTCTTCGTGCCGGAGAAGCAATTGAACGATTTTGCCGGGGAAAATCCACCCTGGAAAATCTATCTTGTCCAGGACGACGGATCCCGGATTTCACCGGAAACGATTCAGAAAAAAAAGACAACAGCATCGATGCGGCATTTTTTCCCCTATCTCAATCCTTGGAAAACCTTGTATCTGGTC
>JALVQN010000103.1:13593-14318 GCA_027025555.1 Desulfobacterales bacterium
ATTCTCACCGGCGTCCGGGGCGCCGTTGAAATGACATGGCCGTCTCAAAGAAAATAGGCGGGCATCCTTTCCGAGGGATCCGGTATTGAATCTTTTTGAAAAACATCCTAAACCCATCCGGCGGATGGAACCCAAACCTATCACTCAACAAGGAGGCATTGATTTTGACTGGTTTAGCGTATGCAATGGGCCAAGGCGGCCAAGCGGCAGGTCAAGGGGCCGGAGGCGGATTTACCGCCTTCATTCCACTCATCCTCATGTTCGTCATCTTTTATTTTCTCCTCATCCGTCCCCAGCAAAAAAAGAGCAAAGAACACCGCCAGATGATCACAAACCTGAAAAAGGGAGACCGCATCGTCACTTCGGGAGGGATCTACGGAAGAATCACCGGACTCGATGAAAACACGCTCACGGTGGAGATCGCAGAAAAGGTCCGGGTGAAATTGAACCGCGGCAATGTGTCCGCGCGGATTCAGGCTGAATCAGGACCGCAGACGTAAAAAGAATACAGAAAGAGATCCGGCAGAAAAAAAGCAAACTTCAAGAACGGTCAGCCCTTGACATTGTGCAGAAAATTAGAGAGGCAGATACCCGTTCATCTCAAGATTCTTCCTCGGAATCCCTTCAGGAACAACCTGATACCGAAATTGAACGGAAAGAATCCGTTGAAATAAAAACCGAAACTCAAGAAGAATCGGTTGCAGAAGCTCAAGAAAGCGTAGAGG
>JALVQN010000104.1 GCA_027025555.1 Desulfobacterales bacterium
ACGGGCATGCAACGGGCGCATGCGGAGACGCCAGCAGAGCGACAGCAGGCTGAAGAGGAAGGGAGATTGTTCCGCGACCGCATGCGGTCAGCTTACCCATTCCACCCCGCTCTCATTGATATCATGCGCGAGCGGTGGACTGCAGTAGACGCTTTCCAGAGGACCCGCGGGGCGCTTCGATTCCTGGCCTCCTGCCTGCATTCCTTGAAGAAGAACGGCGGTGCCCAGCCGCTTCTGGGCCCGGGGGATGTTCCCTTGCGTGATGTGGATGTCCGCGTCAAGATGCTCAAAGAGCTCGGCGTCCAGAATGACTACGACCCGGTCATCACATCTGATATTGACGGGCCCAATGCCCGAGCCAAACGTATCGATGAGAGAATGGCGAGAGAGACGCCGGCGCTTGCCAGTGTTAAACCTGCTACACGCATCGCCACGTCTATCCTCCTTTACTCGTTTGGTGGACTCAGGCGCGACCTGCCTGCCGCGACGCGCGCGGCGCAGGCAGGGGGCTCAGGAGATGACGAAACGCTTCCGCCAGGAGTTACGGAGAGCGAACTCCTTGCGGCGTGTGTCGGTCCCGATCTTGACAATATAACCGCGACCGCGGTGCTTTCAGAACTTCGCACCTCCTGCCTGTATCTCCACTACGACGGCGTGCGCTACTGCTTCAAGAAGGACCCGAACGTCACCAAGTTGATCGAGGATGCCGAACAAGGCGTAGCCAGAGAAGATGCCCGGGCGAGGACGAACGGCCCGGTTCGGGGAAAGATCAAGGAAATGCTCGATGCCCGTCTGGCGGGCCATCACAGCGCACAAATCTGGCCCGCCAAGAGCCAAGATATTCCAGACGAAGACCCGAGATTCCTAGTGGGGTATTTGCCCCTCGAATTCGCAGGTGAGAGCAGGAGCGAGCAGGAACGTCATGCGAAGGAGTTGCTCTCAAAGTACGGAGACAAACCGAGGCGTTATCGAAACGGTGTAGGATTGGCGATTCCTGACAAGAAACAAATCGAGGCCCTTAGACGCGCCATCCGGTACCTGCTGGCTATTGAACGAGTGGAGGCCAAAAAGCAGCAACTTCGACTTACCAAGGACCAGCTAGATCAACTCAAAGAAAGAAAACGCACGGAGCAGGCGGCGGCGGAATCCTGTTTCAGGGAACTATACACGGCGGTTTGGCTGCCGCGTGTCGTCGGAGGTGAACTCGAGCTGGAGAAAGTGGAAAGAGGCGGATGTCCTCTTCAAGCCACAGGAGTTCACGAACGGATCATGGAATTGCTGACAAGCATGGGCACGCCACGCATACATGGTTCTGTAACACCCTGCAAGATCACAGAACGAGTAAAGCTCGGCGAGTCCGTTGCCGAAGGCGAGGCGCCGATTCGCGGCGTCAGGACATCAGATGTGCTGGAAGCTTTCTTCCGGGACATTAGCCAACCCCGGCTGGAATCCGCAACTGTCCTGCGCAAGGGTATCGCTCGCGGCATTGCGGAAGGTGTCTTCGCGTACATGAGCGGAGGGCTTCCGAAGTTGGGCGAGGACGGAAAGTTCCAGGTACCCCGCGAGAAGGTGGTTGTGGCAAGGCCGCTGGCCGAAGACGAGGTCGATTTCGATTCGGGCTTCCTCATGCTTCCTTCAGCCGTGCCGGAAGCCCCTCCCGTACCGACGACGGGAACAACAGGGGAAGGAGCTGAAGTGCCTCCGACCGGGCCTGAGCCTCCCACGCCACCTACTGGACCAGGGGCAGGCCTAGCAACTACCGGTGCCGGAACTGATCGGTTGAAAAGAATCTCCTTGGTTTTCAAGGCGACCAGGGATCAGGTTTTCAAGGCTTTCCCGGCCATAGCAAACCTGGCAGACAAGTCCGATGATGAAAAAGTGAAGATACGCATCGAGGGTACGGCCGCGGATGGCTACGATCCCTCGTGGCTCCGGAACGCAGTCGAGGAACCGCTTGATGAGGCGGATATTAAGTTCGTGGATGATGAAAAGGAAAAAGAAGAATAATAGAGAAACTCGGTGGTACCTTGTCAGTGGTGACGACACAGACAGGAAAAAGTTACAGAGATGATTTACACTAATCCCTTTTTCATATCTCTAATTCCTGAGGCTTTTTTCCAATGCCGATAAAAATGACAAGGGCCAACGCGGCGGCGCCCGTGTTGATGAGAAAGGGCAGATCATAGACCCCGGTGAAGTCTCTCAGCCAGCCGGTCACCCAGTGGGCCAGGATGGCGCCAGCCCCGTAGAAGGGAGTCCATGCGCCGATTACCGTGCCCATCACCGCCTTTGGAAAATAATCCCCTGCGCATGCGCTGTAAACCGGGAAGGTAGCCCCGTAGAAGACTGCCAGAAGCCCCACCATGGCGTACAACATGCCGGGCGTGCCTGACATCAAGATGCCCAACAGGGCCAGGGTGATGCCCCCATTGGAGACCAGGATCGTTTTCTTTCGGCCGAGGTGGTCCGAAAGGGGAAGGATGGTGAGCACCCCCGCCACCTGACTGAACCCGTGAATCGTCGCCAGAAGACTCGCCTTTTCCAGGGGAAGCCCCATCTGGGTCTTGGCGTAATCCACCATGAAGGTGGTGATGCCGTATAGGGCATAGGAGATGAGAAAATAAGACAGGCCGATCTGCCAGAATGTCCTTCCTCTGAAGATCTCCGCCAATCCGGAATGCCTTTTTTCCGCCTGGATGGGTGCCGGTGAAAGGCTCATGGAATCCTTTTCTCCCCAGGGGTGGCAGCCGTAAGATTCAGGGCTGCTGCGCAGGAAAAGGGCATTCAAAATCCCCATGATCAGGGCGGCGGCACCCAGAAAAATCCAGGCGTATCGCCAGTTGAAATGCCGGACAATCCACGGGAACACAGCCCCCATGGATGCAAAACCCAACCCGTAACCCGTGGACAGGATCCCCAGGGCCAACCCCCGGCGCCTGGGGGAAAACCAGCGCTGGACCACCGTGATGACCGGCGTCCACATGCCGGTGGCGCCGATGCCGGCGATGGCGTAGAAGAGACTGGCGCTGCCCAGTCGTTCCACGGTCCCCATGAGAAGCACCCCGGCACCGAGGATGAAGCTGCATACCGAGATGACCCGCCGGGCGCCCAGGCGGTCGGTGAGCAGTCCGGTAAAGGGCGTCAGGGCGATGTAGGTAAAGAGATAGGCGTTGTAAATGGATCCGGTTTCCGTCCGGCTGAATTTCAGGGTGCGGATCATCTCCGGTAGCACGATGCCGTAACCCAGCCGAATGGAATAGTTGACAAACAGGTCGGCGAAGCAGACGGCAAGGATCACCCACGCCCAATGGAAGGAGACTCTTGTCTGTGTCATCGGATCAACCGGAGATGAACCGGCTCGGATCTTCCATGAAGGCCTTATAGATCCGATAGTGGGATGTTTCTTCGTAAGCCACGGCCCGGACCGGCACATGATCGAAGCTGTAGAGGAAGGCCCCGGGACAGGCCATCAGGATGGGCGAATGGGTGGCGATGAGAAACTGGGCGTGCCCGGATTTTGCGGTTTTGGACAACAGATCCAGGAGTTCGATCTGGGTGGCGGGGGAAAGGGCCGTTTCCGGTTCGTCTAAAAGATAGAGCCCTTTGATCTTATACCGGGCCTTGAAGTAGGCCATGATGGATTGTCCGTGGGACTGCGTGATCAAGGATTTCCCCCCGAAGCGTTCCAGTTGCCCGGCGTCTGCCTCCGCCCATTCTTCCAGAAGCCGGGTGAAGTCCCGGAATACGGCAGCGCCGAAGAAGGAGCCCGGCACCGGGCCGTGGCGCCACTTTACGGAGAGAAACTGGTAAAGTTTGTCTTCCCAGATGTTGTGTTCCAGGCGTCTTAGGGTGTCGTTTTTCCAGATGGGAATCCGGCAGCGGTGGGCCAGGGCTTCCAGGAGGGTGGATTTTCCCGTGCCGTTTTCTCCCACAAAGAGCGTCACCGGAGAATGGAAGGCGATCTGTCGGGTCTTTTTGAAGACAGGGAGGCTGAAGGGATAATGGCTTTGGGTGGGGTAGCGGTCGGGATAAAAGACAACGCGGCTCAGATGCATAGAAAGTCCTTCATAAGCCGACCACGGTCATCCGGTATTCGCCTTTAAACCACTGGCTCTTGATCAACCGGTTCTTCTTGATTTTGAAGTTTTTCGATCGCAGCAAAGATAAAAAGGCCGCTTCATAGGTGACCACTCCAAAGTCGATGGTGGTCACATATTTGAGCCGGGGTTTGATGAATTCGATGAGGGGGACCCTTTCCCTGAAAAGAGTCTGGAAAAAAAGGATTTCACCGTCAGGCGCCAGCCAGCCTTTCACCCGGTCCAAAACCAGGCCCTGATCCCGGAACAGCATGAAACTCATGGTGAAGAAGATGTAATCGAAGCACACGCCTTCCGGCGGCTCGAATCTTTCCACGGCCTGGCAGTAGATATTGACATGGTTTTCCAGGTTGTATTGGCGGATCTTGCACTCGCAGTGACGCAGGTAGTTCCGGTTGATGTCGATGCCGGTGATATTCAGGTCCTTGGCCTTGATGAGTTCATGGAAGTGGTTCATCATCACGCCGTTTCCGATGCCCACATCCAGGATGCACGCCTTTTCCCTGACGTGTTCCAGGCAGTTTTGATAGCAATAATCGGTGGCGCTGTTGATGATCAGCCTGTATAGAAAGTTCTTCATCACCGTAACTCGAAGGGTTAAACCGGGAGGATGCGTTGGAGCTTCTCCAACAAGTCCTCTCGAGCCGGGGAAAAGACCTCGATGACTTCTGCGGCCTCATCCAGGCACCGGCCGCTGTGCGGTACGTCCGGGGGAACCGTGTAGGCCATACCGGGCGTCACGGTCTTTTCTTCGCTGCCGATGGTCAGCTTGACGGCGCCCTTTAAGAC
>JALVQN010000105.1 GCA_027025555.1 Desulfobacterales bacterium
TCTTATGCCAAGGGCGAAGAACACATCTTTTTGGGCCGGGAGATCGCCCAGCACCGCGACTACTCCGAGGAAACGGCCCGGAAGATCGACAGGGAGATCAAGAATCTGGTGGACCGGGCCCACCAGCGGGCCAAACGGATATTAGAGGAAAACCTGGATATCCTCCACAAGCTGGCCGAACGCCTCCTGGAAGAAGAGACCGTTTTGGGCAGTGAACTGGACGAGATGATCCTTTCCATGAGGCCCGGCATGACACTCCCTTCCCAGCGGGGGGAAGACGCCGAAGCCCGGGATCAGAAGGCGGAAAAGACCGACGAGACAGAAGAGGGAACGCCTCCCCGGGCCGATGCGGCGCCGGAGGATCCCAATGCGAAAGAGGAAACCGCATGAGCTTTTGCCATGAGATGATCTGGAACGCCCACCGGATGACCTTCGGGGAATCCACCCGGGTGATGGGGATCCTCAATGTGACCCCCGATTCCTTTTCGGACGGCGGAAAATTTTACCCCTTGGAAAAGGCCGTCTCCCACGGGCTTTTCCTGGCCCGGGCCGGCGCCGATGTCCTGGATGTGGGCGGCGAGTCCACCCGGCCCTTCTCCGATCCGGTGCCCCCCGACGAAGAAATCCGGCGGGTGGTGCCGGTCATCCGCGCCCTTTCCCGGGAACTGGACATCCCCATTTCCATCGATACCACCAAGGCTGCGGTGGCCCAGGCCGCCATCGAGGCCGGCGCCTCCATGATCAACGATGTGAGTGCGTTGCGCTTCGATCCCGAGATGGCCTCTGTGGCCCGGGAATCCGGTGTGCCGGTGATCCTCATGCACATGCTCGGAGAACCCAAGACCATGCAAAAAGCGCCTCACTATGAGGACGTGGTGGGCGAGATCTTTCTTTTCCTGGAAAATGCCATCCGGCGCGCCCGGGAAAAGGGGATCCCGAAGCGCCTCCTCATTGCGGATCCGGGGATCGGTTTCGGGAAGACCCTGGACCATAACCTGACGCTCATGGCCCAGCTTGAAACCTTCGCCGCTCTGGGGGTTCCCCTCCTGGTGGGACCTTCGCGAAAGGCCTTCATCCGGACCCTTTTGAAGGGGGACGCCCCCGGGGAAATTTCCCCCCGGGCGCCCCAGGTGGAAGTCGGCACCCAGGCGGCGGTGGCCGCGGCCATCATGAACGGCGCCCACATGGTTCGGGTGCACGACGTGGAAAAGACCCGCCAAACGGCGAGGATCGTGGATGCCCTTGTCCAGGCGCGGGGACCTCAAAAAAGCAGGGCCATTACAGGTGCGGCGTCGTGAATGTAAAGGCCGGCGGATTGCCCCTGTCGGCCTTTTCCGGGAAATGAAAGGCTCGCTTTTCTCCCTGAAAGGCCGCGGGTGGCGGACGGCCGTGGGCATGCTTGCAGGGATCCTTTTTCTGAGCCTGGGATGTTCCCAGACAGTGGAAAAGGATCTCTTCGTGCCTGTCCGGGTGGAAGGCATGCCCGCAGACCGGATCCTCGTCCAGGGTCCGGCAAAAGGGATCGAAATCCGCGTCCGGGGGCCTCAATCCCGCATCGAATCCCTGAAAAAAGCCCGCCTGCAGTACCTCCTGGATATGACGGACATTCCTCTGGGCATGCAAAGCATTCCCGTGGACCCGGAGCGGATCAAGCTTCCCCGGGGCGTGACCCTGATCCGCATCTTGCCGGAACACCTGGTCGTGGAAACAGCCCGGCAGCTTCGAAAAGCCCTCAAGGTCACGGTGACCCTTTCCGGCAAACCGGCCCCTAAAAGACAGGTCAATAAAACCGATCCGAAGCCGGCCTTTGTGATCATGCGCGGCCCCGAGGCGCTCATCCGCGCCCTGACGAGCGTGGCCACCAAGCCCATTGATGTGACCGGTGCCGCCGAGTCTTTCCAGAAAGAAATCGCCCTGGAGATCCCCCAGGGCCTTATCCTGGAAGGGCCTTCCCGCGTGATCACGGCCCGGATCGAAATCGGCGACAAGATCGCGACCCGATGGTTGAGGGGGGTTCCCATTGCCGGCAAGGGCACGGCCTACTGGTTTCGAATCACTCCGCCGGCCATCGACATCCAGGTCAAGGGCCCGGTCCGGATCCTGGGCCGCTTGAAACGGAAAAAAAAGGGCATTGAGGTGTATATGGATCTCAAAGGCCTGGAACCCGGGGTTTATCCCCGACGGGCCCACATCAAGCTCCCCACGGAAGTCACCCTGGTGGCCAGTCGGCCGGAGATATTCACGGTGAAAATCTATGGAAGCAATGAAGAAGAAGAATAACGGCGTCCCATGCCCCCAGGCGGCACGAAAGGAACGGCATGCTTTTTGTCATTGATGTGGGAAACACGCACACGGTGATGGGGATTTACAAGGGAGATGCCCTGGTGGGCAACTGGCGGGTCCACACGGAAAAGGCGGCCACCGAGGACGAGGTGAACATCCTCATCCACAACCTCTTCAGCCGGGACGGCATCGGGTACGCGGATGTGGAAAAGACCGTCATCTCCTGCGTCTTCCCGCCATTGGTGACAACGCTGGACACCTTTTGCCGAAAGAACCTGGGGCATGCGCCCCACTGGGTGGATGCCAGGTCCTACCCGGCCATGCCGGTGCGCGTCCGGAACCCGGCCGAAGTCGGGGCAGACCGGATCGTCAATGCCGTGGCCGCCTATGCCAAGTACCGGAGTCGCCTGGTGGTCATCGATTTCGGGACCGCCACCACCTTCGACGCGGTCTCTCAAAAGGGAGAGTATTTGGGCGGCGTCATCAGCCCGGGGATCCACATCGCCTCCGAGGCCCTGTTCCGGGAGGCCTCCAAGCTGCCCCGGGTGGAAATCTTCCAGGCCCCGGAAAGCGTCATCGGGAAAGACACCATCGAAAGCATTCAGTCCGGAATCATTTACGGGTACACCGCCTTGGTGGACGGCATGGTGGCGCGGATGAAAAAGGAGATGGGCGGCACGGCCCGGGTGATCGCCACGGGCGGCCTGGCCCACCTCATGTATCGGGTCTCGGAAAGCATCGAAGCCGTGGAGCCCACCCTGACCCTGGAGGGCCTGCGCATCATCGGTGAAGGCCTTTGAGTATCCGCCCCTGGGAAGGACACTCGCCTAGGAATCCTCCTGGTCCAGGCCGAAGGCACTGTGCAGGGCCCGCACCGCCAGCTCCGCGTACTTTTCCTCGATCACGCAGGAGATGCGGATCTCGGAGGTGGTGATCATCATGATGTTGATGTTTTCCCGGGCCAGGGCCGAAAACATCTGGGCCGCCACGCCCGAGTGGCTCCGCATCCCCACCCCGGTGATGGAGACCTTGGCGATATTTTCGTCTCCCAAAACAGCCTGGGCGCCGATCTCGCCGCCCACCGCCTCGCTGATTTCCACGGCCTGTCGATAATCGGCCTTGGGCACGGTGAAGGTGAGATCGGTCTTTCCGCCTGAGTGGGGATTCTGGATGATCGAATCCACCACGATGCCGGCCTCTCCGATGGGGGTGAGGATCTTTGCCGCGATTCCCGGCTGATCCGGCACCTGTTTGAGGGTGATCCGGGCCTCGTTCTTGTTGGAAGTCACGCCGGTAACCACCACGCTTTCCATATCCGCATCCGCATTGACGACCATGGTGCCCTCCTCTTCTTTGAAAGACGATCTCACGTGAACCGGCACGTTGTACTTCTTGGCAAACTCCACCGAGCGGATCTGCAGGACCTTGGCTCCCAGGCCCGCCATCTCGAGCATCTCGTCGTAGCTGATGCGGGGAAGTTTCCGGGCTTTTTTGCAGATGTTGGGATCCGCCGTGTAGACGCCGTCCACGTCCGTGAAGATTTCGCAGACATCGGCGCAAAGCGCCGCGGCAATGGCCACCGCCGAGGTGTCCGAGCCGCCCCGGCCCAGGGTGGTGATGTTTCCCTGGGCATCACATCCCTGGAATCCGGCCACCACCACGATATGCCGGTTTTTCAATAAATCCCGGATGCGATGGGTGCCGATGTTGAGGATCCGGGCGTTTCCGAAGGCGGTGTCCGTGCGAACCTCCGCCTGGAAGCCGAGCAGGGAAACGGCCGGATAATCCATGGCTTTGAGCAGCATGGCCAAAAGGGCGGCGGTGGTCTGCTCACCGGTTGCCAGAAGGACGTCCAGTTCCCGCTTGTCCGGGGTATCGGTAACCTGTCGGGCCATCTGAATCAGGCGGTCCGTGACGCCTGCCATGGCCGAAAGGATCACCACCACGTCGTTTCCCCGGTCGTATTCCTTCACCACCCGCCGGGCCACATTGCGGATCCGCTCCACGTCGGCCACCGACGTACCCCCGAATTTTTTCACAACCAATCCCATCTTCCCTCCCTTTCCGGGGTCAGGTCTTCACTCTTGACACTTTTTCTGCATTCATCAGCACTTGGAAGCCTTATCTTGAAGTTGCCGTCTTCAGGGCAGCTTTGCGGAAGCCTGGAGCAGGTCCAGGACCCGGGAGGCCGATCCGCCCGTCGCCGTGATTTCGATCCGTCTTTGGGTATCCGAAAGGGTGGCAAACCGGACGGTCAAATGCTCGCCCAAGTACTGGCGGGGCAGCCGTTCCCCCCATTCCACGGCCACCACGGCCCGGCCCTCCATGAATTCTTCCAGGCCCAAGGTTTCCAGTTCCATTTCTTGTTCCAGCCGATACAAATCCACGTGGTATAGGGGCAGCCGCCCCCGATGCTCGTGAACCAGGGCAAAGGAAGGGCTGGTGACCTCGGTTTCTCCATCGATTCCCAGACCCGAGGCAAGCCCCTGGACAAAGACCGTCTTCCCGCTTCCCAGGTC
>JALVQN010000106.1 GCA_027025555.1 Desulfobacterales bacterium
ATCCTGGTGGGCGGCATGACCCGCATGCCGGCCGTCCAGGAGCGGGTCAAGCGGATCTTCGGCACCGAGCCCCACAAGGGCGTCAACCCGGATGAAGTGGTGGCCATCGGTGCCGCCATCCAGGCCGGCGTCCTCCAGGGCGACGTGAAGGACGTGCTCCTTCTGGATGTGACACCCCTTTCCCTGGGCATCGAGACCCTGGGCGGTGTCATGACCAAGCTCATCGAGAAGAACACCACCATCCCCACCCGGAAAAGCCAGATCTTTTCGACGGCCGCCGACAACCAGCCCGCGGTTTCCATTCACGTGCTCCAGGGCGAACGGGAAATGGCGGCCGGAAACAAGACCCTGGGTCGATTCGAACTGGTGGGGATTCCGCCCGCACCCCGGGGGGTCCCGCAGATCGAGGTGACCTTCGATATCGACGCCAACGGCATCGTCCACGTCTCGGCCAAAGACCTGGCCACAGGCAAAGAGCAGTCCATCCAGATCACCGCTTCTTCGGGCCTGTCCCAGGAGGAAATCGACAAGCTTATCAAAGACGCGGAGATGCATGCCGAAGAAGACAAGCGTAAAAAAGAGCTTGCCGAGGCGCGGAACCATGCCGACAGCCTCATCTACACCACGGAAAAATCCATCAAGGAACTGGGAGACAAGGTGGATCCCACCACCAAGTCCAAGGTGGAAGAGGGCATCAGCCAGCTCAAAAAGGCCATGGAGGGCGAGGATGCGGCGGAGATTCGCCGCCTCAGCGATGAATTGATGCAGACCTCCCACAAGCTGGCAGAGGCCATGTATCAACAGGCCTCCCAGGCCGGACAACAAGAGGCCGGCGCCGGTGCCCAGGCCGCCGGGGGGCAGCCGCAACAAGAGGCCGCAAGCGGCGCGGCGTCTCAGGAGGACGACGTGGTGGACGCCGATTTCGAAGAGGTGAAAGACAACAAGTAACCGCTGGAAAATAATCCACGGTAAAGATTAAAATCCCGCGTGGAGCGTGCTCCCCGCGGGATTTTAATCTTATAGAAAAGGCGTCCGGGATCAGTACCCGCATCCCGCCGGGCCGCCCCGCATTCCGAAAACCCTCGGACCCCCACGGGGAGCATCCTCGGGCAAAAGTTTCCCCATGTTGATCCGGTGCTCGATCCGTTTCTGATCCAGCTTAGCGCGCAGCTCGGAGATCTCCTTCTGGAGGGAAGCCGCCTTGGCCGCATCGGGCGCTTTCTTGGCCAGCTCGCTTTCAAGGGCCAGCCGCTTTTGATACAGGCTGCTTCTGAGATCCCGGGTGGCGTCGAAGAAGGCCTGACGCGCTTCTTCCAATTTTTTTGCATGCTCGGAATCCAGGTTCCCCCGATTCCAGCCGTAACCCGGGCCTCTGTGGTATCCGCCCCAGCCATTGCCGCACCATGCTCCGGGTCCGCCCGGGCCGTACCCCATCATGCCCCTGTGGGGACGCCCGTATCCCATGCCCCAATCGGCAAAGGCCAGCGTCCCCATTCCGATAAGAAGCAGCGCCGCAACCACCACCAGAGATGTCTTTAAATACTGCCGTTTCATGTCTCTTACCTCCTTTTTCCATGTGGATTTAAAACATTCGCTTTGTCCCATGGAAAAAGCAAAGGTTGTGCCAGTTTTTCCAATCTCTCCAAAATTAAATTCAACTTGCCGGATTTATTGAATTTAATTTACTTTCCCCTTTTATTATAAGGGAAGATGCCCTCTTCCCCCCCGCAGGCAGGGCACAGGCGGGAAGAAATTACCCGCAACGGGAACCCTCGGTTCCTCAAACGGGTCATTTGTATCCGGTAGCCCCTTTGGGATTTGCCAATATCGATTTTCGTGCTTAGATTGGGCCTGCATCGGCCCGGCACCAGCGCCAGTCCAATGGGAAATGGCATATTGTTTGCTTAAGCCTTGAGAAGAACCATTCTTTACTTCATCCAATATAAAGGAGGGACGCATCATGGAAGAAAAAACCTTATCGATTCCAAACATCACCTGCGGGCATTGCGTCATGACCATCAAGAATGAGCTGGGAGCCCTCGACGGTGTCCGGTCGGTGGATGGGGATCCTTCCCGAAAATCCATCACAGTGACATGGGAGGCCCCGGCCACCCTCGAAAAGATCCATCAAACCCTTCAAGAAATCAATTACCCGGCAAGCAGCTGACATGTCCGAACAACACCTCACACTCCCCGTCATCGGCATGACCTGTGCCAACTGTGCCGCCAACATCGAGCGGGCCTTGAAAAGGCTCGACGGTGTCCACGGCACCGCCGTCAACTTCGCCTCGGAACAGGCCACAGTGGCCTTTGACCCGCAGGATATCGGGGTCCGGGACGTGGTGCAGCGGATCACCGATGCCGGGTACGGGGTGCCCACGGTCAAGGCCGAGTTTCCGGTCACGGGCATGACCTGCGCCAATTGCGCCGCCAACATCGAGCGGGCGGTGAAGCGGGCCATTCCCGCCCTGCTCGACGCCTCGGTCAACTTTGCCACAGAGCATCTGTCCGTAAAGTATGTTCCCGGCACCGTGGAGCCCACGGAGATTGCTTCGGCTGTCCAGCGCGCCGGGTATCAGCTCATCCTGCCCGACGCCGCTTCCGACCAAGAGGATGCCGAGGCAGCGGCCCGCCGGGCCGAGATCCGGGATCAGACCCTAAAGTTCGGGGTGGGGTTGGCCCTTTCCATTCCCCTTTTCCTTTTGAGCATGGGCCGGGACTTTGGGCTTTTGGGCCCATGGAGTCACCAGGGGTGGGTCAACTGGCTCTTTTTCGCCTTGGCCACCCCGGTCCAGTTTTATACGGGGTGGGACTACTATGTGGGCGGCATCAAGAGCCTCAAGAACAAAAGCGCCAACATGGATGTCCTGGTGGCCATGGGATCCTCCGTGGCCTACTTCTATTCCCTGGGGGTCCTGCTGTTTCCGGTGCTGGGCAAGCACGTCTACTTCGAGACCTCGGCGCTTATCATCACCCTCATCAAACTCGGCAAGATGCTGGAATCCCGCACCAAGGGAAAGACCGGCGGCGCCATCCGCAAGCTCATGGGACTGAGACCCAAGACCGCCTTTGTGATCCGGGATCAAAAGGAAAAGGAGATCCCGCTTTCCGAAGTCCGCATGGGGGACACGGTGGTGGTGCGGCCGGGTGAACGGATCCCCGTGGACGGGACGGTCACCGACGGGGAATCCGCCGTGGACGAATCCATGCTCACCGGCGAGCCGATTCCGGTGGACAAAAAACCGGGGGACCGCGTGACCGGCGGCACCATCAATGCCGAGGGGCGCCTCAAGTTCACCGCCACCCGGGTGGGGAAAGAGACCGCCCTGGCCCAGATCATCCGCCTGGTGCAGGAGGCCCAGGGGAGCAAAGCCCCCATCCAGGCCCTGGCCGACCGCGTGGCCGCGGTCTTTGTGCCGGGTGTGATCGCCATTGCGCTTGTCACTTTTTTCCTGTGGTGGACGTTTACCGGCGATTTCGTCTTTTCCATGATCCGGCTGGTGGCGGTGTTGGTCATCGCCTGCCCCTGCGCCCTGGGTCTGGCGACCCCCACGGCCATCATGGCCGGCACCGGAAAAGGGGCTGAAAAGGGGATCCTCTTCAAAAGCGGCACCGCCCTGGAGACCGCCTCAGACCTGACCGCCGTGGTCCTGGACAAGACCGGAACCCTCACGGCGGGGAAACCCGCCGTCTCGGATATCGTCTCCCTGGAACCCCGGATCTCACCGGATGAGATTCTGCGTATCGCCGCATCGGTGGAAAAAGGATCCGAACACCCCGTGGGAAGAGCCATCGTGAAAGCGGCCCGGGCCAAAAAACTTTCCCTTTCCGATCCCGGAACGTTCAAGGCCGCACGGGGCGCCGGCGTTCAGGGCGAGATCGAAGGCCGCGTGATCCAAATCGGAAAACCCAAGTGGTTTTCGGAGCGGGGCAT
Source organism: Desulfobacterales bacterium (assembly GCA_027025555.1). GTDB lineage: Bacteria > Desulfobacterota > Desulfobacteria > Desulfobacterales > UBA2156. Next base: position 3,935 of record JALVQN010000106.1, read on the forward strand.
TGACATTACACCGGCCAAAGAAACCCTGGACCGCTTGCAATCTGAAGGGAAAACGGTCATGGTCTTGGGGATGGACCAGAAGGCCGTGGGGGTCCTTTCGGTTTCGGACTTTCTCAAACCCGAATCGCGCCAAGCGGTCAAGGCGCTTCACTCGCAGGGGTTGAAGGTGGTGATGTTGACCGGCGACAATCACCAGACAGCCGCCATCATTGCCGCCCAGGCGGGCATCGAGACGGTCCTTGCGGAGGTTCGGCCCGAAGAAAAATCCCGCCAGATCTCGGCACTCCAGGACCAGGGAGAACGGGTCGGCATGGTGGGAGACGGCATCAATGATGCGCCGGCCCTGGCCCAGGCCGACGTGGGGTTCGCCATCGGCACCGGCACGGATGTGGCCATGGAAACCGGCGACGTGATCCTGGCCAGCGGAAGCCTGGCGGGAATCCCCAGGGCCATCACCCTGAGCCGGATCACCATGAACACGGTGAAACAGAACCTTTTCTTTGCATTTTTCTACAACGTGATCCTGATTCCCGTCGCCGCCGGCGTGCTGTGGCCTTTTGAGGGCTTTCCCGGGTTTTTGCGCCAGCTGCACCCCATCCTGGCCGCCCTGGCCATGGCCATGAGCAGCATCTCGGTGGTCTCCAACAGCCTCCGGCTTTATCGAAAAAACATCGCTTAGCGGTCATGCTTCAATGAAATCCTTCATCGACTGGTGGCAGCATCTTCCCCAACACCTGGATCCGGTCCTGATCAGCATCGGGCCGCTTAGGCTCCACTACTATGGCCTCATGTACCTGATCGCCTTTGGGCTGACCTATTGGCTGGTTTCCCACCGTCTTGGCCATGAAAAGCGTTTTTCCATCTCCCTGGACCAGGCCAAGGATCTGCTGCTGGTGATGATCGTGGGATTGCTGGCGGGGGCCCGCTTGGGATACGTTCTTTTTTACGGCCTTTCGTATTACCTGCACCACCCTTTGGAGATTTTTCTCCCCTTTCGCTTTGAAAACGGGGTCGTCTTCACCGGGTTTTCCGGCATGTCCTATCACGGAGGCCTGATCGGGGTGGTGGCGGCCACGGCTTTTTACTCCCGGAAACAGGGGATTTCCCTTTTGGAAGTGACGGATCTCTTCGTGCCGGCCGTCCCCCTGGGGTATACCTTCGGCCGGCTGGGAAACTTCATCAACGGCGAGCTTTACGGCAGGGTGACCCGCCATCCCATCGGCATGTACTTTCCCCTGGCGCCCGGGTCGCGGCTCCGGCACCCCTCCCAGCTTTATGAGGCCTTTTTCGAGGGGCTCTTTTTGTTTTTGATCCTCTGGCGCCTCAAAAAAATGAAGGCCCCCTCGGGCGCCATGCTGGCCTTTTACCTGGTGGGCTACGGAACGGTCCGTTTCTTCATCGAATTCTTCAGGCAACCCGATGCCCATCTCGGCTTTATCTTAGGGCCCCTGTCCATGGGCCAGCTTTTGTGCCTGGGGATGACGGCGGCCGGTGTGATACTCTTTATCTATTTACAGGGCCGGGCAAAAGGGACCCCCGGATGACCTCCGGGGGCATCAGGATTTCTCCTTGGTGGTGTTCTTCTGACCTTTCTTTTTGCGCATCTTGAAAGCATCCACCATTTGTTTGACGCTCTGGCCGGTGGGGGTGGTGTAATCGGGATTGATCCGGACCAAGTCCTCCCAGGCCCGGATGGCGCCTTCCATGTCATTGAGGTCATGCAGCAGGACGATGCCCTTGTTGTACCGGGAGACCTCGTGGCGGGGATTGGCCGCCATGGCCCTTTCAAAGGCCTCGATGGCCTTTTCGGGTTTGCCCATCCGGCGGTACATGACCCCCATGTCGGTGAGCACATCGGCATTGTTTGGGTCAAGAGCCAGGGATTTCTCATAGGCCTGGACGGCCTTTTCGGGCTTGTCGGCGTCGAAGTAGGCGTTACCCAGGGCAACCCACACTTCCTCCTTGTCAGGGTGTTTCTTGGCCTCTTCCTCCATGGCCCGGATGCGCATCATCGGATCGCTGCCGGCCGCTGGCGGAGCTTCGGCCTTTTGTCCCGGTCCGGGCATGGGCAGGGTCGGATTCGGGACCGCCTTTAGGGCGCTGAAAACGATCCCGCCGAAAAAGCCCACCGCCACACACGCGGCGGCAACGGCATAAAGGGTCCCTTTTTGCACATATCCCTTGGGTATCTTCTCCTGTTTGGCCTTCGGCATGATCACTTCCTTTGTCAGAGGGTCGGGGTCAGGTCTTCACTCTTGACACATTTGCATTTGCCTCGATGGTATGCTCGGACATGGAGGCACCGGTAAAATTGAAGATTCCCCGCCGCAACCAGCGGGGTATGCCTTCGCTGTTGCGGTTTAGAAGGAAAAACGGGTAAAAATCGGCCCTCTCACGTTGCCACTGGATACTTTTAACACGGCAGGATGCGGGGAATCAAGGCCAAGCGCCGTTCCTTTAAATGGGGGCCATTCTTATTCCACGTCCCTTTTTTTGGCCAAAAATTCCTGTCGATCGATTTCTCCCCGGGCATAGCGTTCCTTGAGAACTTCCAAGGCGTTGGGCGCAAGGGGGCGGTCCTTATCGCCCCGGGTCATCTGCACCAGCCACTTGATCAGCAGAATCAATCCGATCAGAATCATGATCCAAAAGAGGATCATCAGCCAGCCGCCTCCCCAACCCATCATCATGTCCGGTCCCATGTGCCAGCCGCTGTAGCCCCTTTGCGCTGCAGCGGGAAAAACCCACAGGAAAAAAACAAAAAGACCCAAAAGAATCCGCACCATCCATGTATGTTTTATTTTTCGTTTCATGTGCTTTTCCCCAATGCGTTTTTAAATTTTCCAAAGCAAACTGCTGAAAATCGTCTTGCCGTATCAGAGTCAATGAAAAAGTCTGAACCAAAAGAGAAGCAATCTTTGTGCCAAAAGAGAAGTCATGAATGAAAGGGGAGCTTCTCCCCGGATGCCGTGAGACAGATGCCTCAGCGGGCCGGGGAATTTGTCAAGAGTGAAGACCTGACCCCGTGGAGGTCTTCCAGGATCAAAAATCCGCAGGGGATCAGGATCAGGGTGATGCCGGTGGCGAAGAGCACGCCGAACCCCAGGCTCACGGCCATGGGGATCAGGAACCGGGCCTGGACGCTTCGTTCAAAGATCATGGGCGTCAACCCGGCAAAGGTGGTCAGGGAGGTGAGGATGATGGCCCGGAAGCGCCGTCTTCCGGCCTGAAAAACGGCCTCTTTGGGAGTCATGCCCCGGGCCCTCAAGCGGTTGGCCATGTCGATGAGCACCAGGGAATCGTTCACCACCACGCCGGACAGGCCCACCATGCCCAAAAGACTCAGCAGACTCAGATTCAATCCCATGATGAGATGCCCCGCCATGGCGCCGATGATGCCGAAGGGGATGGCGGCCATCACCACCACAGGCTGTGTGAACGATTTAAACGGGATCGCCAAAAGCGCATAGATGGCAAACAGGGCGATGGTAAAGGCATGGATCACGTCGGCCATGGAGTCCTTTTGTTCCTTCCCCTCCCCTTCCATGGTGTAGCGCAGGCCAAAAAAACGATTCCTCAGATCCGGCAGGTATTGGGTTTCCAGATAGTGACGGACTTCATTGGCATTGGCCACCTTTTCATTCACATCCGCCATCACCTTGATCACCCGCATCCGCTGGGCGCGCTCGATGGAGGCATACCCTCTCGCCATATGCACCTTCGCCACCTGCCCGAAAGGCACCGCATGCCCCGACGGGGTCCGGATGCGCATGGCCTCCAGGTGGCCGAGGGACCGGCGTTCCTCTTTTGGATACCGCACCAGAACCTTGACCTCATCCTGGCCCCGCTGAAAGCGCAACGCCTCGGCGCCGTAGAAGGCATGGCGGACCTGCCCGGCCAAATCGCTGAGGGTCAACCCGAGGGTCCGGGCCGCCGGTTTCAGCTTGAGTTGCACCTCGTTCTTTCCGGGCAAAAAGCTGTCTTGGACGTCATGGATTCCCGGAATACCGCCCAGCTCCGACTTGAGCGCCTCCACAGCGGCCAGGAGCTGCTCAGGGTCCTCCATGGACAGATGCACCTCCACGGCATTTCCGGCTGAAAAGAGGGCGCTCTTAAAGTTAAGGGCCTTGGCTTCGGGAATGCGCCCCACCTTTTCCCGCCACCGCCGGGCCAGCTCCGCTGCGCTGACACGGCGCCTTTCACCGTCAAGGAGCTGGACGTAGACCTGCGCCAGGTGGCTTCCCACGTCCGGTTTCCCTCCATGGGGACCGCCGCCCACGTGACGGCCCACCAGAGATGCCGTATATTGCAGAAGCGGCGGGGCGTCTTTCGGCCGCCCCCGGTCCGCCTCTGCCATGGCCGCCCGGGCGCTTTGTTCCAGACGCCGAACCGTTTTCAGGGTTTGGGCCATGGGCGTCCCCACGGGCATGGTCAGGGAAAGGACCAGGGTGTCGCTTTCCACCTGGGGGAAAAAGGTGAATTTGAGCCCGCCCCCTTTCCAAACCCCCCAGGCCAGGAAAAGAAGGGCCAGTCCCGCGGCCACGGTGGCGTACCGCCAACGCACACAGAAAGAAAGGGCCTTTGTGTAGGGTTTCTCGATGACCCATCTCAAGGCCTTTGCCGCGCGTTTCTCTTTTCGCGCAGTGTGCCGGGCCACGGCCTTGCGCCGGCTGCCCTCCAGGTGCGCCGGAAGGATGAAGAGCGCCTCGATCAGGGATCCAAAGAGAACCAGGATCACCACGACGGGGATGTTGCTCATCCGCTTTCCCATGGCCCCCGTGCCGATGAGCAGGGGCCAAAAAGCGGCCACCGTGGTCAAAACGGCGAAGATCACAGGCCGCCCCACCTCCAGGGTCCCTTCAATGGATGCCGTCACGGCATCGTACCCGTCTTCATGTTTGCGGTGGATGTTCTCCCCGATGACGATGGCATCATCCACCACGATGCCCAGCACCATGATGAAGGCAAAAAGGGATATCATGTTGATGGAGACGTCGAAATAAGGCAGTGCCCAGACCCCGGCCAAAAAGGAAACCGGAATCCCGAGGGTGACCCAGAAAGCAAGCCTCCGGTCCAAAAATCCGCCCAACAAGAGGCTGACCAGGATCAGTCCCCAGGCCATATTCTTCAAAAGGAGACGGAGGCGGCCTTTCAGAATCCTGGATCGGTCCCGGTACACATCCATCTTCACCCCGGCCGGGAGCCTGTCCCGGGCCCCGGCCACATATTGCTTCACGGCGCTTGCCACTTTCAGGACGTTCTGGCCGCCCACCCGGTAAACGTTGATAATGACGGCGGGCTGTTCCATGAACCGGGAGGCAAGATCCACATCCTCGAACCCTTCTTTGAGCCGGGCGATCTGTCCCAGGGTGACTTTGCTCCCGTCGGGCTGCGTCAAGACAGCCACATCCCGATACTCCAGGGCATGGTACCGCCGCCCCTTGGTGCGGATCAGGATTTCTCCGGAAGCCGCCTTGACGCTTCCCGCAGGGAGATCCAGGCTGGCGTTCTTCACCGCATCGGCCACCTGCCGCAGGGTGAGACCATATCGCCTCAGGGTTTTTTCCGGAATTTCGATATGAATTTCGCTGTTTCGGACACCCGAAATTTCCGCCACGGTGATGCCGGGCAGGTGGGTGATGTCATCTCTGATCCGCTGGGCCAGATGCTTGAGGGTGGCTTCCGAAACGTTCCCGTAAAGGGCAAGGCTGATGACATGGATCCGGCGGGTGACTTCCCGGATGACGGGCTTTTCCGCCTCTTTCGGGAAGGTGGTCATCCGGTCCACCGCCGCCTTGACCTCGTCCAGCAGGCTTTTCAGGTCCCATCCCTGCATCACCTCCAGGGTGACAGCCCCGTAGCCTTCCCGGGCGATGGAATCGATCCGCTTGATCCCCGAAATGCCGGCCACCTTCTCTTCCACAGGGCGAAGGACACTTTCCTCCACCTCTGCCGGCGAAGCCCCCGGATACACGGTGGTAATGGAGATGCGATCCAGGGAGATCTCTGGAAAGATCTCCATCTTCATGCGCAGGCCGGTCACCACGCCGGCCAGCAGGAAAAAGATCATCAAGAGATTTGCGGCCACGTGGTTTTCGGCGAACCAGGACACCACGGACTTCACGACGACGCCTCTTTTTCAGATTCGATAACCCGAACCTTCATGCCGTCGGTGACCGCCGGATGCCGGGAGGTCACCACGCGATCCCCGTTCTTGAGACCGCCGGTGACAAGGAGGGTATCCCCGTTGATGCGTCCCGGCACGACCTTTCGGAAATGCAGGGTGTTGTCGTCTTCCACCACCCAGACCCTGTCCCCTTCATGCAGGGCCGACAGGGGAATGAAGACGGCGTCCGGCACCACACGGCCCCGGATCTCCACGTCAACAAAGAGCCCCACCGCCAAAGGGGGCTGCCGCCGGTAGGGATGGTCCACATGGATGACCACGTCCACCATGCGGGTTTGCGCATCGATCTTGCATTCGGTGCGGACCACCCGGCCTTCCCAAACCTCCGTACGACCGGCAAGACGGGCCTTGACCCGGGCACGGGAGCCTGCCGGGCCCGAAAAAGTGAATCCGGGAACCCGGAACCAGGACAGGTCCCGCTCATCAAAGGGGACCACCACCTCCACGGCGTCCGTGGAAAAGAGACTGCCCAAGGGCTGGCCCGCCACCACGTATTGCCCCACATCCACCTTTTCCCGGCTCACAATGCCGTTGAAAGGGGCACGAAGCACGGTTCGTTCCAGGTTCAGGTAGGCTTTCCGGCGTGCGGCTTTTTCGGCTGCGAGCCGGGCTTCGGCCGCCTTCAGCTGGGGCACCTTGAGGACCAGGGGCGGCGGGTCGGCACGCCCGGGGCTTCCGGGCGGATGCAGCGTGTTCCATTCTTCCCGGGCCGCCGCGGCTTCTTCCCGGGCCACCTGCAGGCGGCTTTGGGCATCCTTGACCTTGGCCTCGGCCAGGGTCACCGCCAATTGGAAGTCCACCGGATCGATGCGGAAAAGGACGTCGCCTTCCCGGAAGCGCCCGCCGCTGACCAGGGCGGGGGAGACCTCGATCACCTTTCCACTGACCTGGGGAACGAGGTTGACTTCCCTTATGGGCCTTACCGTCCCTTCCCCTTTCACGAGGACCGCCGTGGATTTGGATTGCACCGTCATCACCCGGACGGCCGGGATGGGGGCCGGCGGCTTCTGTCTTTTTATCTTCGTCTTTCCGGCCATGAGCCCCTTCATGCCCAGAAAGCCCAGGGACAGCAAGATCAGTACGGCAGCCGCCTGGACCACAGTGCGTTTTCCTTGAGTTGTCATCGCAACTCCTTCATCCGCCCGGCGTTGGTGAAGGCGCCGGGTGCGGGGAGACGAAGCGTCCCTCCCAGCCCCCGCCCAGGGCCCGATGGAGGCGGACCCTGTTGGTGAATAGGGCCAGATCCACAAGGACCAATGTCTCTTCGGCCTGAAACCGGGTCTGCTGGGCTTCCAGGACGGCAAGGTAATCCACCAGCCCCCGCCTGTACCGCTTTTCGGCCGCTTTCTGGGTGGCCCGGGCTTCTTCGAGAAACCGCATGACCCGTTTTCGTCTTTCCATCTGTTTTTTCCGGGTCAACAAGGCGCCTTCCACTTCGGCAAAGGCACTTAAAACAATCCCGGCATAATCGGCAAGGCCCTGGGCATAACGCGCTCTTGCCGCCGCCTCCTCCGCCTTCAGGGCACCGGCGTCAAAGAGGGGCTGGACAAGGCCCCCAGCCAGGCTCCACAATTGGCTGGACGGGCTCAAGAGCCTCTCCAGGTCTTCACTGGCGTATCCGAAGCGGCCCGTCAACCGGATTCTTGGAAACCGGCTCGCCCGGGCGACGCCTATCTGCGCGTTGAGGGCCTTGAGCCGGGCCCGGGCCGCGCGGATGTCCGGCCGACGGAAAAGGAGATCCGATGGAACTCCCGGAGGCACCGGATCCATGCGTTTGAAATAGTCTTTGGGATGATGTCGGGACGGCCGGGTTTCCGGGTAGGTGCCGGCCAGGACCGCGAGTTTCTGTTGCACGATCCCCAGCTCCTGAATGAGCGGGGGGAGGAGGGGTTCCGCCCGGGCAAGGGTCCTGCGTGCCTGCCGCACATCCAGCACGCTGGTGAGCCCCCGCCGGTATCGGTTCTCCACCAAAGACAAGGATCGCCTAAAGCTTTCGATGCTCTTTCGAACGATTTCCATGCGCCGCTCCAGGGCCTCCATCTCCAAATAGAGGGTCACGGCTTCGGCGATCACCGTCTGGGCCACGGTGCGGCGGTTTTCCATGGCCTGGAGCAGATCGGCCCGGGCGGCTTCCTCGCTCCGGGACAGCCGGCCCCACAAGTCGAGTTCGAAGCTTGCCGGCAAAGAAAGGCTGTAGCTGTCGGTGGTCCGGGTGACGTCCGACCGGACGATGTTCCCGGAGTCTACATGCAGCTCAGCCGTGGTGCGGCGCTCTCTTCGGACCACAGCCTCCAGGTCGAGGCGGGGATGGCGCAGGGCGGAAACCCCGCGCAAGCGGGCCTGGACCTCCAGGATCCTTGCAGCGGCTTTCCGGAGGTCCAGGTTGTGCGCCAGGGTCTTTTCAACAATTCCGTTCAGGGCCGGGTCGTGAAAGGCCTCCCACCACCTGCCCTCGATGGGAAGGGCGGCCTTCGATTCCGGTGCATGCTGAAAAACGGCCGGGACCGGAGCGGGCAGCTCCGGACGCCGGTAATCCGGGCCCACCTTCATGCACCCGCACACGATCAGGATGCCCAGACAGGCCCCTTTCCGCATCCACCCCTGATTCACGCCGTCCTTTCTTTAAAAAGGCATGTCTTTTCCAGGATCACTTGGTGATCTTGACGACGAGAAACCCCATATGCCTTCTGAAGATGAAAAACTGGATCGTCTCACCGCTTTTTGCGGCGTCAAGGGCTTTTTTAAAGGCCTTCACCGTAGGGGTGGGTTTGTGGTTGATCTCTTTGATCACATCCCCTTGCAGGATCCCCGCCGCATCGGCCTTGCTTCCGGGGGCCACTTCCATCACGACGACGCCCTCGGTGTCCGTCACATTCAACCGTCGGGCAAGCTCCGGGGTCATATCGGTGACCTGAATGCCGATCTTCTCTTCGGTTTGCTTTTCCGGCTTGGCCTGTGCCACCTTGGTGTCATCCCGCTTGGCAATGGTCACCGTGACGGTCTTCACCTTGCCGTGTCTTAAAAATTTGATCTCGGCCTTTTCCCCCACGCCGATATCCGCGATGGCGCGGCTCAACTCCCGGCTGCTCTTGACCTTCTTGCCGTTGACTTCCAGGATGATGTCTTTGGGCTGAATCCCTGCTTTTTCCGCCGGATCGCCGGGGAAGACCTGAACCACCAGGACCCCTTCGCCTTCTTTGAGCCCGTAATATTCCGCCATTTCTCCCTTGATATCCTGGATGCCCACGCCCAGCCAGCCCCGGGTCACTTCACCCTTCTGGCGGAGCTGTTCCACCACCTTCATGGCCATGTTGATGGGAATGGCAAACCCGATCCCCTGGCCGCTGGCGACAATGGCGGTGTTGATGCCGATCACCTCGCCCTTGAGGTTGAGGAGAGGCCCCCCGCTGTTGCCCGGGTTGATGGAAGCGTCGGTCTGGATGAAATCGTCATAGGGACCGGCTCCGATGACCCGGCCCTTGGCACTGACGATCCCTGCGGTGACGGTATGGTCCAGGCCGAAAGGATTCCCGATGGCCACCACCCATTCCCCCACCTTCAGGGCATCCGAGTCGCCCAGCTTGAGGACCGGCAGGCTCTCGGGTCCCTTGATCCTGATGAGGGCGATGTCCGTGTTGGGATCCCGGCCCACGATCTCGGCATCGTATTCCTTGTCGTTGCTGAGCTGAACCCGGATTTCATCGGCATTTTCAATGACGTGGTTATTGGTGACGATGTAGC
>JALVQN010000107.1 GCA_027025555.1 Desulfobacterales bacterium
CACCCTCACATGCGTCCATCCCCGGGCCGTCGCTTCTTGTTCGAGAAATGCCGCCAGACGGGGGTCCGTCTCCACGGCGATCACAAGCTTTGCCCGTTCGGCCGCTGGAAGGGTCAATGCCCCCAGACCCGATCCGATTTCCAAAACCGTATCCCCGGAGGCGATCTGTGCCAGGGAAACGATGCGCTGCGCCGTCTGCGGATCGGCCAAAAAATGCTGGCCCAGGGACTTCCTGGCCCGGATCTTTTGGGTGGCCAGCAACAGCTTGGGGGGGTGCATCAGGGGTGCCTCTCAAGTTCCATGATGGCAAGGGAATCGATTTTCGGGCCTTTCCGGGTTTTATCTTAGAAAAATCCCGCTCTTTTTGTCAAGATTTTGAATATAATTCACAAGTTGCAACATGTCACCCCCGAGAACCCCCTCCGGCAAAAAAAGGACTTGAAAGCCCACAAGCGATATGTTAGCGAAAAACCTTTTGGTTGACACGGTGCCCATCTGATCCCCTGTACGAAAGGATGCGACCGCGATGACGGCGAAGAAAGAGCTTCAACTGGCTTATGCCATGGCCATTGTCCTTCTGGTTATAGGGATCCTCAGCTACACGGCGTTTTCCGCCAAACCCCCTGAAGAACCGGTTCGGATCATGTTCAAGGTGACCGCCGGCAAGGTGCTGTTCACCCATAAAGTCCACGGGGCCGAGAGCGGCTACGGCGTGGATTGCATGACCTGCCATCATCACCCTGAAGACGATGACGCCGCCCTCAGGGCCTGCGGCGACTGTCACGCCCATTCTGAAAAAACCGCAGCGAAAAAAGCATCCAACACCTGCCGCGAATGTCACGAGGAAGGCGATCTGGAGAGCGAGGAAACCCCGAAACGCTCGGACGCCTTCCATGAACAGTGTATTTCCTGTCACAAGGAAAACGAGGCCGGTCCCCAAGAATGCGCACAATGCCACGCAATGTAAGGAAGTGACCCGTCCGGCCGAAAGGCTCATGAGGACCGAGGGAAAAGCCGAAGGAGTTGTCCATGATCAAACGATCCTTTCTGGGTCTTGCAAAACCCAAATTTGAAGTGCAACGCATTGGCCTGCCGCTTTCTGAAGTGAAAGAGGTCCCCATGCCCAAACAGGTCACGTTGATGTTGAAAAAACCGCCCGAACGCATGGCCGGGACGGATACCGTGGCCCTTTCCCCGGGGGAAACGGTGCGGACAGGCCAAAAAATTTCCCTTTCTTCGGACAGCGAGACCTATGTCATCTCTTCGGTGACCGGAACCATCGCCCGTATCAAACCCTTTGCCGGGGATTTCGGGAATGCTTTCATCGCCATCACCATCGATGTGACATCCCCGGAGGTCTTTGACGAGGCCTTTGCAAAGCGTGCTCAAAGCCTCGACCCGGCGCTGGCCGGCGCCTTTCTTTCCGCATTGCCGGGCAACCCCGCCTTTTCGGTTTTTTTCCGTGAAGAGACACCGGTGACCACGCTCGGCATCCTGGGTATCGAGCCGGACCTGGCTTCCATGACCCGCCGCTTTGTCCTTTCTCATCAAAAGGCGGCCCTTCAAAAAGGAATCGAGGCGGTCAAAGCCATCACCGGCGTGGATCGGGTGGTTCTCCTTGTTCCCCAGGACGCGGGAATGGATTTTAAAGATATGGCTGCAGAAGTCCGGACGGTGGCCGCCGCCTATCCGGGCACGCTTCCCAAGCTCCTGATGAAGGATGTCTTCGGACAGACGGTTCCGGCCGGAAAGACCTGCGAAGACCTCGGATGCACCTTTTTCAGTGCGGAATCCGTCGCCGCCCTGGGCACCGCCCTGGAGACCGGCCGGTTTCCTGTGGAAAAAGTGATCACCGTGACCGGAAAGGACCAAAAGCCCGTGGTGGTGACCGCAAAAATCGGCACACCGGTGAAAGTGATTTTCGACGAGCTGGGCATCGTCACCGGCCATCTCGACCGGGTCGTTTTCGGAGGCCCCATGACCGGGTCGGCCGTCTATACCGAGGACTACCCGGTTCTGCCCGATACGGATGCCATCCTGGTTCAGGACAAAACCCAGATTCCGCCGCTCTCCCAATACCCCTGTATCAATTGCGGGGAGTGTGTCCGCATCTGCCCGGCAAGGGTGCCCGTGAACATGCTCGTGCGTTACCTTGAGGCCGGACGCTACGATGAAGCGGCGGACCTTTACGACTTGCACTGCTGTATCGAATGCGGGCTGTGCAGCTTTGTCTGTGTGGCGAGAATCCCGATCTTCCAGTACATCCGGCTGGGAAAATTCGAACTTTCGCGGATGCATGCAGCGGAGGCGCATCATGGTTGATCAGAAAAAATTCACCGTTTCTCATGCCCCTTTCTGGCACGACGGCAGCTGTATCCGCAGCCGAAGCTATCATACCATGCTGGCCGCCCTGCCCGCAGTCCTTTTCGGCGTGGTGCGTTACGGAATGCCGGCCGTGGGCGTGATTTCCCTGGCTGTCTCTTCGGCCATGATCTGGGAATACGTGATGAACCGGATCATGCGGCGGGACATCACCATCGGGGACGGCAACGCGGCGCTTATCGGCCTTATTTTTGCCATGCTCGTGCCTGCCAGCTCCCCGTGGTGGATGGTGATCATCGGCACCTTCGTCGCCATTGTGGTGGCCAAACAGATTTACGGCGGCATCGGCGGAAACCCCTTCCATCCCGCTCTGGTGGCCGTTGCCATGCTCATGCTCTCCTGGAAAGATCTTTTTGATTTCGATGCGGCCCTGGTGAATTACGAATTCGACTTCGCCATGGCCTATCCCCTGGCCGCCTTGAAACACTTCGGGACTGCGGCGGTGGAAAACTTTACCCCCGGTGCCCTTTTAATGGGGAATCAGATCGGCGCCGTGGGCACCCCCTTCGGACTGGGGCTCATTGCCGGGGGACTATATCTCATCGTCCGGGGGTTTGTCCGATGGGAAATCTCCCTTTCTTTTCTGGCCGGCATTTTTGTCACCGCCTTTATTTTTCATCAGGCAGACAGCGCCCGTTACGCCGGTCCGGCCTTTCACCTTTTCACCGGTTATACGCTCATGGGGGCGTTCTTTCTGGCCACCGAAGACTCCTCCTCGCCGGTGCATTTCATCCCCATGCTGATTTATGGCGCCGGCGGTGGAATTTTGACCATGCTGATCCGCAACATCGGCATCCATGTGGACGGGGTGGTGTTCGCCCTGTTGGTCATGAACATCGCCAACCCCCTGTTGGATAAAATCAGACCCAAAGCCCTTGGAAAGGTGTTCTGACATGCGCGAGATGATCAAAATGGTGGTTGTCCTGACCGTATTGAGTTCCTTTTCCGGCGGTCTCTTGGCGGCGCTTCGAAACGGTACGCAAGAGCGCATCGAATACCAGCAGCTCAAGTTCGTCAAGGGACCGGCCATCCGTGCCATCCTTAAAGGGTGCTCCAACGATCCCATCGTGGACCGGTTCAAGATCAAAGACGGCGATGTTGAAAGAAGCTTCTTCGTGGGCATCTTCGACGGCAAGCCCAAAGCCGTGGCCATGGAAAGCATCGGGAAAGGCTTCGGCGGGCCCATCGGCGTGATGGTGGGCATCGACGTGGATGCCGATAAGATCGCCGGCGTGGGGATCACCACCCACAGCGAAACGCCCGGCGTGGGGGCCCGGGCCAAGACCGATCCGACCTTCGTGGCCCAATTCAAGGGCGTTCCCCTGGCAGATACCTTTAAAGTCAAGGCGGACGGCGGCCAGGTGGACGCTCTCTCCGGCGCCACGGTGACTTCCCGGGGCGTCAGCGCGGCCTTGACGGAAGCCAGCGCCGTGTACAAGCGCCTGAAACCCAAACTGATTGAAAAACTGAAAACCTACTCCAAATAAACCCATCCTCAAGGAAGACCGACATGGCCAAAACGCTGACACAAGAATTCGTCAAGGGTCTGTGGGAGGAAATTCCCCCGTTTCGTCTGGTGCTCGGCCTGTGTCCCACCCTGGCCGTGACCAAGAGCGTGGAGAACGGCATCGGCATGGGGGTGGCCACCGCCTTTGTGCTCGTGTTTTCCAATATCCTGGTTTCGGCGTTGCGCAAAATCATTCCCGCAAAGGTGCGCATCGCCTGTTTTATTATCGTCATCGCCACCTTCGTAACCGTGGTGGAACTGTTGATGCAGGCCTTCACGTATCCGCTGTTTTTGAAACTGGGCATCTTCATCCCCCTGATCGTGGTCAACTGTATCCTGTTGGGAAGGGCGGAAGCCTTTGCCTCCAAGAACGGGGTGCTGGCGTCGGCGGCCGACGGGCTCGGCATCGGGATCGGGTTTACGTTGGCCCTTGGGGCCCTGGGAAGCCTGAGAGAGATTCTGGGAAGCGGCACCTTTTTCGGAAAGGCCGTCTTCGGGCCTGCCTTCCAGCCCTTTTCCTTCATGGTCGAAGCGCCGGGGGCCTTTGTCTGCCTCGGCCTGATGCTGTGCCTGATGAACCTTGCCGGAAAGAAATAAGGGAGGAAACCCATGGGTGACTACATCCTTCTCGCCATCAGCTGCATCCTGGTCAACAATATCCTCTTGGCCCAGTATCTCGGGAACTGCCCTTTCCTGGGAACCTCCAAGAAAATGGAGACCGCGGTGGGCATGGCCATGGCGGTGGTCTTCGTCCTCGTCATGGCCGGTGTCATCACATGGCTTCTGGAAGCCTACGTCCTCAAGGCCTTCGGCCTGGAATACTTGAGGACCATCGGCTTCATCCTGGTCATCGCCTCCCTGGTCCAGTTCGTGGAAATGTTTCTCAAAAAGAGCGTCCCCGCCCTTTACCGGGGCCTGGGCATCTTCCTGCCGCTCATCACCACCAACTGCGCGGTGATGGGTGTTTGCCTGATCAACATCAAGGAGGAATACACGTTCATGCAGGCGTTGGTGGCATCCTTTTCCTATGCCTTTGGATTCGGATTGGCCTTGATCCTTTTTGCCGGGGTGCGTGAGAGGATCATCCTCGCCCGTGTCCCCAAACCCATGCAGGATACTGCCATCGGGCTGGTGACCGCCGGCATGCTCTCTCTGGCGTTCTTTGCGTTCAAAGGGATGGTCTGACAGGAGGAACCCTTGACTGAAGCCCTGCTAATCATGTTCGGTCTCGGAGCCGTCTGCGGCTCCGTCCTGAGTATCGCATCCAAAGTGTTCTATGTTTACGAAGACCCCCGCATCGCCGAAGTGGAGGGCTTTTTGGCAGGCGCCAACTGCGGGGGGTGCGGCTATGCGGGATGTGCCGCCGCAGCGGTGGCGGTGGTTGAAGGAAAGGCGCCGCCCAGCGTCTGCATCGTGGCCGGCCCGGAATCGGCGGAAAAGGTGGCGGGGGTCATGGGTGTGGAAGCCGGCACCGCGGAACCGAGAACCTCTTCCAACAAGTGCCGGGGCGGCGACCGGGCGGAAGATATCTATGTCTATATGGGGGTCGACTCCTGCCAGGCCGTATCCGCCCTCTCCGGGGGCAAGCGGGAGTGCGAGGTCGGCTGTCTCGGTTACGGGGATTGTGTCCGGGCCTGCCTTTTCGACGCCATCAAGATCGGCCCCGAAGGATTTCCCGTCATCGATGAAAAAAAATGTGTGGGATGCGGCGCCTGCGAGCGGGTCTGTCCCAAAAACGTCCTCTCCATCACCACCCTCACGGAACGCCTGCTGCACTTCAACCGGGAAGACGATTGCCTGGCTCCCTGCCAGCAAACCTGCCCCGCCCAGATCGACATCCCCCTTTACATCGCCCAGATTAAAAGGGGGGATTACGACGGTGCGGTCCGCACCATCCGGGACCGGAATCCGTTGCTCCTTGCCTGCGGCAGGGTCTGTCCCCATCCGTGTGAAGATTTCTGCCGTCGGGGCGTGGAAGACGAGGCGGTTTCCATCAATCAATTGAAACGCTTTGTCGCGGACAGGGAAATGCACTCCGGCAAACGGCTTCCTGTGGCATGTGCGCCGGACACGGGTAAGAGAGTGGCGGTCATCGGCGGCGGGCCGGCCGGCCTCACCTGTGCCTATTATCTCCGCCGCCTTGGCCATGATGTGACCATTTATGAAGCCATGCCCAAACTCGGGGGGATGATCCGTTACGGAATCCCCGAATACCGTCTCCCGAAAAAGGTCCTCGATTGGGAAATCGAGGGCATCCTCAATCTCGGGATTCACGTCCATACCCACGTGAAGCTGGGGGTCGATTTCGATATTCCTTCCCTGGTCTCCGCAGGCTACGACGCCATCTTCCTGGGGGTGGGTGCGTGGAAGGATTACAGCCTGAGGATCGACGGCGAAGACTTGAAGGGATGTTACACGGGGATTGATTTCCTGTCCCGGATAGCTTCGGGGGAATCCATTCCCATCGGCCGGAAAGTGGCCGTGATCGGGGGCGGCAATACCGCCATCGACTGTGTCCGCACACTGGTGAGGCTCGGCGCAGAAGAAGTCTCCATCGTCTACCGCAGAACACGCAAGGAAATGCCCGCCAATGCAGTGGAAATCGAAGCCGCGGAACACGAAGGCGTGAAATTCATCTTCCTCGCCGCTCCGGTACGGATCATCGGCGATGAGGCGGGGAAGGCCACCCACCTCGAATATCTCAAAATGGAGCTCGGTGAACCGGATGCCAGCGGGAGACGCCGTCCGGTCCCCATAGAAGGCTCGGAAACGCTCCTGGAAGCCGACATGGTGATTGCGGCCATCGGCCAGCAGCCGGAAATCACCTTCAAGGAAGAGGGCAAGCGCATCCAATCCTTGAAGACCACCCGGTGGAATACCATCGAGGCGGACCCCGAAACCCTGCAATCGAGCATCCCCTATATCTTTACCGCCGGGGACGCCGCCACCGGCCCTTCCCTGGTGGTGGACGCCATCGGCGGCGGAAGGCGGGCGGCACGGTCGATCCATCTCTATTTGAGCGGCCAAGAGGTGACGCCTCCGGAAAAGTCCCTCTTTAAACGCCATATTCCCGGGACGCTCTTTGAGTCCGTAAAGGGGATTCAGAAGATCCCGCGGGTGCCCATGCCCGAGCTTCCTGTGGAAGAACGCATCCATTCCTTCATCGAGGTGGACCAGGTCATCTCCGAAGAAGACGCCAAGAAGGAATCTTCCCGGTGCCTGGATTGCGGCAGGATCTGCTACAACAAGGACGCGGCGGCCTGACGAAATCCGGGAAATTTTGGATGCCCCCGTGAAAGCGCTGGATCGCCGCCAACTGGAACGCCTCCTGGGACGGGTCACGAAGGGCCGTGGGGATGTTCCCCGGGAAGTCAAAGAGGTCTTTTCGGTCCTGGTGGCCACCACCCTGGAAGTGAGGGACCGGCAACTCGAAGAATTTGGGACCCCCCTCACGGTCCAGGACGTTCGGATCGCCTTGGATTGGCTTGTTGAATTTTTCTCGTCGGGTCGACTGCCCCGCACAAACCACCCGCTCAGGCGCAGGCTTTTTAAAGCCTGGATGACCCGCCTCAACGCCCGGGGCACTTAGGCCCGCGCCTTGCCCGCTCCTTCTGCTTCCCGTAAAGAGACCATCAGGTCCTGCATGTCCCCGGGGAGGGGGGCCTCAAATTCGAGGGGCTTGAGCGATACAGGGTGGACGAATCGGAGAGACCTGGCATGTAACATCTGGCGTTTCACCGTCTCAAGGGCACCGGGTTTCCGGCGTCCGGGTCGCTTCCGGGCCTTCCGTTTCCCGTAGAGGGCATCCCCCACCACCGGGCATCCCATGGCCGCGCAATGCACCCGGATCTGGTGGGTCCTGCCGGTTTTCAGGTCGATTTCAAGGAGGGTTGCCTGGTCGAAGCGTTCCCGGACGCGCCATTGAGTATGGGCGGCCCGTCCCTTGGGGCTTGTCGTTGCCATGCGCTTCCGGTCCTTGGGGTGCCGGCCGATGGGAAGCGAAATCCATCCTTCCTCCAATTCCACCCTCCCGTAAACAAGGGCCAGATAGCTTTTGACGACCCGCCGCGATTTGAACTGCCGGATCAGGGCGACGTAGGCATCAGGGCGACGCGCCACCACCAGCAACCCGGAGGTGTCCTTGTCGAGACGGTGGACGATGCCCGGCCGCATGGGATCCCCCATGTCATGAAGCTCCGGATAGCGGAACAAGAGGGCATTGACAAGGGTGCCGGAAGCGTGTCCCGGGGCGGGATGAACCACCAGGCCCGCGGGCTTGTTCAACACCACAAGCGCCTCGTCCTGGTAGAGGATGTCCAGGTTCCGGGACTCGGGAAGGGGGCGGGATGGGGCCCGGACAGGCCTTCGGCCGGTGACGCAATCCCCCTTTTTCACGGGATAGGCCGGCCTCTTGGAGGCGCCGTTCACCCGGATCTTCCCCTCCAGAATCAGGCGCCGGGCCTGGGCCCGGGTCATGCCGGGGATGTGCAAAGCCACATAGGCATCCAGGCGGACATGCGCTTCTTGCGCGACGGTGACCCTGAAGGAAGGTTCGACCGCCATGGCGTTTGGCAAGAAAGGAACTTACTGGGGTGAAAACAAAGATTCAATTTCGGAGAGAATCGTTTTCTCGTCCGTGTTTTTCGCGGTGGACAGCTCTTTCACCAAGAGATTCTGGGCCGTATCGTAGAGTTTCCGTTCTCCGAAAGAAAGGTCCTTTTCCAGTTTTAAAAGATAAAGGTCTCTGAAAACCTGGGCCACATCATAAAGGGAGCCGGTCTTGATCTTTTCCATGTATTCCCTGTACCTGCGGTTCCAGGTCTGGTTTTCCAGGGAGACATCCCGGCCTTCCTGCATGATCTGGTAGACTTTCGGGATCTCGTCTTCACTGATGACGTCCCTCAACCCCACGGATTGGACATTCCGGGTGGGAATCATGATGACCATGCCGTTTTCAAGGACTTTCATGATATAAAAGTCCTGCTGTTCCCCGTTGATCACCCGGGTTTCGATGGCATCGATCCGGCCTACACCGTGTGCGGGATAGACCGCCAGATCCCCGACCTGGAACCCCCCGTCGGCCGCATCGCGTCTCGACGTGTCAAGCCTTGCTTCACCTTTGCTTTTGCCCATACCGACTCCAATCGACCTGTTGTCAATATTCCACCGTTGAAATTTTTTACCACAATTTCCAGCCTGAATCAAGCCATAAAAAAAGGATTGGCGGAAAGTTTCCGCCAATCCTTTTTATCGGTTCAAAGCAGGTGCCGGTTTAAAGCAAAAACGGCACCATCAAAAGGGCCACCACGTTGAGGATCTTGATCATGGGGTTCACGGCCGGGCCGGCGGTGTCCTTGTACGGGTCCCCCACGGTATCCCCGGTGACCGCCGCCTTGTGGGCGTCGCTGCCCTTGCCGCCCAGGTGCCCGTCTTCGATATATTTTTTCGCGTTATCCCAGGCCGCGCCGCCGGTGGTCATGGAAATGGCCACAAAGAGACCCGTCACGATGCTGCCGATGAGCAGGCCGCCCAATGCCACCTTGCCCAGCAGAAAGCCCACAACCAGCGGTGCCACCACCGGCAGGAGTGCGGGAATCATCATCTCCTTGAGTGCGAACTTGGTGACGATGTCCACGCAGGTCCGGTAGTCCGGCTTGGCGGTGCCTTCCATGATGCCGGGAATCTCCCGGAACTGGCGGCGAACCTCTTCCACCACCGCGCCGCCGGCTTTGCCCACGGCTTTCATGGCGATGGAAGCGAACAGATACGGCAAGAGGCCTCCGATGAACAGGCCGATGACCACCTTGACGTTCCCGAGATCGAAGGCAATGCCTTCCCCCTTGCCGCCTCTGATGGTAAATTCATAGACATAGCAGGCAAAAAGGACCAGGGCCGCCAAACCCGCCGAACCGATGGCATAGCCCTTGGTCACGGCCTTGGTGGTGTTCCCCACGGCGTCCAGGGGATCGGTGACGGCCCGGACGCTCTCTTCCATCTCCGCCATCTCCGCGATCCCGCCGGCATTGTCCGTGATGGGGCCGTAGGCATCGATGGCGATCACCATGCCGGTCATGGAGAGCATGGCCATGGCCGCCGTGGCGATGCCGTAAAGTCCGGCAAAATAATAGGCCACAAAGATAGACAGACAGATGGCCAGAACCGGCAAGGCAGTGGCCTGCATGCTCAGGGCCAAGCCGTGGATGATGTTGGTGGCATGGCCGGTGGTGGATGCCTCGGCGATCCCTTTCACCGGTCCGTAGACACCGGTGTAATACTCCGTGATGATCACGATGGCCACGGTCAGGATAATGCCCACGATGGCGGCATAGAAGATGTGCATGGGGGCAATCTCATCCAACGGCACCATGAGTTTTTGGGTCGCCAAATAGAACCCGATGATGGCCAAAATCGCGGAACCGAACATCCCCTTGTACAGGGCCCCCATAATATACTGGCTTGCCCCCAGGCGGACGAAAAAGGTCGCGATGACCGAGGCGATGATGGAGATGGCGCCGAGCACCAGGGGAAACTCCGTGGCAATGGCGATCTTGGGAAACATGAGGTGGCCGATGAGCATGGCCGCCACGGCCGTCACGGCGTAGGTTTCGAAGAGGTCCGCCGCCATGCCTGCGCAATCTCCCACGTTGTCCCCCACGTTGTCGGCGATGACCGCCGGGTTTCTGGGATCGTCTTCGGGAATACCGGCTTCCACCTTCCCCACCAGGTCCGCGCCCACGTCTGCGCCTTTGGTGAAAATCCCGCCGCCCAGCCGGGCAAAGATGGAAATCAGGCTTCCGCCGAAGCCCAGAGCCACCAGGGCCACCACATCGTGGGTGAAGTGGTAATAGCCGGCCACCGCGGTCAAGGCCAGCCCCGCCACCATCATGCCGGTGACCGATCCGCCCTTGAATGCCAGGGACAACCCGGCGGCAAGGCCCTTCTTCGCCGCTTCGGCCACCCGGACATTGGCGATGACGGAAACGCGCATGCCGATATATCCGGCCGCATAAGATGCCGTTGCGCCGATCAAAAATCCAACGGCCGTTTTCGCACCCATGGTAAAGAAAATGATGGCGAAAATGATGATCCCGGCGATCCCCACGCTTTTCAGCTGCCGGTTCAGATAGGCGATGGCCCCTTCTTTCACCGCTCCGGAGATCTCCTGCATCCGTTCGTTTCCGGCAGGCGCCCCTTTCACGACACCGGCCGTGATAATCGCGTAAAGCACTCCGAAAAGACCCACCAGCGTGCACACCAACGATAAGTTATTGACTACGAATTCCATTCTCTCCTCCGTTTTTGGGTTCGCGCAGAACCCGCGTGCTTTTGCAGTTGAATCGGTTCATGCCTTCCTTCGTGCCGTGGCAGAGGATGCACACGACGGCCTCCTTTGCCCTTGTGACGACTTCGTCCAGAATTTCTGCCTCCTCCGGATCAAAGTCTTGCAGCACAAAATCCGTCACACGGATCGCTTTTTTCGGACGCCCGATGCCCACGCGAACGCGGATGAACCGATCATCTCCGAAGGCGTCCATGAGCGATCTCACTCCTTTATGCCCTCCATCCCCTCCTTTCTCTTTGATTTTTAAATTTCCCAACTCAAGATCGATGTCGTCGTGGATCACCAACACCGAATCCTTCGAAATGTTGAAATCCTCACACAGCCGCCGAACCGGGGGCCCGCTTCGATTCATATACGCCGTGGGCTTGGCAAGGACGACGGCATGTCCCTCGATCCTCCCGGTGCCGAAAAGGATCCCCCGGCCGTGCCGGCGGATCGGAATCGAAAACTGGGCCGCCAGCGCGTCCAGGACCCGATAGCCGGTATTGTGCCGCGTCCTCCGGTACGCCTTGCCGGGATTTCCCAAACCGACCACCAGGCGCACGGATTGCTTTGCACGGATGGACGCCGTTTACTCGCCCTCCCCGGCAGCGTCTTCGGTCTCTTCTTCGCCCTCCTCTTCTTCGGCTGCTTCTTCTGCTTCCTCGGCTTCCGCCATTTTCGGGCTGACCACCGTGACGACCGTAAAATCCGTCTCCGCGGGTATCTCGATGTGCCCTCCAAGAGAGATCTCCTTGACGTGAATCGCATCTCCGATATCCAGGTGGGAAACATCGATCTCGATGGTATCGGGAATCTCCGTGGGCAGGCACAGAATCTCGATCTCCCGGCGGATCAGCTGCAGGAGTCCACCGCGTTCCACGCCCTTGGCCTTTCCTGTCATCGTCACGGGAACATTGACCCGGATCTTCCGGCCCATATCAATCTCGTAGAGATCCACATGCAACACATTCCTTGAAACCGGATGGCGTTGAATTTCTTTGATCATCACCGTCCGAGTGGTCGTGTCACCGTTTTGAACAGAAAGGTTGAAGATCGATCTGGCGGCTGACTTTCCCTTGAGGGCCTTTTCCAGATTGCTTGCCGAAATGGCCAGAAGGACGGGTGAGGTCGCAGGTCCGTAGAGTACCGCGGGAATCATCCCCTGCCGTCTCAGTTTCCGGGACACCCCTTTCCCGGCCGTTTGCCTGATGCGCGATGTTAATTCCACTATTTCCAAATGTCTGTCCTCCTCGATGGGTTATTTATACAAACAAAGACGTGACGGATTCGCCGGTATGGCTCCGGATGATGGCCTCCCCCACCAATTCCGCAATGGAAAGGACCCGGATCTTCCCACATGAAAGGGCATTATCATTGAGCGGAATGGTATCGGTCACGATGAGCGTATCGATCCGGGACGCCTGAATCCGCTCCACTGCCGGGCCCGACAGCACGGCGTGCGTACAACAGGCATGCACCTCCCGGGCACCGTGGTCGATCAGGGCGGCCACGGCCTCCGTGAGCGTTCCGGCCGTGTCCACCATGTCATCGAGTATAATGGCGATTTTGTCTTTCACGTCTCCGATGACGGCCATGGCCTTGGCCTGATTGGGCACATCCCGCCGTTTGTCCACGATGGCCAGGCCCGCATTCAGCCTCTTGGCAATGGCCCTGGCCCTTTCAGCCCCCCCGGCATCCGGAGAAATGATGACGGCGTCATGGTCGAAATGACGCTTCAAATATCCGATGGTCACAGGGGCGGCAAAGAGGTTGTCCACGGGGATGCTGAAAAATCCCTGGATCTGTCCGGCATGAAGATCCATGGTGATCAACCGGTTGGCCCCGGCCACGGTCAACAGGTCGGCCACCAGTTTGGCGCTGATGGGAACCCGCGGCGCCACCTTTTTGTCCTGACGTGCATATCCATAATAGGGGACCACCGCCGTGATACGCCTTGCAGAGGAGCGCTTGAAGGCGTCGATCATCAAAAGCAGCTCCACAAGGTTGTCGTTCACCGGGGGGCAGGTGGATTGAACCACAAAAACGTCCTTCAGGCGGACGTTTTCTCGAATCTCGATTTGAACTTCGCCGTCGCTGAACCGCTTGATCTTCGCCCCCCCCAGGGAGCACTTCAAATAGGCACAGATCTTTTGCGCCAGATCGGGATTCGAGTTTCCGGAAAAGATCGCAAAATCAGACATGGATTCTTTTTTCTTCCTGTTTCTGTCCGTGCATCCTCATGCAAGGAAGGTGGCTGGGGCGGGAGGATTCGAACCTCCGAATCCAGGAACCAAAATCCTGTGTCTTACCACTTGACGACGCCCCAAGCCGTTTCCATGCCCCGGATACAGGGGCCTTCCGGCGGCATTACGCAACCATGTGGGCGAGAAAAACGCGCCATGCGGACTGATGCACCAAGGCCGCCCTCGCCCTCGCCGCCTCTTTGCGATTGTCGAATACACCGAAGACGGTGGGCCCGCTCCCTGTCATGAGCACACCCTTTGCCCCCCGGGCCTTCAGCGCTTCCTTCATCTCAAGGACCTGGGGGTAACGTTCCGCTGTCACCCTTTCCAAATCGTTGAAAAGATGGCGCCTGGGCTCAAATTGCCCATTT
>JALVQN010000108.1 GCA_027025555.1 Desulfobacterales bacterium
ATGAACGACCCCCTGCTCCAGGTGGAACACCTGACCATCGCCTTCAACACCCGACGGGGTGTGCTGGTGGCCGTGGACGATATCTCCTTTGAGGTCATGCCCGGCGAAGTCTTCGGGATCGTGGGGGAATCCGGCGCCGGAAAGTCCCTCACGGGACAGGCCATCATCGGTCTCTTGGAGCCCCCCGGAAGGATTGTCGCCGGAAAGATTTTTCTCAACGGCCAGCGCATCGACACCCTGCCGTACCCGGAGATGCGGCGGTTGCGGGGGAAAAAGATCGGGATGATTTTCCAGGATCCCCTCACCAGCCTGAACCCTTTATACACCATCGGACGCCAGCTCACCGAAACCCTCCTGACCCACACCGACTTAACCCATAGCCAGGCCCGGCATCGGGCCATCGAACTCTTGACCGCCGTGGGCATCCCCGCCGCGGAAAAACGGATCGATCATTATCCCCACCAGTTTTCAGGGGGCATGCGCCAGCGGGTGGTCATCGCCCTGGCGTTGTGCGCCAACCCGTGCCTGGTCATCGCCGACGAGCCCACCACGGCCCTGGATGTATCGATTCAGGCCCAAATCATCGCCCTTTTACAACGTCTCTGCGACGAGTACGATACCGCCGTGATTCTGATCACCCATGACATGGGGGTCATCGCCGAGATTTCCCAGCGGGTGGCCGTCATGTACGCCGGCCGGATCGTGGAAATCGGCGGCGTCCGGGAGGTGATACGGGACGCCCGGCACCCTTACGCGCGCGGATTGATGGACTCCATCCCCTCCTTACACACCCGGGTCGCACAACTTCGGCAAATCGACGGGGTGATGCCGCGCCTGTCTGAAATCCCGCCCGGATGCGCCTTCCATCCCAGGTGCCCCCTCGCCTTTGAGCCGTGTTCCCACCGGCGTCCTGAACTCATGACCGTGGGAGGGCACCAGGTGGCGTGCTGGCTCTATTCGGAGGACCTGTGAATGGACGCCCATAAGACCGCAGCCACCAACACCCCCCTCCTTCAGGCAAGGAACCTGACGCGGCATTTCGACGTTTCCAAGCCCCTGCTCAACCGGTTGCTGGAAGGGAAGCCCCGGCAGATTCTCCAGGCCGTCGCCGGCGTCGATTTCGACATCCGGCGGGGGGAAACCTTTGCCCTGGTGGGCGAATCGGGCTGTGGAAAATCCACCGTGGCCAATCTCGTGGCCGGTCTTTACGCCCCGACCGCCGGGAGCATCATCTTTGACGGCATGGACATCACCGCCTTTGGCCGGAAAAGACAGATGAAAGATTTCCGCCGGAGGGTGGCCATGATCTTCCAGGATCCTTACGCCAGCTTGAACCCGCGTTGGCGGGTCTTCGCCATCATCAGCGAGCCCATCCGTGCCTTCCGGCTTTTGCAGGGGAAAAAGGCCATCGCCCGACGCACGGCCCAACTTTTGGAGCAGGTGGGCCTGTCCCCCCGGGACGGACACAAGTATCCCCATGAATTTTCCGGCGGCCAGCGCCAGCGCATCTCCATCGCCCGGGCCCTGGCCAGCAACCCGGAATTTGTCATCTGTGACGAACCCACGTCGGCCCTGGACGTCTCGGTCCAGGCCCAGATCCTGAACCTGATGAAAGACCTCCAGAATCGCCTGGGGCTCTCTTATCTCTTCATTTCGCACAATTTGGCGGTGGTGCGTCACATGGCCCATCACATCGGGGTGATGTATCTGGGCCGCCTGTGTGAAACCGCCCCGGCCGACACCCTTTTCGATCATCCGCGTCATCCCTATACACGCATGCTCCTGGAGACCATCCCGGACATTGAAATGACCGGTAAAAAGCGTCGTCCGGTGGCCGGCGAAATCCCCAACCCCATCGATCCGCCCCCTGGATGTGCCTTTCATCCGCGCTGCCCTCTGGCGGCTTCCATTTGCCGCCGCCGGCGTCCGGAACTGAACACCGTCGCCAACGGGGTCCAGGTGGCCTGCCATGCCGTTTTTGAAGGGGCTTCATGGCGGCCTGACAAGGACGGCGCCCCCGGGGATCACCCTGGAGCCGCCGCGCCCGGAACCCGGGGACAGGATCCCGGCGTGAAAAGCGGCCGGGACCCCTCATTTGAAGAAAGGATCCCTCCCCATGGTGCTTAAGTCTCTCATCGATCAGGAAAAGGAGAACCTCATTGCCTTTCGCCGGGCCCTGCACCGGATTCCGGAAACCGCCTATCACGAGGAAAAGACCGCGTCGTTTGTTGCCGAAAAACTTTCTGAAGCCGGTCTCCCTTACAAGGAGGGCATCGCCCGGTTCGGGGTGATGGCCTGGCTGGACACCCGACGTCCCGGCCCCACCCTCCTGATCCGCGCGGACATGGACGCCCTGCCCATCCAGGAAGAGACGGACCTTCCCTTTGCCTCCCAACATGCAGGTGCCATGCACGCCTGCGGGCATGACGGCCACATGGCCATTCTCCTTTGCACCGCCCGGGTGATGACGCAGCTGGCCGAGCGGCTTTGCGGGACGGTCAAATTCATCTTCCAGCCCGCCGAGGAGGGCCCGGGAGGCGCCAAACCCATGATCGAGGCCGGCGTCATGGAGAATCCCGGGGTGGACTACGTTTTGGGGTGCCACCTGTGGCCCGACATCCCCGAAGGCGCCGTCGGGGTGAAAGCCGGCCCCCTCATGGCCGCCATGGACCGCTTCGACGTCAAGATCCTCGGCCGGGGGGGACACGGTGCCATGCCCCACCAATGCATCGATGCCCTGGAGGTGGGATGTCAGGTGGTGGGCGCCCTCCAGCGCATCGCCAGCCGCCAGATGAATCCCCTCACCCCCACCGTGGTCACCGTGGGCAGTTTCCACAGCGGCAGTACGTTCAACGTGATCCCGTCCGAAGCCGAGTTCTGCGGGACCACGCGGACCTTCGACCGCGGTGTCTGGGACAGTTGGCCCCAGCGCCTGGAAAGGATCATCGCCGGCATCTGTGAAGCCATGGGAGCCGATTACCGCTTCACCTTTTCCCGGGGGTACCCGCCCACCGTCAATGATGTCCAGATGGCCCATGTGGTGCGCCGGTGCGCGGAGGAGGCGGTGGGGAAAGACCGGGTGATGGAACCCGAACCCACCATGGGCGGAGAGGATATGGCCTTCTTTCTGGAACGGGCCAAGGGCTGTTACTTCTGTCTGGGCACGGGGCGTGAGGGCGGTGCGCCCATCCACAATCCCCGTTTCGACTTTGACGAAAAGGTCTTGGCCATCGCCGTGGAAATCAATTGCCGGGCCGCGTTGACCCTTTTGGGCAGGCAAGAGACATCTTGATTTCAAACCTTCAAAGCCTTCAGCCACATGGCCGATTCAATGACGCCGTCGATACATGGAACACCTACCAAACGGCGGCCGGTGAATTCATGGACCTGCTCTTTCTTCCGGTGGAAAAGTCCCTTCGGACTGGGCCCGTTTTTTTCTTTTTCGCTCAGGAAGAAATGGATGCCTGTATAAAGAGGTCCACATGCAAAAAGACGGGGGAAGGCCCCGGGAAAACGGTAGCTGGAGCTGGTGGCCGGCCACGGATTGAGCGAAGAATACCTGAACCGGGGGTCCCTTTCCATGGGAAAAAGCATTGCCGACACGCTCAAGGGCACCCCGGCGGTCATCGAAAACGCTCAAAAGGACCGGGGCCGCTTCGAGCTTCGCCGCAACAAGGCGGTGTCTCCCGGGTATCCGGGACAACCCCGGAAGCCGCTCCCTTTGAGTGGCAAAGAGAGGGGCCCTGTTGACGACACGGCCACCGATTGTCGTGTGGAGTGCGTTGTGTGAGCTAAAAAATCTTTCCCGGATTCATGAGCCCTTTGGGATCCATGAGGGATTTTATCTTTTTCATGAGGGCATAACCCTGCCCGTGTTCCATCTCCATGAACCGGCGTTTGCCGATGCCGACACCGTGTTCCCCGGTGCAGGTGCCGCCGAACCGAATGGCCTGGACCACGATCTCCCGGTTCACGGTTTCCAGAAGACCCCATTCCGCCTGATCTTGGATGTCTCCCACGAGGACCACATGCAGGTTTCCGTCTCCGGCGTGGCCGAAGACGTAGCCCGTGGCCCCCCTTTCGTCCAAAAGGGCCTGGGAAAAGACGATCATTTCGGGATAGCGGGAAATGGGGACAGCGGCATCCACGATGAGGGTTTCTTTCCCGGGATGGGCTCGATGGATGGTCTCCCAGGCCTCATGCCGGGCCCGCCAGAGGGCTTTCCGGTCGCCTGCTTTTATGGCATGACGGAAATCCCGTGCGCCGCAGCTTTCACAAATCTCCCGGGCCACAGCCGCGGCTTCCTTCAAGACCGCCTTGCTGACCCCGTGGAACTCGCAAAACAAAGAGGGTTTTTCAGGCAGTCCCAACGCGTGTTCCCGATTCATGAGCCCGATGAGGCCGGGTGTCAACAATTCCAGGGCCGCCGGTTCCAGGCCGGAACCGATCAGGACGGCCACGGCCTTGGAAGCCTCCTGGAGTTGATCAAAGACCACCGTTGCGGCCAGGGCCTGTTCCGGGATGCCCGAAAGCCTCAGTGTGGCTTCCGTGATCACGCCCAGGGTTCCTTCCGATCCCACGAACAGCCGGGTCAAATCGTATCCGGAGGAAGACTTTCGGGCCCTGCATCCGGTCTCAAGGATCCTTCCGTCGGGAAGGACCACCTCCAGCCGCATCACATAGTCCTTGGTGGCGCCGTACTTGACCGTCTGAACACCGGAGGCGTTGTTGGCGATCATCCCGCCGATGGTGGCGTCGGCGCCCGGGTCCGGGGGGAAAAAGAGCCCGTGCCGCCCGGCTTCCCGGTTGAGGGTTTTCCTCAAAACGCCCGGTTGCACATCGGCCTGAAGATCCCGGGGGCGGACCTCGAGGATCCGGTCCATGCGGGTCAGATCCATGACCAGCCCGCCTTCAACGGGAACGGGGTTCCCTTCGGTGCTGGTCCCGGCACCCCAGGGGGTCACCGGAATCCCTTCCGCATAAGTCCAGGACAAGATCCGGGAGACCTCCCGGGTGCCGGTGGGCCAGATGACGCCGCCGGGAAGCCGGCCCACGTGGGCCGAAATGTCCTTGATATGGAGCTTCCGGTTGGAATCACCGGTGGAGAAGCGCCCCGGCGCCACCAGGCCGGAAAGGGCCTCGATCTGGGAGCGGGAAAACTCTGTCATGGCGCCTCCGATCCTTTCACGAATTGGGCGCAAAGCTCCACGATGTGTTTGACCGCCACGTTCCCTCCGCGTTTTCCATGCCCCCTTTCAGTCGCAACACGCACCCGGGACAGTCCGTCACCAGAATCTCGGCACCGGCGGCCGCCACATGGTCCAGTTTCTTCTTTAACATCTCTGCTGAAATCTCCGGGAATTCCACGGAATAAGACCCCCCAAACCCACAGCATACGTCTTCGTCCCTGGCAGGCACATAGGAAAACCCCGCCCTTTCGATCAACTGCCGGGGCGCGGCTTCAACCCCCAGGCCCCTGCACAGGTGGCAGGGGGCATGTTTTAAAAAGGCCGGCCTGAGGGTGTGCCGCGCCACCTTGACGAGGCGGTCGATATCCTCCGGCTCCTGCTCTTTCCGGGTCACCCGAGAAAAAAGATCCATGAGGTGGGGCAGGGCCTCGTCCTTGGCGGCGGCGAGGGTTTTTCCCTGTTTGTGCCGGGTCAATTGGACGGTATAAGCCATGGCATCCTCAAGGCTTGAAACGTCTTGGACGACGGCCTGGACCGCTTGGGCCCTTTCTTTCATCTGTTCAACAGTGGCGGAATCCGTCATAGGACCTCCCTGAGGTGTGGGTCATCCTGAAGTTCCTTTTGTAGTTGAAACAAGGCGTTTTTGTCAATTTAAAGACGAATGAAAAAGCCTTCGGGAAAGCAGTTGATTTTCAATGGGCCTTTGGATAAAAACAAGGGATCTTATTTTTCCGATTACACTGGAGCGGCCATGATCCCTGCTGCCCTCATCAAAGCCTTCAAAGAACACCTGGGTAAAGAAAACGTCTTTGACGACGAAACCGACCGTGCTTTTGGAAGACGCCACCGTCCCCAGGAGCCGGATACCGGAAATGGTCCAAGCCATCCAGGAAATCGGCCGGCGATACGACCTTTTGATCGGGACGTTCGGACACGCCGGAGACGGCAACCTGCATCCCACGATCCTGACGGACAAAAGGGATCAAAAGGCGTGGGAAAAAGTGGAATCGGCCATCGCCGCCATCTTTGACAAGGCACTGGAATTGGGAGGCACCCTTTCCGGAGAGCACGGCACCGGTATTGCCAAGGCGTGCTTTTTGGAAAGGGAGACCGGACCCACCACCCTTGAATATTCCAGGAAAATCAAGGCCGCACTGGACCCTAACAACCTCCTCAACCCCGGAAAGATCACCGGAACGCCATGAGGCGCCTTTTATGGCCGACATGAAAGCCCTTGCCCGCCTCATGAAGGCGCTGGAGGATCAGCTTGTCATCTGCATGCGCTGCGGCATGTGCCAGGCGGTGTGTCCCCTTTTCGAGCAGACCGGCCGGGAGGCCGATGTGGCGCGGGGAAAGCTGGCCCTTCTGGAGGGCCTCATTAAGGAGATGTTCAAGGATGCCCGGGGGACCTATGAGCGGCTCAACCGCTGCCTGCTCTGCGGTTCCTGTGCCGCCAACTGCCCCAGCGGGGTCAGCGTCCTGGAGATCTTCCTGAAAGCCCGGAGCATCCTGGCCGGATACATGGGCCTTTCTCCGGCAAAAAGGATCCTCTTCAGGGGCATGCTCGCCAGGCCCGAACTGTTCGACAGGATGGCCCAATGGGGGGCAACATTTCAAAAAATTTTCACCAAGCCCGCCAACGAGATCCTCGGGACCTCCTGCGCCCGGGTCATGTCCCCCCTGATCGCCCACCGGCATTTTGTCCCCCTGGCCGAAACCCCTTTTCACAGCATGGTACCCCAACTCCAGGAGGAATCAAAGCCCGGCGCTTCAAGGGTCCTCTTTTTTGTGGGGTGCCTCATCGACAAGCTCTTTCCCCGCGTGGGCCAGGCCACGCTCCGGGCCCTGCGGCATCACGGCGTGGGTATCGTCATTCCCGAGAAGATGGGATGCTGCGGAATCCCGGCCCTCGCTTCGGGAGACTTGGAGGCTTTCAGGCGCCTGGTCACCCATCACCTGTCCCTGTTTCAGGGCATCGCCTTCGATTATCTGGTGACCGCCTGCGCCACCTGCACCGCCACCATTCAAAAAATCTGGCCGGCCATGATGCAACAGGCCGGCGGGCTGCCCCCGGAAACCGCCGCTGCTCTGTCCGCACTGTCGGAAAAGACCCTGGATATCAGCCAGTTTCTGGTGATGAACACCGATATTGGTTCCTCTTTGCCCCCGAATCCCAGCAAGGCAGAAGGGCTCACCTATCACGATCCGTGCCATTTGAAAAAATCCCTGGGCATTTTCAAGGAGCCCCGGCGCCTCCTTGAGGCCAACCCCGCATATCGTCTTTCCGAAATGGCCGACGCCGACGCGTGCTGCGGCATGGGCGGCAGCTTCAGCCTTTCCTATTACGAGATCTCCCGAAAAATCGGAAAAAAGAAACGCGATGCCATCGTGGCCACAGGCTGCGACACCGTGGCCACGTCGTGTCCGGCGTGTATGCTCCAGATTTCGGACGTGCTTTCCAGGTCTTCAGACAGAGTCCGGGTGCGGCACGCCGTTGAAATCTACGCCCAATCTCTGCCGGACCCCTGATCCTTTCCGCGGAGACCGGGGAAGCCTAACCCGGCGGGCCTTTTTCCGATGGGCCGTTGGAAGCGCAACGGGACACACGGTCGCCGTTCAGGCTGTTTCAAACCTTGTATTCCCCGTCAAAAGCCGCTATCTTTTCCGGACATGGCGAACTCCCTTTCCTCCGATACGAAACTGCCCTTTTGGCCCGCCCTGTACACGGCCTTTATCTGTGTTTTGTTCGGGAGCAACGCGGTTGCCATCAAGATCAGCCTGGCCGGGGTCGGCCCCTTCACCGCGGCAGCCATCCGTTTCAGCGTGGCTGCGGTCTCCCTCGGGATCTGGGCGAAACTTACCGGGCAGAGAATCGCCCTTGAAAAAGGGCAGTTTATAAAGATCTTCGGCCTTTCCATCATCTTTGCCGCCCAACTTTCCCTGTTTCACCTGGGTATCAGCAAGACACTGGCCTCCCGGGGAACGCTTCTGGTCAATTTCCAGCCCTTTTTCCTCCTGATTCTGGCCCATTTCTTCATTCCCGGAGACAAGATGACGCGCCAAAAATGTCTGGGGCTGTGTCTTGGCTTTTTAGGCGTTATGACCGTCTTTTTCGACGGCACGGCATTGTCTTCCGGCTTTGCCATGGGCGACCTGATGGTCCTCCTTGCCGCCTTCCTTTGGGCTTTAAACGGCACCTATACCAAACGGATCGTTTCAGGATTTGAGCCTTATCAACTGGCGTTTTATCCCATGATGCTGGCGGCGCCCTTCTTTCTTTTGGAGGCCTGGTTGTGGGATCCTGCCCCGGCCTCTCACGTCAACGGGGCGGTTATCGGCGCCCTTGCGTATCAGAGCCTCGTCTCGGCCTCTTTCGGGTTCGTTGCATGGATCACCCTCTTGAAACGCTTCGGCGCTGTTGCCCTCCATTCTTTCCTTTTTATCATGCCCCTTGCCGGCGTCTTTTTGGGAGGCCTGATTCTGAACGAACCCATCACCTTCAACATCCTCTTGGCCTTGGCCCTGGTCATCGCAGGGATCTTCATCGTGCAGCTTAAGATGCCCGTCCCCATCGTCCACCCCGGAAAGAGCCTTTAGGCAAAGGAAAAGCGCCTTGCCGAAAGAGATCACCCACTGGACCCTGGCGGAAAGGGCCTTTCGACGCCTGGAAGAAACCTCCCCCCTCAAGCCGATCCTATTGTCGTATAAACACCTCTATCTTTGCGGTGCCGTGATTCTCGATTCGCCCCTTTATGCCCAATTCGGAAACGGCGCGGCGTGGATCCGGGGTCGATCCGAAAAGCTCCACGACACGGCGGAAAATGCCTTTGACTGCGTTGCATCCATCTTTAAAACTCCGTTACCCGTTCCCCTGGAAGCCGTCCTTGCGCTTCTTCTCGGCATCACCACCCACATCTATGTGGATGCCACGTTCCATCCCCTGGTGTGTTATTTCAGCGGCGCATCGGATACCGTGGACGAAAAAAGGCGCCGCAAGGCCCAGGCCCGGCACCACACCCTGGAGGCCTACCTGGATGTATACTTTGCCTCCAGGAGCCCCTTTTCCCTGGAGACGACCTTTTCTGCCTTCTTCAATGCCATCGAGATCCCCAGGGCCGGCTTTTTTCAAGTCCTGTCCGCCCTCTACCGGATCAAGGAAGCCGCCTCGGTGCAGAAGGCGCTGTCTCTGCATGCCCTCTTGCAGCCCCTCTTTCACCGGGTCCTTTTCAGGAAAATGCTTGAGATCCTGAATCGGCTTCCCGGCGTAAATCTCGAGGCGGTTGTGTCGAATTTCTATCCCTTAAACCCTTTTCGAGCAAATTGGCTTTTCCCCGGGCCCATCTTCTACCGGGACCCGGTCACCGGGGATGCGCGTCATGTCTCCGTTGAGACCCTTGAAAGAGACGCCCTGGAGTCCATTCAAGAGGCTTTTCAAGTCCTGGGAAAACACATGCAGGAAAAACGCGTGGATCGGGGATTCACCCTCTTGGAAGGCCCCAATCTGTATACCGGAAAGATGGGATGCCGCCGGGCCCAGATGCGCTATTTCAACGGGGCCCGGGATCTCATGGCCTTGATCGGCAGGTGATATGTCCGGACAGGGGCCATGCACCGGCCGTCCTTTGGGCGGTGCCTGTCCGATGGAAAGGAGGGCTCCCCCCACCGACCCGGAAAACAAGCCGGGCGGCCGGACGGCGGGCCCCCTTTCTGGTGCCTTTTGCCGTGAACTCGGGAATTTATTCGGATCCGCCGGGAAGGAAAAGGCTCCAAGAAACGGTTCAAGCCTCGCAGCATCGCCCTGCTGCCGCTTGAAGGGCACCCAGTTGCCCGGAAAAGAAATGGTCGGCGCCGGGGATGCTCTCGAGCCTGGCCTCGGGATTCCACAGGGAAAGCATTTCCCGAATGCGGGAAAGGGGGCCCATATCGTCCCGATCCCCGGCGATCACGCATCGCAGGCTGCCAAGGGCGGCGATGCCTTCAAAATCCATGAAGGCCACGGGCGGTGAAATCATGACCATCGCCGCCACGGAAAGCCCTTTCTGGACCGCCTTGGCATTGA
Source organism: Desulfobacterales bacterium (assembly GCA_027025555.1). Classification (GTDB taxonomy): domain Bacteria; phylum Desulfobacterota; class Desulfobacteria; order Desulfobacterales; family UBA2156. Next base: position 10,249 of record JALVQN010000108.1, read on the forward strand.
CCCACGCCCCGAAGGAATAGCCCCACAGGCACACGGTGTCGATCCCCGTTTCCCTCAAGTACGCCACCGCCGCCCGGACGTCTGCCTGCTCTTTCCGCCCCCGGTCGTGGCGTCCCTGGCTTTTTCCCACACCCCGGAAATTAAAACGCAACGTGGAAAGGCCCTTCGCAGCGCAGGCAAGACGCACCGTCTCCACCACGGGATTTTCCATATCCCCGCCGTAGAGGGGGTGCGGATGGGTGATGACGACACCCCGCCTCTTGGAGCGCCTTTCCAGCAATCCCTCCATTGCGAATCCTGAAGAAACAAAAAAGACGGGCAATTCGATGGTCTTTTCCCTCTAATCAAAGGCGTAGCGATAATAGGCCGCGCAGGTGCCTTCACTGGAGACCATGCAGGGCCCCACAGGATCTTCCGGTGTGCACGCCTTCCGGAAAAGGGGACACTGGGGCGGCATCAAAACGCCTGTCAGCACTTCGCCGCAGGCACATCCCCTGGGGGCCTCGGATTCGGGCACCGTCACGGAAAAGGCCCTTTTGGCATCGAACCGGGCGTATTTATCGCGGATTTGAAGCCCGCTTTCCTCAATGACCCCGATCCCGCGCCAGGGGGCATCCACGGGGGCAAAGACTTCCCGAAGAACAGCCATGGCCTTGGCATTGCCCTCACGGGTCACCACCCGGGAATAGGCATTTTCCAGCTTGGCCGTCTTCGACTCCAGCTGCCGCACCAGCATGAGGATCCCCCGGAGGATATCCATGGGTTCGAATCCACAGATCACGCTGGGTACCCGGTGGTCCCGCACCAGGGGGGCATAGGCCTTTTCTCCGATGACAACCGATACATGCCCGGGCAGGATGAACCCGTCGATTCTGACGGTCTTCAAAGAAAGGAGCATGTCCAGGGCGGGCGGCACCCGTTTGTGCGCCGAGAAGACAAAGAAGTTCTGGATGCCCCTCTGTCGGGCGGACAGGATGGCGGCGGCCACGGTGGGCGCGGTGGTCTCGAATCCCACCCCCAAAAAGACGACGGGTCTTTCCGGATTATTCACGGCGATGTCCACGGCGTCCATGCTGGAATAGACCACGCGGATATCCCGCCCTTTGGCACGCTCTTTTTGAAGGGAAGTCCGGGTGCCGGGGACCCGGACCAGGTCCCCGAAGGTGGTGATGATCACGCCCTCCTCTTTCGCCAGGGCCAGGAAGGCGTCGATCTCCTCCTGGGCGGTCACGCATACGGGGCAGCCGGGCCCCGAAACGAGGCGGAGGCGTTCGGGGAGAAGGGCGCGGATGCCGGCCCTGAAAATGGAAAGCGTATGGGTGCCGCAGACTTCCATGAGACGCATGGGATGCCGGCTTTCCCTTTGAATCTGCCGGGCCAGCTTTTCGGCCAACCGGGGGTGCTGAAACGCCCTGATGCCCTCGCTTTCCATAAATACCCTCTTTATCACAGTCTCCCGGCCGCGGCAATCACGGCCTGTCCCAGGGCAATGCCTCCGTCGTTTGTGGGGACCCGGCTGTGGGTGTAGACCTTGAATCCGCGCCGGGTGAGGGCCTTGATAAACCCTTCCAAGAGGATGATATTTTGAAAGACGCCGCCGGTGAGCACCACGCGCCGGACCCGGGTTTGCCTTGCCACCGCCTCGCACACCCGCAAAAAGAGGTCGATGATGGTGGCATGGAATTTCCCGCTGATGAGACCCGGGGAAACCCCCCCTTCCAGGTCCCGGACAATTCCCCGGATGAGGGGCACAGGGGAAACGCGGATGGGATTTTCAAAGGACAGGTCGCAGGCATAGGTTTCTTTTGTCCCTTTTTCGGCAGCCGTTTCCAGGGCCATGGCCGCCTGCCCCTCGAAGCGCACGTCGGTCTTGAGCCCCACAAGGCAGGCCACGCCGTCGAAAAGCCTTCCCAGGCTGGAGGTCAAGGGGCAGTTGATCCGTCTTTGCAGCATCCGGTCCACCGTGCGGATCGCACCGGCGTTGAGACTCCGGAGGCCCGAAACCTCCTGCACGGGATAATCCGGGCCGAAGGCCGCCCGAAGGTAACTGACGGCCATCCGCCACGGCTCCCGGATGGCGGCCTCACCGCCCGGCATGGGAACCGGATCCAGATGGGCCATGCGCTGGAAGCCCTTTTCGTCGGCCACCAGCACTTCACCCCCCCAGACGGTGCCGTCCGGCCCGTAACCGGTCCCGTCAAAAGCCAGCCCCATGACCGGACCCGCGAGACGGTTTTCAGCCATGCAACTGACCACGTGGGCATGGTGGTGCTGGACGGCCGTGGGCCTTTGTCCTTTCCGTTCTTCGAGGGCATACCGCGTGCTCAGGTAATCGGGATGCATGTCGTGGGCGATGATTTCAGGATGGATGTCCAGGATCCGCTCCAGATGCGCCACGGTGTCTTTGAAGAAGGCATACGCCGCCGGGTTTTCCAGGTCCCCGATGTGCTGGCTCAAGAAGGCCTGGTTGCCCTTGGTGAGGCAGAGGGTGACTTTCAGCTCACCCCCGCAGGCCAGCACCTGGGGCATGTCGGCCCTTAAAAAGAGGGGCCGGGGGACGAATCCCCGGGAGCGCCGCAGCACCCGGGGTGCCCCGGCAGCGTATCGGACGATGGAATCGTCGCTTCTCAAGAGGATGTCGCGGTTGTGGATGAGGAAAAAATCCGCGATACGGCCCAGGCGTTCAAAGGCCTCCTCATTGTCGATGGCGATGGGTTCTTCGCTCAGATTCCCGCTGGTCATGACCAATGCCGCCGCGTCGGAATCCAACAAGAGATAGTGCAACGGGGTATACGGCAGCATCACACCGAAAAAGCGGTTTTCCGGGGAAACGGATTCCGCCAGGGGATGGGGACGGCGTTTTTGCAGCAAGACGATGGGACGCCGGGGAGAAGTCAGCAAAGTCCGCTCCTCCGGGGAAACCTCGGCAAAAAGGGCCACCCGTTCGAGATCCTTGGCCATCACCGCCAGCGGCTTTTCTTCCCGGTGTTTCCGTCTCCTCAGGCGCACCACGGCCTCTTCCAGGGCGGCATCCACGGCCAGATGAAATCCGCCCAGGCCTTTGACAGCCACGATGTGCCCCTGCTTTAAGAGCGTTGCCGCTTCCCGGATCGGATCCGCGGTCTTAATCCGAAGCCCCGTGGCATCGTGCAAGAAAACATGGGGTCCGCAACTGGGGCAGGCGTTGGGCTGGGCATGGAAGCGCCGATCGGAGGGATCGTCGTATTCCGCCTGGCATTTCGGGCACATGGTGAAGTGCCGCATGGAGGTGTTCGCCCGGTCATAGGGAATGTCGTCGATGATGGTGTAGCGGGGCCCGCAGTTGGTGCAGTTGATGAAGGGATATCGGAAGCGCCGGTCATGAGGTGAAAAGAGTTCCTCCAGACAGGCATCACAGAGTGCCACATCCGGGGATATCAGGGTGGACTTGTTCACATCGGCACGGCTTAAAGCAATGGTAAAGGTCGTGTAACCGTTTAATGTGCCTTCTGAAATGGAAATGCCGGTAATCTGGGAAAGGGGAGGGGCCTTTTCCGAAAGCTCCTTGAGGAATGCCTTGAGGGCCGAG
>JALVQN010000109.1 GCA_027025555.1 Desulfobacterales bacterium
GTTCAGATGAAAGAAGGGATCCTTGCCGCCTTCAAAGGGGACAATGCCTCGGCGGTGACCCATTTCAAAAAAGCCGTCCAAATCGAACCGGACAATGGAGACGCCCATTTCCAGCTCGGGGTGGCGTTGGGCGAGATGGGCCGATACGCCGAGGCCCTCAAGGCCATGGATCGGGCCCTTTCCCTCGATCCGGAACGGGGCACCTTCTACTACGCCCGGGGCCGGATCCATCTTTTGGCCGGCGCCAGGGAAAAGGCCCTGCGCGATTTCAGGCGTGCCGCCGCCCTGGGGGACGCCGATGCCAAAGCCTACCTTGAACACGGCGCAAGGGAGGGGGCAGAGGCTTCCAGGCCCTAGGGGAGGACACCGGAGGCCTCCAGGAAGGCCTCCACGTCCCTAAAGAAGGCGTCCCAGTCGGGAGGACAGTCGTTGTGCCCGGCCTCGTAGGAAATCATCTTCGCGTTTTTGGCGTTTTTAAAAAGCGTCACGCCGTGACGGTAAGGGATGGTTTCATCCCGCGTCCCGTGAATGATGAGCACCGGCTGGGAATAGGCCCGGACCACGGACAGGTTGTCGAAGGGGTCTCGAACCAGTACGGCGGGCATCAGGAACCGGGACGCAAGAGACCGGACGCTGGTAAACGTGGACATTAAGATCAGGGCCCTTGCGGGCCGGTGCGCGGCCAGGGCGCATACGGCGCCGCCTCCCAGGGAACGCCCCATCAGGACGATGCGCTCGGCATCCACCTCCTTTCGGGACAGCAAAACGTCGTAGGCCGCAAGAAAAACTTCGGTCACCGTCTTTTGGGAGGGAGACCCGGCACTCTTTCCATACCCCGGATATTCCACCAGGAACACGCCCGCGCCCATGTCCAGAAAGGGAGACAGGGTCTCGGGCCACATATCGATCCGTTCGCCGTTGCCGTGGGCAAACAACACCACGGGCACCGGTCTTGCGGGTGCGGCCTTGTCCGGAAGCATCCAATAGGCCTCCACCGGACCGAAAGAGGTCTGAAGCCACACCTCTTCCACATATCCGGGAAGCGTCAATCCTTCCGGCGCCGCCCCCACCATGAAACCGGGAAAGAGGATCCGGCGCTGGAAAAAGAAAAGAAGGCCTCCGTAGAGTGCGTAAAGGCCCATAACACCCAGAAAGACCTTTGAAAACCCCGGCAGCTTCATGAATCAGCCCCCTTCCTCAAGGATTCACCAACGCCCGGAGCCGGTCCAGATTGACGCGGTCATACTCTAGGGCCCCTTTGAATTTGGGGGTCTCGATGATCTTGGGGATGGCTTCGAACCGGGGCTCCTGCATGATGAACCGGAAGGCATCCATGCCGATGTACCCTTCTCCCACATGCTCGTGCCGGTCCACCCGGGAGCCGAGCTTTCGCTTGGAATCATTGAGGTGGATCAGTTCCAGCCGATCAAGCCCGATAATGTCGTCGAAGGCGGCCAGGGTCTTCTCATAGGCCTCTCGAGTGCGGATGTCATATCCGGCGGCAAAGATATGGCTCGTATCCAGGCAGACCGCCACCCGGTCCGGATCAAAAATCCCGTCAAGAATGGATCGGAGGTGTTCGAACCGCCCCCCCAGGCTGGACCCCTGGCCGGCCGTGGTCTCCAGCAGAAGCCGCGTCCCCGGGGCCCGGCAGGCATCAAAGACCCCGTTGATGGCGGCAATAATCTTTTGGATTCCCTCCCCCTCACCGGCGCCCATGTGGTTGCCGGGATGCAAAACGACATGGGCGATGCCCAGGGCCGAGGAACGCTCAAGTTCCTGGCGCAGGGCGTCCAGGGACATGCGGTGTTTCCCGGGTTCCGGAGACGCCAGGTTGAGCAGATACGCCGCATGGGCGGCCACATGGGTGATGCCGGTGGCCCTTTGTGCCGCCTTGAAGGCGTCGATCTCTTCGGGCAAAAGGGTGCGTTCCTTCCAGGTGCTGGCGTTTTTGGTGAAAATCTGCAGCGCGGTGCATCCGTGAGCGGCGGCCGTCCGCACGGCCCGGTCCAGGCCGCGGGCGATGGAAAAATGGGCTCCCAAGAGGGGCTGCCTGCCCCTTGACTTTTCAGGCGTTGTGCAGGTTGACGGATGAAAAGGCGTTGCCATTTTCTACATTTTTGTATTATTTTTCAGCCATCGTTTCAAAGACCCGCCCGGGGCCGGGAAACGGCCCCGGGCACCGATCCCAACCCGGATGCAAGGAGCTGCTCCATGGAGCGCATCGAAGAGATTACCCTGCTTTATGAAATCAGCAAGGCCCTCCATGAACACCTGGACCTGCGCAGGTCTTTATACAGGGTTTTGGAAATCCTGTCCAATTCCATGAACATGACCCGGGGCACCATATCCATCCTGGACCCGGTCAAAGACGAAATCCACATCGAGGTGGCCCACGGTCTTTCCAGATCCGCCATCGCCCGGGGCAGATACAAGGTGGGCGAAGGCATCACGGGGCGCGTCATCGAGGGCGGAAAGCCCATCATCATTCCCAGGATCAGCCAGGAACCCCAGTTTTTGGACCGTACCGCCTCCCGGCGATCCAAGACCGACGAGGAGCTTTCCTTCATCTGCGTCCCCATCAAAAAAGGAAGGCGGGTCATCGGCGCCCTGAGTGCCGATCGCCCCTTTGACCCAGACTATCTGCTGGAGGAGGGGCTTCAATTGCTCTCGGTGGTGGCCGCCATGGTGGCCCAGCATGTCATCAACCTGGAGACCATCCGCCTGGAAAAGGAACAGCTCAAAGAAGAGAACCGCCGCCTTAAAAACGCCCTTACAAACCGGTATCGCTTCACCAATATCGTGGGAAACAGCAACAAGATGCGCGAGGTGTTCCAGATGATCGCCCAGGTTTCCAAGAGCAACGCCACGGTGTTGATCCGGGGGGAAAGCGGCACCGGCAAGGAACTCGTGGCAAGCTCCATCCATTACAACAGCCCCCGGGCCGGCGCTCCCCTGGTCAAGGTCAACTGCGCGGCCCTGCCCGCCCCGCTCATCGAAAGCGAACTCTTCGGGCATGAAAGGGGCGCCTTCACCGGAGCGATCCGGAAAAAGATCGGGAAATTCGAGCTGGCGGACAAAGGCACCATCTTCCTCGATGAAATCGGGTCCCTCCAGGTGGACCTCCAGGTCAAGCTGCTCCGGGTGCTCCAGGAAAAGGCCTTCGAAAGGGTAGGGGGGCACCGGACCCTGAACGTCGACGTGCGCATCATCGCGGCCACCAACAAAGACCTCGAAAAGGCGGTGGAAGAAGAAACCTTTCGGGGCGATCTTTACTACCGCCTCAATGTCTTTCCCATCTACATGCCCCCCTTGAGGGAAAGGAAGACCGACATTTTGCTTCTGGCCGATTTCTTCCTGGAAAAGTACGCCCGCAAAAACCGAAAGAGGATCCGCCGCTTTTCCACCCCGGCCATCGACATGCTCATGCAGTACCACTGGCCCGGGAATGTGCGGGAGCTGGAAAACTGCATCGAACGGGCGGTGCTATTGTGCGAGGAAGGGGTCATCCACAGCTACCACCTGCCCCCCACCCTCATGACCGGCACCGAATCCGACACGCTCCCGGCCCGTTCCCTGGAGGAAGCCGTGGAAAACCTGGAGCGGGAGATGATCATCGATGCCTTGAAAAACACCCGCGGAAACAGCACCCGGGCCGCCGCCCTCCTCAAGACCACCCTGCGCAAGTTCGCTTACAAGGCCAAGCGATACGGCATCGACTACCGGCGGTACCGCTGAAGCCGTCCCGGCGGATGCCGCTTTCAGGAAGCGCGCCTTGCTTTTCGCGGGATCGGCCCGGGACGGCCCGATCAAGGGACCGCCCCGGGGAAGGAAGGGATCAAATGTCGAAATAGAGGAAAAACTCGTGGGGATGGGGCCGCAGCCGCACGGGATCCACTTCGTTGGTGCGCTTGTAGTCAATCCACATGTCGATGGCGTCTTTGGTGAAGACATCCCCCTTCATCAAAAAGGCATGATCGGCTTCCAGGGCGTCCAGGGCTTCATCCAGGGATCCCGGGGCCGAATCGATCTCGGCCAGCTCCTCGGGGGGCAGGTCGTAGATGTTCTTGTCCAACGGTTCTCCGGGATCGAGCTTGTTCTCGATGCCGTCGAGGACGGCCATGAGCATGGCCGAAAAGGCGAGATAGCCGTTGCATGAAGGATCCGGTGTCCGGAACTCGATCCGTTTGGCCTTGGGAGAGGGCGAGTACATGGGCAGGCGGATGGCCGCACTCCGGTTCCGGCTGGAATAGGCCAGATTGACGGGGGCCTCAAAGCCCGGCACCAGCCGCTTGTAGGAATTCGTCGTGGGGTTGGTAAAGGCGCAAAGGGCCTTGCAATGCTTCAAGATCCCGCCGATGGCCCACAGGGCTTCCTGGGAGACGCCGGCGTATCGGTCCCCGGCAAAGAGGGGCTTGCCCTCCTTCCAGATGCTGATATGGGTGTGCATGCCGGTCCCGTTGTCCTCGAAGAGGGGCTTGGGCATGAAGGTCACCGTGTGCCCCTGTCGGGCGGCCACGTTCTTGAGCACATACTTGAACCACATGAGCTGGTCGGCCATCTCCACCAGGGGCTTGAAGCGCATGTCGATCTCCGCCTGGCCCGCCGTGGCCACCTCATGATGCTGGGCCTCTATGGGAATGCCGAGCTTTTCCAGGGTCAACAGCATCTCGGTGCGCAGATCCTGGAACTTGTCCATGGGCGGCACCGGGAAATAGCCCTCCTTGTGCCGGGGTTTGTAGCCGAGGTTGGGGCACTCGTCCCGGCCGCTGTTCCAGATCCCTTCCACGGAATCGATTTCGTAAAAGGCCCGGTTCCGCGACGATTCGAACCGGATGTCATCGAAGATGAAGAACTCGGCCTCGGGGCCGAAAAAGGCCGTATCCCCCACACCGGTGCTCTTGAGATAGGTTTCGGCTTTTCTCGCGATGAAACGCGGATCCCGGCTGTAGAATTCCCGGGTCACCGGATCCACGATGTTGCAGATCAACACCAGGGTGGGACTTTCGAAAAAGGGATCCATCTTTGCCGTGGCCGCGTCCGGCACCACCAGCATGTCGCTGGCGTTGATGGGCTGCCACCCGCGGATGCTGGACCCGTCGAACCCGAACCCGTCTTCGAAGCTGGATTCCTCCAGTTCGGAAACGGGCACCGTGAAATGCTGCCACAATCCGGGAAAATCCATGAACCGAAGGTCCACCACCGTGGCGCCGTTGTCCTTTGCCATCTGTAAAACGTCTTTGGGTGTTGTCATGAGCATGCCTCCTTTGATGTAAAGATTGGATTGGAATTGAAACAAGCTTCAGTGAAGCCTCTTTTTGGGCCATCAAAATCCATAAGGGGCCTTTTTTTCATCAAACGGCCTCCGGCCCCCTTTCTCCGGTGCGGACCCGGATGGCCTCTTCCACGGAGTAGATGAAAATCTTTCCATCCCCGATCTTGCCGGTGTTGGCCGCTTCCCGGATCTTCTCCGCCGCCTGTTCGGCCACCCGGGCGTCCACCACGATTTCGAGCTTGATTTTCGGGATAAAATCCACCACGTATTCGGCGCCCCGGTACACCTCCTTGTGGCCCTTCTGCCGGCCGTAGCCTTTCACCTCGGAAACGGTCATCCCCTTGATACCGAGTTCGTTCAAGGCCTCCTTCACGTCATCCAGTTTAAACGGCTTGATGATGGCTTCGATCTTCTTCATGACATGCGCTCCTTCTCTTTGCCTTTTAAGAATTCCCCCTGGCGGGTCTCCGGTCCGCCCTGAAACCCGTCCTATACAATCTCAAACGCACGCTCCCCGTGGATGGAACTGTCCAGTCCTTCGATCTCCGCTTCCGGCGGGACACGGAGGCCGCCGGTGATCCACAGCGTGATTCCGGTGACGATGCCCGTTCCCGCCAGGGCAAAGGCCGCGGTCGCCGCAATGGAAAGGGCCTGGATCCACAGCTGCTTGGGGTTTCCGTAAAGAAGGCCTTTCCCGATTTCATTGACGGCCGGATTGGCGAAAAGGCCGGTGGCCAGAGCGCCCCACATGCCGCACACGCCGTGAACCCCGAAGGCATCCAGGGAATCGTCGTATCCTATCCGACTTTTCAATTTGGATACAGAAAAAAATCCAAGGACCCCGGCCACCAGCCCGATGACCAGGGATCCCGCAAGATCCACAAAACCGGCCGCCGGCGTAATGGCCACCAGGCCGGCCACCACGCCCGAGGCGATGCCCAGCACCGTGGGCTTCTTGGTCACGAGCCACTCCACGAACATCCACGCCAGGGCCGCGGTGGCGGCGGAGGTATTGGTGACCAGAAACGCGGACCCGGCCAGGCCGTCGGCCGCCAACTGACTCCCGGCGTTGAATCCGAACCACCCGAACCAGAGCATGGCGGCCCCCAGCCCCGTGAGGACAATGCTCGAGGGGAACATGGCCTCTTTTCGATACCCGATGCGTTTGCCCACCATCAGGGCCAGAACCAGACCCGCCACCCCGGCATTCACGTGCACCACGGTGCCGCCGGCGAAATCGAGGGCCCCCATCTCGGCCATCCAGCCGCCGCCCCAGACCCAATGGGCCACCGGGCAATAGACAAGGGTGATCCAAAGGACCGTAAACACGATCCAGGAGGAAAATTTCATCCGATCCACGATGGCCCCCAGGACCAGGGCCGCGGTGATGCCCGCAAAGGTCATCTGGAACAGGGCAAAGACCGACGTGGGAATGGTCCCGGCAAGGCTCCCCACCCCGATTCCCCTCATGAAGGCGTGGGCCATCCCGCCGATGAGACCGGCTTTGTCCGGCCCGAAAGCCAGGGTATAGCCCCACACCATCCATATCACGCTGGCCAGGCAGTAAGCCACCAGCGTCATGGCAAAGGTGTTGAGCATATTTTTATAGCGGGACATGCCGCCGTAAAAGAGCGCCAATCCCGCCGGCGTCATCATCATCACCAGGGCGGTGGACACGATCATCCAGGCCGTATCTCCGGAATCCAGCCCTTCCCCGGCAAAGGCATCCGATGCAACCAAGACCATCAAGGGTCCCAAGACAAGGATCTTTCTGGATACCCATCGGATCATGACAATCTCCTTTCTCCATTTATCTGAAGGGTTCTTGTCCTTTTTTCTGCTCCGGGACCTTTCCGGGAGGGACCGGCGGGATCCCCCCCTTTCCGGTCAAGGGATCTTTCAAGGCCGCTTCCAGGGCGGAGCGGATCCGGGCTTCCTGGGCGGGGGTGTCCGCTTTCTGGCCTTCCAGATCCCGGACGTAAAAGACATCCACCACCTGATCCACCTTGGTGGCGATCTTGGCCACCCGGATGTCGAGGCCGCACCGGAAGATGGCGTCGCTGACCCCGTAAAGGAGCCCGGGAAAATCGTCGGCCACCACTTCAATGAGGGTGAAAAAACTGGAACCGGCATTGTCCACGGACACCCGGAAAGGCCGCCTGGTCCCGCGGATACGGGGCACGCCGCCTGTCGAAAATTTGTCCTTGAGGGCCCGGGAGAGGTCCAGGCTCCCGGCAAGGACCGCATCCAGGTGCATTTTGGCCCGAATCCAGCGCTCTTTTTCGAACAACCGATCCGGCGGGGGTTTCACCGTGAAAAGATCCAGGGCGGTCTGGTTTTTCCATGTAAAGGCCTGGGCATCCAGGATGTCGATGCCGTTGAGGGTGAAGACGCCGGCGATCATCGAAAAAAGGCCGGGCCGGTCCTTGGCGCACACTGTGATCTCCCGGAGGGAGGGATCCTTCCCTTGGACCACCTGCCAGACGGCCCCCTGACCCTTCAATTGCCGGTACAAGGCGATGTGGTTTAAGATGGCCCTTTGGGGGACGGCGATGAGATAGCGGGGGGACATGGCCTCCAGCAGCGCCGCCACCGCCGCCCTTTCTTCGGGCGTTTCCACCGCCTCCACCAGGGCCCGCCGCTTCCGGTGCACGGCCTCCATGGCTTCCCGGCTCGCCAGCTCTCCCCTTTCCAAGATCCTCAAGGTCTTGAGGAACAGGTCCTTCAAGAGGGCCGCGGTCCAGCTGTTCCAGGCCTTGGGGCCGGTGGCCGCGGCGTCGGCCGCGGTGAGGAGGTAGAGCATCTTCAGCCGTTCCGGGTCCTTGACCCGCCGGGCGCAGTAAATGGCCGTCTCTTCGTCTTGAAGGTCCCGCCGCGTGGCGGTCTTCATGAGGAAGAGGTGCTCTTTCACCAAGAAAGCGACGGCTTTTGCATCGGCCGGGCTGTAGCCCTTGGCCGTCATCACGGCCTGGGCCGTGACGGCACCCTTTTGCGCATGATCCCCCCTGGAGGTGCCCTTCCCGATGTCATGGAGCAAGGCCGCCCAAAGGAGCCGTTTCCGGTTTTTGATCTCAAAAAAGAGTCTCGTCAACAAGGGGTCCGGAGAAGTGGCTTCCTCACGGAAACCGTGGAGGGCCTCCACCGTGTGCAGAAGATGCAGGTCCACGGGAAAAAGATGATAGGCGTCGTACTGGATGCGGTGGAGCACCCCTTTGAACTCGGGGATGAAGGCCGACAAAAACCCGGAATCCAGCATCTCCCTGAGTACCCGGTGGGCTTGACGGCCCAAAAGGATCCGCTCGAAAGAACGGCGGACGACGGGGGAGGACCCCTCGACGAGGGGGGAAAGCTCCTGGATCAATCGCTTGGCCTCTCCGCTTAAGGGGATCTTCAAGCGAAGGCTTTGTTCAAAAATCTGAACCAAAAGGGCGGGGGCTTTCACGACCTGCTCGGGCGCCTCGAAGTAAAGCATGTCGTCTTCCACGAAAAGACCCGGGATGCCGGCCTTTGGTCGGGCCCTTTTCTTCCTTCCCGAGGGCCTGTCCAGGCCCTGTTCATACAGGAAGCGCAGGTGCTGGGATTTGATGAAATCCATGTGACCGTGCAGGATGCTGAGGAAGACTTCCACGGGCTCCTGACCGTCGGTCTTCTTGAAACCCATGGCATCGGCGAGGGCGATCTGGTTTTCAAAAAGGAGCCGATCCCACTTCCTGCCCGAAAGAAGATGAAGGCGGTTCCGGACCTCCCAGATGAAGGCCAGGGCCCGTTGCAGGCGCTCGAATTCCCTGTGGGAGAGGCACCCCCCATACTCCAGTTCCCGGGGCGTCCTCAGGTCAAAGAGGATCCGGGCAATCCACAGCATGGTGTGATAATCCCTCAGGCCGCCTTGACCCTCCTTGAGATGCGGTTCCAAGAGACTGCTGGAATCGCCGAACTGGAAATGGCGATTGCGGTTGGCCCGGACCAGCCGCTTGACGACCGTCTTGCCATGCTTTTTCAGGAGGGTCTCCCGGAGGGCTTCGGCCAGCCGGACGGCCACATTCGAAATGCCGCAAATGAACCGGGCATCCAACAGGGGCGTGAGGGATTCGAAATCCTTTTTGCCCAGCGCCAGGCTCTCCTTCACGGTCCGCACCGCATACCCGACCTCCATGCCCATGTCCCACAGGGGATAGACCAGCTCCCGAATCAAGGCTTCGGCCTTTCGAGGCACCTTCTTTTCAAACAAGAACAAGAGATCCACGTCTGAATGGACACATTGCTCCTTCCGTCCATACCCCCCCAGGGCGACGATGGCGTAGGGATTGGCGTTGATCTTCAACAGGGGGCCGATTCTTGACGATGCAAAGGCCGTGTGGAAATAAGCGTCGAAGATCTTGGCATGCTCCTGGAGAAAATCCGGGGCGCAAAGGGAGGCTTGGGCCTTGAAAAGCCGCTGACGTTGCCTTCTCAAGGCCGCGGCGGCATCATGACTTTTGGCGTCTGCCGCCGGGGTTTCTTCCATCAATGCCACGGCGTTTCTCCTCCTTAACCCTTTCCCCAGGTCTTTCGATGACCCGGCCACAGAACCTTTCCATCAGAGCAAGGCTTGTGCCAAGGCGGTTGATATATCTTTTGTTTCAATGATTTCAATTAATTATATGATTTTGGGAAAACGACTCATTAAAAATAAAATTAACAATTATGTAATAAATAGCTCATAAATTACAATTATGTAAATAAATTCAGCCGTTATCCCCAAAGGAGGGTGTCCCAGGTTCTTTGGACCCCTTTCCGGAAGGTGAGGAAGCGATCGGCGGGCACCCGGGCGGGTTTTTCCTGAAGATTGAGGCGATGGATGCTGGCGCGGTAGACCAAAAAGGCTTTTCTCAAAAGATACGCCCTGTCTTCAGGGAGGCCCCCGGCGTTCATGACAGACTGAAGGAGGCGCACGTTGTCCGTCCAGTCCAGGATTTCGGGATGCCGGTGGGCGTGACGCAACACCAGAAACTGAACGATAAATTCCACGTCCACCATGCCGCCCCGGTCTTCTTTGAGGTCGAACACGCCGGGTTCCGGCTTGAGGTGCGCCCTGCGCATGCGCTCGCGCATCTTTCGAACGGCCGATTTCAAGGGCCCTGCCTCCCGGGGACGGCCCAGCACCTCTTTCCGGACCGCTTCAAACCGGCGCACCAGGGCCGGGTCTCCGCCCACGGCCCGGGCCCGCACCAAGGCCTGGTGCTCCCAGGTCCAGGCGTGATTCAATTGGTACGCCCTGAAGGCCTCCAGGGAGCTGACCAGCACCCCTGAATGCCCGCTGGGCCGCAGCCGCATATCGATGTCGTAGAGCACGCCGGCGCGGGTGACCGCCGTCAGGATGTGGACGACCCGCTGGCCGAGACGGGTGAAGAACTGAGTGTTGTCCACGGGCCGTTTCCCGTCGGTTTGCCCCGGGATCGCGGCATGGAGGAAGACCAGATCCAGGTCCGATCGATACCCCAGCTCGATCCCCCCCAGCTTCCCATAGGCGATCACGGCGAACCCCCGGTCGCATGCCTCCTTGCCGACGGCGCTTTGAGGCCGGCCGTGCTTCGCCGTCAGGTGGCGCCATGCCAATTCCAGCACCTGTTCCAGGATCACCTCGGCAATCTCGGTGAGGTGGTCGCTCACCCGCATCAAGGGCAACACACCGGTGATATCGGAGGCCGCCACCCGCAGCACATTGACCTGCTTGAAAATGCAAAGGGTTTCAATCTGATACTCCAGTTCCTCGGGATCCACCCGGGCCAGGCGCTCCTCCAGTTCCTCTTTCAAAGCCGCCTTCCGGGGGGGCGCATAGAGAACACGGGGATCCAAAAGCTCGTCCAACAGGACCGGATGCTGCTTCAAGAAGACCCCGATCCAGGGGCTGGCATTGATGAGGTTCATGAGATGCGTCAGTGCCGGCGGGTTTTCCAGCAGCAAGGCAAGGTAACTGGTACGGCGCTGAACAGTCCGGATGAGGTCGCATGCCCGGCCCAGCGCCACCAGGGGCGTTTCCCCGCCCGCCGCCGCCTGGAGGATCCGGGGCATGAGACGGTCCAGACGCCGCCGCCCTTCGGTGCTGAGGGCCCGGGTGGCAGCGTCGTTTCTCAAGTGCTCCAAAAGACGAAGCGCCCGGCCGGGATCCGAAAAGCCCAGTTCCGCCAAGCGGGCGCCGGCCTGTTCGGGCGTGGCCATGCCCCGCCAGATGTCCCCCAGAAACGAGAGTTCTTCATCCCCCGAAGGGGCGGGCGACCAGGTCTCCTCGGCCTGGAGCAGTTCTTGAAAATGGGCATGGACGCGCCTCCTGTGCATGTCCAACCGTTCGATAAAGGCGTCCCACCGGTCAAACCCCATGGACACGGCGAGCCTCAACCGGTCCGCGGCGTCCCGGGGGAGTCCGTGGACCTGCTGGTCGGAAAACTCCTGGAGCCGGTTTTCCGTGATCCGCAAAAAGACATACGCCTTGATAAGGTCCCGGGAGGTCCTTTCGGAAAGGATCGCCCTCTCGGAGAGCACCTGCAAGACCTCCAGGATCCCCCGCGCCTGAAGCGCCGGAATCACGCCGCCCCGGATGAGCTGAAACACCTGGCCGAAAAATTCGATTTCCCGGATGCCCCCGGGTCCGATCTTGATATCGTCTTCCAGTTTTTTTCGCCTGACCTCCATGGCGATGTTGCGCTTCATGTCCCTGAGGGCCTCGAACATGCCGTAATCCAGGTACCGCCGGTAAACAAAAGGGCGCAGGCGGCGGATGAGGGAGCGGCCGGCATCCACATCGCCGGCCACGGGGCGGGCCTTGATCCATGCGTAGCGTTCCCATTCCCGGCCGTGCGTTTGGTAGTACTGCTCCATATTGTCGAAGCTCATGACAAGGGGGCCGTTCTCGCCGTCCGGGCGGAGGCGGGTGTCCACGCGGAAGACGAAGCCGTCCGCCGAGGGACTGCCCAAAACCCGGATCAACTTCTGGCACAGACGGCTGAAAAACAGGTCGTTTCCCAGGCTGCCCCGGGCCCCTTTCGTGGCGCCGGCCTCGGGGAAGGCAAAGATCAGGTCCACATCCGAAGAAAAATTCAACTCTTTGCCCCCCAGCTTCCCCATGCCGATGACGACAAGCAGCTGGGGTCTCCCCCGGTCATCGACCGGTGTTTGGTACCGGGCGCACTGCCATCGGTGAAGATGGCGAAGGGCTCCATCGATCACGGCCTCCGCCAGCCGCGTCAGGTCCGCCATGGTCTCATGGAGGTCGGCCGCCCCCAAAAGATCGCGCCACGCAATGCGCACCATCTCCCGGCACCGGATCCGTCTCAGGGCCGACGCCAGGTGGGCTTCATCCGCGATCCCCGACAGGGCGGACCTCAAGGCGGCCGCGTATTCTTTTTCGGCATAGGACCGCTTCAAGTCCCCCGATCGGACCAGGTCCATGAAGATGCCGGGATCCCGAATCAGGCTTGTGGCCACAAATGCGCTGACGGCAAAGACCCGGGAGACCGCTTCGGCCATCGGGGGAGGGATGGAAAAAGAGGGATCCCGGCGGCGGACGGCGGAAAGAAGCGCCTCCCGTTTCTCCATGCCCTTGGAAAGCAACGGCTCGGGAAGCCTTTCCAGGATTTTCAGGCTTTGTGCGTTCATCCCCTCCCCGGGGTGTTTCTCTTGATTTCCGATTGAAAACCGATTCCCGATATTTTTGTATTGACAGGTTAGGGAATCGGGCGTAAGAAAGCAAGTTCCAACGATGCACAACGGTGTGCACCGTTTCTCGGCCGATACGGCCACAAAGACAGGGACGTCTACTGCTCAAAGGAGAGGTAGGCGTTTTTTTTGCTCAAACCGGGCCCTTCAAACATGATGCTTTAAAACTGAAAACAGATCATGGAAAAACCTTATCGGCTCTCGGTCTTTTTTTGTACCCGTATTGTGGAAAACGAGGCCCCATTGCTTTCCCAGGCCCCGGAATCCGTTGAAATCCGCCCCGTCCCCATGGCCTGTTCCAGCATGGTCAAGGACCTCTTTTTGCTCAAGGCCCTCGAGGCGGGCGCTGACGCAGTGAGCGTATGGGTCTGTCCCGAAGGGGCCTGCCGGCACGTTCAAGGCAATCTGCGTGCGAAAAAGCGGGTGCAGCGGGTCCAAAGCCTTCTGGAGGACATCGGCCTGGATGGCCGGCGGCTGACCTTTTTCAACCTCGCCCCCCAAGACCGGGTCTCGATTTCAAGCCGCCTTGAAGAAATCGCCGCCCTGCTTGCCGGGATCGGGAAGAACCCGGCCGGCCCGCCCCGGTCCCGGGACGCCGAACCCGGGCCGGCAACGCCAGCCGGGCTGGAACCCAAGGCCCCTGACACCCATCCCGGATAAAGGAGAACCGATTCATGATTGTCGGCGAACAGAAACCCGTCCAAGAGATCCTCCAAATGGTGGCCCCCCATCGGAAATTCCTCATCCTGGGATGCGGCACGTGCGTCAAGACATGCTTTGCCGGGGGAGAAGACGAAGTGGCGCTGCTGGCATCCGCCTTGAGGCTGGCGTCCAGGAAAGACGGCCGTCCGGTTGAAATCGAAGAATTGACCGTGGAGCGACAGTGTGAGGACGCGTTCATCGCTGAAGCCGCCGAGGCCGTCTCCCGCAACGAGGCGGTGCTTTCCCTGGCCTGCGGCGCCGGGGTGCAGGCGGTGGCCCGGCGTTTCCCCCGGTCCCCGGTTTTGCCCGGTGTCAACACCACCTTCCTGGGGGTGCTGGAACACCAGGGGCTCTTCACCGAGGAATGCGCCGGATGCGGGGATTGTCAGCTGGCCGTTTTCGGCGGGGTGTGCCCCTTTTCCCGCTGCGCCAAGAAGTTGCTCAACGGCCCCTGCGGCGGCTCCCAGGAGGGCAAGTGCGAGGTGGATCCCGACACGGAGTGCGCATGGCATCTCATCATCGAGCGGCTCAGCGCCCTGGGGCGACTGGATCAGCTCAGGGCCTACGTGCCGCCCAAGAACTGGCAGACCAGCCTGTCCGGGGGTCCGCGAAAATTAATCCGGAAGGACCACGTGATATGAATACCGAACCGATCAGCAACCTGCACCGGGTGCTCTCCCGGGGACACTTCGCCGTCACCGCGGAATGCGGTCCGCCCCGGGGCGCCAACGGCGAGGCGGTCCGGGAAAAGGGCGCGCTCCTCAAAGGCGTGGTGGACGCGGTGAACGTCACGGACAACCAAACCGCCATCGTGCGCATGTCCAGCATCAGCGCCTGCAAACACCTTATGGACCTGGGCCTGGAGCCGGTGATGCAGATGGTCACCCGGGACCGGAACCGCATCGCCCTCCAGTCGGACATCCTGGGCGCCTATTCCCTGGGCATCAAAAACATCCTTTGCCTTTCCGGAGATCACCAGCGCTTCGGCAGTCATCCGGAGGCCCTGAACGTCTTCGACATCGACTCCATGAACCTCCTCAGCACCGTGCGCACCATGAGAGAACAAGGCAAAGACCTGAGCGGGCACGCCCTCGACGGTGCGCCGAAGATGTTCATCGGGGCCGCGGCCAATCCCTTCGCGGATCCCTTCGAGTACCGCGTCATCCGGTTGGCCAAGAAGATCGATGCCGGGGCGGACTTCATCCAGACCCAGTGCATCTACAACCTGGACCGGTTCAAGGCCTGGATGGACATGGCCGCCGGGGAAGGCCTCACGGAAAAGGTCCACATCCTGGCAGGCGTGACGCCTTTGAAATCCGCGCCCATGGCGCGTTACATGGCCCAGAACGTGGCCGGCATGGATATCCCGGAACCCCTCCTCCGCCGCATGGCCGGCGTCCCCAAGAAAAAGGCGGCCCAGGAGGGCATCGCCATCTGCCTGGAGACCCTCCAGGCGCTCCGGGAAATACCGGGGGTCCACGGCGTGCACATCATGGCCATCGAATGGGAAAACCAGGTCAAAACCATCGTGGAAAGGGCGGGGCTTCTCCCGAGGCCCTGAAGGGATCGACCATGCCGAAGAAATACCATGTCGCCGTGAAGACGGCACCGCCCCGTTTCCCCGCCATCGGCAAGTATACCACCGTGGAGTTCAAGGAAGACTGCGCGGGAAGCTGCCGGGCCTGCGTCAAGAAAAAATGCGTCTACGGCGTCTTCAAGGAGACCCACGAATACGCCCTCAGGCGAATCGATCCGGAATATCTTTACATCTGTCAGAGTTGCTTTCGGTGCGTCCAGGAATGCACCAAGGGAATCTTTTCCCGGGTGATCAATCCGGCATACAAGAACCTGGGAACCGCCTACTGGCGCAGAGACATCCTCCATCGCCTCTGGTACCAGGCCCACTACGGAAAGATCCCCGTGTCCGGCGCCGGGTACCGCGGCCCCTTCACCGGGAAGGGGTTCGACGCCATGTGGACCGACATGTCGGAAATCGTCAGGCCCACCCGGGACGGCATCCACGGCCGGGAGTACATCAACACGAGCATCGAGCTCTCCCGCCGCCTCCCCTTCCTGACGTTCGCCCCGGACGGCGGTCCGGACTGCCGCGTGCCCGCGATTCTGGAAATCTCGATCCCCGTGCTTCTGCAGTGGCCCGAACACCTTGTCAAAACGGAATCCGCCCTCCTTTGCGCCGCCGGGGCGGCCGCCCGGCTCGGCACCCTCATGCTTCTGGATCCCGAGGATGTCACCGAGGCGCTTCTGCCCTATGCCGGCAGCATCGTCTGCCGGATCAAAGGGGACGCCTTCCAAGAATCGGCGCCCCTTATGGAAAAAATCCCCATGGTGGAAGTGGCCGACGGGCCGGACCGCACCCACATCCTCGCGCAACTGAAAAAAGTGCGACCGAACCTTCCCGTGGCCGCGGGGCTGCCCCTGACCCCGGACGCCCCGGAACAAGCCGTGGCCCTGACCGAGGCGGGGGTGGACGCCATCCACTTTTACGCCACACAAGACGGCCATGAGAAGAATACGCCGTCGCCGCGATTCCTCAAAGACAGTATCCGCTCCGTTCACCTGGAGCTTGTGGCCCGCGGCCTCCGGCAACGGGTGAACCTCCTCTTCTCGGGCGGCATCGCCATGGCCGAACACATGGCCAAAGCCATCATTTGCGGTGCGGACGGTGTGGTGGCGGATACCGTATTGCCGGTGGCCCTGGAGTGCCGCCTCTGCTTCCGATGCCGGGAGGGCCTCTCCTGCCCCGTGGCCCTCGACCGTCCCGTCAACCGGCAATGGGGACGGCAACGGATCGTCAACCTCCTGGGCGCCTGGCACAACCAGCTCATCGAGGTGATGGGGGCCATGGGGATCCGGGAAGCCCGGCGGCTGAGAGGTGAAATCGGCCGGTCCATGCAATTTGAAGACCTGGAACAAGAGATTTTCGCCCCGATTTTCGGGGGAAAAAAAGCCGTGGAGTCTGCCTGAAAAATGAAAATTCAAGAAAGCCCGAAGGCGGCGCTGCCCCAAACCGCGGAGACGCCGTCCCGGTTTCGCAACCCCATCGGAAAATACGTCCTGGTCAGAAACGCACGGTGTGTCGGCTGCGGACTCTGTGCGACGCTGTGTCCTTACGGGGTCCATCCCCGATACGACGTCTATTCCCGGGCCCTCAAACCCAAAAGCCATCGATGCATCGGGTTCGCCTGCCGGCAAAACGACTTTTATTGTATCGACCGCTGCCCTGAAAAGGCGCTTACTCTCAGGCAAAATCCCATCCTGGAGACGTTGGGCGACTTCCGTTGGCCGGCCGAGATGCTCATCGGGCATTGGGAGATGGCGGAAACCGGCCGCCTGCCCGTGGTGGACCTGGAAACCGACCTGGGATGCTCCGGCGGGGGCTTCGATAAAATCCGGTTTCGCCACCCGGACCCCGACCAGTATCTGGACGTTCCGGACGAGGCCGTGGACACCGGGATCGACCTCAACAAGCGGGGAGACGGCCGGCCCAAAAAACGGCTTTCCCTCCCCTGTTACGGCGGCGGCATGTCCTTCGGCTCCACGGCCCTGTCGGTGATGGTGGGAAGGGCCCGGGCCGCCCGGCGCTTGAACACCTTAACGTGTACAGGCGAAGGCGGATATCCCCCGGAATTGATGCCGTATGCCGACCACGTCATCACCCAGATCGCCACGGGCCTTTTCGGGGTCCGGGAAGAAACCATCCTCCTGGCGCCCGTGGTGGAATTCAAGTACGCCCAGGGGGCCAAGCCCGGGCTGGGCGGACATCTTCTGGGGGACAAGGTCACGCCGGAAGTGGCGGCCATGCGGGAGACGGTGCCGGGAAACGCCCTCTTTTCACCGTTTCCCTTCCACAGCGTCTATTCGGTGGAAGACCACAAGAAACACGTGGACTGGGTGAAGGAGATCAATCCCGACGTCCTGGTTTCGGTCAAGGTCTCCACCCCCACGGACGTGGATATGGTGGCGGTGGGAAGTTACTATGCCGGTGCTCACATCATCCACCTGGACGGGAGTTACGGCGGCACGGGCGCCGCCCCGGACATCGCCAAGAAGAACATCGCCATGCCCATCGAGTACGCCATCCCCAAGGTGCACCGCTTCATGATCGAAGAGGGCGTCCGGGACGAAATCTGCCTGATTGCCAGCGGCGGCATCCGGAACGCCATGGATGTGGCCAAGGCCATCGCCCTGGGCGCCGACGGGGTGGTCATCGGCACCGCCGAACTGGTGGCCCTGGAGTGCGTGCGCTGCGGAAACTGCGAAAGCGGACGGGGCTGCGCCCGGGGCATCGCCACCACGGATACGGAGCTGGGGTGCATGATCAGCACGCAATGGGCCGAACAGCGCCTGGTCAACATGTATGCGGCATGGCGGAAAACCTGGTGCGCCCTGTTGAGACAATACGGCCTCCGGAGCCTGAACGAACTGACAGGCCGCACCGACCTTCTGGTCCATCTCGATTACCTGGAGCCGTCGGAGCGGGCCACCTATCGCCCGGCACCCGAAGAAGCCATCATCCTGTAAAGCCGAGAGCCGGGACCGGGCCGAAGCGCCGGCCTGTCGAGATAAACCCCAACGCTTAGGAGAACCATGCAAAAAAAGGCATCCATGATCCAAAAGCTTTTGTCGAGCCGGAAGCCCCTGCCCCGGCCCCCGGAAAGACCCGAGGAGATCGCCCAGGAAGGCGGTTGCGGGGTTACGGGGTTCATCGCCTCCGTGCCGGTTTCCGGCCGCCACATCTATGAACCCTCGGTGCAGATGCACAACCGGGGCAACGGCAAAGGCGGCGGCATCGCCGCCGTGGGGCTTTCCGCCGAAAGCCTGAAGGTTCCCCAGGATGTCCTGGACTCCCATTACCTGCTCCAGGTGGCCCTGCTGGATCCTGAGGCCCGGAAAGCGGTGGAAGCCCAGTATATCGAGGGGCCCCTGGAGGTTTACAAGGCGGAAAAGGTGCCCTCCGTGGACGATTACCGCCAGGTGGCGGGCCTTGAAGTCCGGCCGCCGGACGTGTGGCGCTACTTCGTGCGCGTGAAAGCGTCCCGTCTGGACCGGTTCATCGAGGAAAACGGCCTCAGGGACATGGATCCCCGCCGGGCCGAAGACGAGTTCATCTATCAGAATTCTTTTCGCCTCAACCAGGCGTTTTACGCCTCCCTGGGAAAACAGCGCGCCTTCGTCCTTTCCCACGGCAGGAACATCATGATTCTCAAGATCGTGGGATACGCCGAACAGGTGGCCCAGTACTACCTTCTGGAAGATTTCAAGGCCCACGGCTGGATCGCCCACCAGCGCTATCCCACCAAAGGCCGGGTCTGGCATCCCGGCGGCGCCCACCCTTTCACCGGCATGGACGAGGCCCTGGTCCACAACGGCGATTTCGCCAACTACCACGCCGTGTGCGAATACCTGAAACAGCATCACATCTATCCCCAGTTCCTGACGGACACGGAAGTCTCCATCCTCCTTTTCGACCTTTTGAACCGGACCTTCGGATACCCCCTGGAGTACATCATCGAGGCCATGGCGCCCACCACGGAGTACGACTTCGACCTCCTGCCGGCTGAAAAACAGCGGATCTACCGCCACATCCAATCCTGCCACCTGGCATCATCGCCGGACGGCCCCTGGTTCTTCATCATCGCCAGGAACGCCGTGTACCAAAAGACCCTTCAGCTCATCGGCATCACCGACACGGCCATGCTCCGGCCCCAGGTCTTCGCTCTCCAGGAAGGGGACGTGCAGATCGGGTTGATCTGCTCGGAAAAGCAGGCCATCGATGCCACGCTCCAGAGCCTGGCCTCCGAGGATCCCCGTTTCGAACCCATCGCCGACAAGTACTGGAACGCCCGGGGCGGCAGCGCCACGGACGGCGGCGCCTTCATCTTTTCCGTCACAAGCGACGACGGCGAATCCGGGAAACGCCTGACCTGCACCAACAAATTCGGAGAACCGGTCCGGGTGGAGGCGCCCCGAGCGTCCGCCGACGGGCCCATACGCCTGGAAAGCCCCTCTTACCATGCGATCCTGGATCGCGCCGCCGGGCCACCGGCGCCGGGGGCCATGGCGTCCCTGCTGGAAGCCTGCCGAGACTTCATGGGGGCGTGCGATGAAACCCGGGTCCGCGCCTTCTGTGCCGACCTGGAGGCGCTGGCCCGAAGAGGCGACGCCCAAAAGGAATGCTGCATCGCCATCTTGACCCATCTCATGGACCGTCGCTACCCCCTGGGCCCGAAGAGGCGGCGGACGGTGCTGTGGATTTTCCGGGAAAGCCTCTCCGCCATTTTCAGGGCCTCGCCAACGCTCACGGAATCCGCTTCCGGCATGTACCGATACATCGACTGGGAACTGCGCCGCAGCCTCCGAAAGCCCCGGGAGGGGGAAACCACCCTGGTCCTGAATGCCCGGGATTTCCCGCCGGAAGGCGACGACTGCGACGCCGTCCTGATCCGGCTCGCCTACCGGATGGGATGGAAGCGCTTCATCTGTTTCGGATACCGGGGGCAGCGTTTCTGCGGATGCGGCCTTTCCAAAGGTTCCCACGGGGTCCGGATCGACGTCTACGACAGCCCCGGGGACTACCTGGCCTCAGGGATCGATGGCCTGGAGATGGTGGTGCACGCCAACGGGCAGGATCAGATCGGCCAGATCATGAAACAGGGGAAACTCGTCGTTTACGGGGATGTGGGCCAGACCTTCATGTACGGCGCCAAGGGCGGGGAGGTCTACGTCATGGGAAATGCCGCCGGCCGTCCCCTCATCAATGCCGTGGGGTCCCCCAAGGTGGTCATCAACGGCACCTGCCTCGACTACCTGGCCGAGTCCTTCATGGCCGGCGATCCCTTCAAGGGCGGCGGGTTTGTCATTTTAAACGGGGTCCGGTTCGACGGCGACGGAAACGTGGTGGACCAAGAGACGCCCTATCCCGGCTCCAACCTCTTCTCCCTGGCTTCCGGAGGAGCGATCTTTGTGCGGGATCCCTTTAAAAAGGTGGTCTCCGACCAGCTCAACGGCGGGGAACTGGTGGATGTCTCCCTAAAGGATTGGGATTTGATCCTGCCCTATCTCAAGGAAAACGAAAGGCTTTTCGGCATCTCGGTGGAAAAGGACCTGCTTCGCGTCAACGGAAAGGCACGGCCTTTCCATGAGGTCTACCGAAAGGTCCAGGCGGTCCCCTTGAAAGTGCTCGCCGGTGCACCCGTCACCCTCGAGGAGTGGGGCGAGGACTGGGAAGAAGAACTCGAGGCGGATTCTTTTCCGGTTGATTTGAATCCAAGTTGTGCTAAAAAGGGGCTGCCCTGAGGGACCGCTGTTCCTTTCAAGACCCACGGTTTAACATTTAAAAAAAGACTCTGAAGGCGCATCGAATTTTCTGATGAACGGACTCCTCGCCCTGGAAGACGGCCGGACCTTTCCCTGCCGCTCCTTTACCGGACCGGGTGAATGTGCGGGCGAAATCGTCTTCAACACCAGCATGACCGGATACCAGGAAATCCTCACCGATCCGTCCTACCGGGGACAGATGGTGGCCATGACCTACCCCCTCATCGGCAATTACGGGGTCAATGCCGAGGATGTGGAGTCGGATCGCATCCAGGTCCGGGGCTTTTTGGTCCGGGAATACCAGGCCCACCCCAGCAATTTCAGGGCCACGGGCACCCTGGGGGACTATCTGGCCGGCCAGGGGGTCCTCGGCGTGGAAGGCCTCGACACCCGGGCCCTCACCCTGCACATCCGGAGCCGGGGCGCCATGCGGGCCGTCATCTCCACCCTCGATCCCGACCCGGATTCCCTGGTGAAAAAGGCCCGGGCCGTTGACTCCATGGCCGGGGCCGATTTCGTGGCGGAAGTCACGGTCCGAAAACCCTATTTCTGGCACAAGGGCCGTTGCGTCCCCCTCGAGCAGGGGGAAGAAGACCGCCTGGATCCCTCCGTCTGGGACTCCCGGAGCGCCCCCTTGAGGGTCGTGGCTTTTGATTTCGGAATCAAATACAATATTTTGCGGTGCCTGGGGCGGGTGGGATGCCAGGTCCTGGTGGTGCCGGCGTCCACGCCCGCGTCCACCGTGAAAGCCCTGGAACCCGACGGCGTCTTCCTTTCCAACGGTCCCGGGGACCCGGAACCGGTCACCTATGCCATCGAGACCGTCCGGGACCTTCTGGGGTACCGCCCCCTCTTCGGAATCTGCCTGGGGCATCAGATCCTGGGCCTGGCCCTGGGCGGCCGCACCTTTAAGCTGAAGTTCGGCCACCGGGGGGCCAACCAGCCCGTGAAGAACCTTTTGACGGGCCGCGTGGAGATCACCTCGCAGAATCACGGCTTTGCCGTGGAAACAAAAAGCCTTGAAGGCGAGGCCGTGGAAATCACCCACATCAACCTCAACGACGGCACCCTGGAAGGCTTCCGCCACCGGAAACTCCCGGTGCTCGCCGTGCAATACCACCCGGAGGCCTCCCCGGGACCCCATGACGCCGATTACCTCTTTGACGTGTTTAAGGAAATGATGACGCGAAATTAACCGACGCCGGCACGCCCGTCTTTTTCAAGGAAGCCGCCCGGAAATCTTCCATGCCCAAACGCACCGACATCGAGAAGATCCTCATCATCGGGGCCGGCCCCATCATCATCAGCCAGGCCTGCGAGTTCGACTATTCGGGGACCCAGGCCTGCAAGGCGCTGATGGCGGAAGGATACCGGATCACCCTGGTCAACTCCAACCCGGCCACCATCATGACCGACCCGGAGATGGCACACCGCACCTATGTGGAGCCCGTCACGCCCGAGGTGGTGGCCAAGATCATCGAAAAAGAGCGCCCGGACGCCCTGTTGCCCACCCTGGGCGGCCAGACCGGGCTGAACACGGCCATCCGCGTGGCCGAGATGGGGGTCCTGGACCGGTTCGGCGTGGAGATGATCGGGGCATCGACGGCCTCGATCAAAAAGGCCGAAGACCGGGACCTGTTCCGCGGCGCCATGGAGAACATCGGGCTTCGCATCCCCCAAAGCGGAATCGCAAAAAGCCTCACGGAGTCTTTCGACATCGCCCGAAGGATCGGCTTTCCCCTCATCTGCCGTCCCAGCTTTACCCTGGGAGGGACCGGCGGGGGCATCGCATACAACTTGGAGGACCTGAAACGCCTTGCCAAGGCCGGCCTGGACGCCAGCCTCATCGGCCAGATCATGCTGGAGGAATCGGTCCTGGGCTGGAAGGAATACGAACTGGAGGTGATGCGGGACAAGAACGACAACGTTGTCATCGTGTGCTCCATCGAGAACATGGATCCCATGGGGATTCACACCGGCGACAGCATCACCGTGGCCCCGGCCCAGACCCTCAGCGACAGAGAATACCAGAGGATGCGGGACGCCTCCATTGCCATCATGCGGGAAATCGGCGTGGACACGGGCGGGTCCAACGTCCAGTTCGCCGTCAACCCGGAAAACGGCGACATGGTGGTGGTGGAAATGAACCCCCGGGTCTCCCGCAGCAGCGCCCTGGCCTCCAAGGCCACCGGGTTTCCCATCGCCAAGATCGCGGCCAAGCTGGCGGTGGGCTTCACCCTCGACGAGATCCCCAACGACATCACCGGCGAGACCCTGGCCTCCTTCGAGCCCACCCTGGACTACTGCGTGGTCAAGATCCCCCGCTGGACCTTTGAAAAGTTCCCGGAAACCCAAGACCTGCTGACCACTTCCATGAAATCCGTGGGGGAGACTATGGCCATCGGCCGGACCTTCAAGGAAGCCCTGCAAAAGGGGATCCGTTCCCTGGAGATCGGCCGGTCCGGTCTCGGCGCCGACGGGAAGGACCCGGACTGGCTCCACGGCCCCGCCCCGGACGCCGCCGCCGAAAAGACCCTGAAAGACGAGATCGAGCAAAAACTCGCCGTCCCCAACTCCCACAGGCTTTTTTACCTGCGATACGCCCTCAAGAAGGGCTTTTCCATTGACGCCCTCTACGAGCTGACCCGCATCGACCCGTGGTTTCTAGATCAGATCCGGCAGATCGTGGACATGGAAGAGCGGCTTGCAGAAAAAGGCAAAGGGTCGAAAGGGGCCGATCAAGAGGGCGCGCCTTTCGATGCGGCGCTCCTCCGGAAGGCCAAATCCTTCGGCTTTTCGGACATCCAGCTGGCGCACCTTTCCGGTCTCGACGCGGACGGGATCCGCAGGCGCCGGGATCAATGGGGCATCCGTCCGGTTTACAAGCTGGTGGACACCTGCGCCGCCGAGTTCAAGGCCGCCACCCCCTATTATTATTCCACCTATGACATGGAAGATGAAACCCGGATCTCCGACAAAAAAAAGGTGATGATCCTGGGGGGCGGCCCCAACCGCATCGGCCAGGGCATCGAGTTCGATTATTGCTGCGTGCACGCCTCCTTCGCCCTCAGGGAGGAAGGCATTGAGAGCATCATGGTCAACAGCAATCCCGAAACCGTGAGCACCGACTACGACACTTCGGACAAGCTCTATTTCGAACCCCTCACCAGGGAGGACGTCTTGCACATCGTGGAGAAGGAAAGGCCCATGGGCGTCATCGTGCAGTTCGGCGGCCAGACGCCCCTCAACCTCTCCACGGGCCTCTTTGACGCCGGGGTCCCCATCCTGGGGACTCCGCCCACGAGCATCGACCGGGCCGAGGACCGGAAACGCTTCCAGGAAATGCTGGAGAAACTGGGATTGAAGCAACCGGCCAACGGCACCGCCATGTCCCTGGAGGAGGCCGTGGCCGTGGCCCAACGCATCGGATATCCGGTCATTGTCCGGCCTTCCTATGTCCTGGGAGGCCGGGCCATGCGCATCGTCTACGACCGCCGGGGCCTGGAAGGCTTCGCCCGGCTGGCTTTGGCCGAATCCTTCGGCCATCCCATCCTCATCGACCAGTTCCTGGAAGAGGCCGTCGAAGTGGACGTGGACGCCCTTTCGGACGGCAAGGAGACGCTCATCGGCGGCATCATGGAACACATCGAGGAAGCCGGGGTGCACTCGGGAGACTCGGCCTGTGTGCTTCCCCCCTACAGCATCGATCCCGCGCTCCAGGAAGAAATCGTACAGGCCACCAAGGCCCTGGCCGCCGAGCTCGACGTGGTGGGGCTCATGAACGTCCAATACGCCATCAAGGAGAACCGGCTCTTTGTCCTGGAAGTCAACCCCAGGGCCTCCCGGACCATCCCTTTCGTGAGCAAGGCCACCGGCGTTCCCCTGGCCAAGCTGGCCACCAAGGTGATGCTGGGGAAAAGCCTTTCGGAGCTGGGAGTCACCGAGGAGATCCTGCCCTCCCATGTGTCGGTGAAAGAGGCGGTCCTTCCCTTTGACCGCTTTCCGGACGTGGACACCCTCCTGGGCCCGGAGATGAAATCCACGGGCGAAGTCATGGGGATCAACAAGGACTTCGGTTCCGCCTACGCCAAGGCCCAGCTGGGCGCAGGGCAACGGCTCCCCCTTTCCGGGGCGGTCTTCATCAGCGTGAAGGACCGGGACAAGCCCTCGGTCCTCCCCCTGGCCCGGCGCTTTTCGGACATGGGCTTCGAGATCGTGGCCACCCGGGGAACCCTGCGCTTCCTGGAAGCAAGGGGGATCCGGGCCCGGCGGATCGCCAAGGTCTCAATGGGGCGGCCCCACGTGGTGGATGCCATCAAGAACGGAGAAATCCAGCTCATCGTCAACACGGGCATCGGGGGGGAAACCAAGCGGGACGGGTATGTCATCCGCAGAAACGCCCTCAAGTACAACATCCCTTATACCACCACCATCGCCGGCGCCGCCGCCATCAGCAAAGGCATCGAAACCTTGATTCAAAAGGAAGTCTCGGTGAAGGCATTACAGGACTACCACTCAAACTCTGAAAAAAAAGGTTCCCTCCCGTGAAAAGCGACGACTCCAGGATCCACCAGGCTTTCTCCCGGGACCTTTCCAGGCCCCGGGAAGCCTGCGGGCTCTTCGGTATTTACGGCCATCCGGAAGCCTCCAAGATGACCTACTTCGGCCTGTACGCCCTGCAACACCGGGGGCAGGAAAGTGCGGGGATCTCCGTGGTCCAGGACCAGGGCATCGTGACCCACAAGGGGATGGGGCTTGTGCCCGATGTCTTCGACATGCCCCTTCTGGAACACTTGAAAGGGGAAAGCGCCATCGGCCACGTGCGGTATTCCACCACCGGAAGCTCCATCCTCATCAACGCCCAGCCCTTCATGGTCCGGCACCGCAACCGCTCTTACGCGGTGGGCCACAACGGCAACCTGGTCAACGCCCACCGGTTGAAGCGGGAACTGGAGGAAAGCGGATCCATCTTCCAGACCACCATGGACAGCGAAATCTTCCTCCACCTCTTTGTCAAGAACCTCGAACACGGCTTCGAGGGGGCCCTCATCGAGTCCCTGAAGCGCCTGGAAGGGGCCTTTTCCTTCGTGGTGTTAACCAGCAACGGCGAGGTGATCGGCATCAAGGATCCCAACGGGTTCAGGCCCCTATGCCTGGGCAAGACCGACGGCGCCTACGTGCTGGCCTCCGAGTCGTGTGCCCTGGACCTGGTGCACGCCGACTACATCCGGGAACTGGACCCCGGCGAGATCGTGATCATCGGAAAGGAGGGGGTCAAGAGCATCCAGACCCAGACAACCGAGACGCGCTCTTTTTGTATCTTCGAATTCATCTACTTCGCCCGTCCCGACAGCAACATCTGCGGGAAAAACGTCTACCAGGTCCGCAAGGCCCACGGCGCCCGCCTGGCCCATGAAGCGCCGGTGGACGCCGACCTGGTGATGCCTTTTCCCGACTCCGGCACCTATGCCGCCATCGGGTTCGCGGAGACCTCGGGGCTCCCTTTCGAACTGGGCATGATCCGCAACCACTACGTGGGGCGCACCTTCATCCAGCCCACCCAGACCATGCGGGATTTCGGAGTCCGGGTGAAATTGAACCCCATCAAGAACCTCTTGGCCGGCAAGGAAATCGTCATCATCGAGGACTCCATCATCCGGGGAACCACCACCAAGACCCGGGTGAAGGCCCTCCGGGAACTGGGCGTCAAGAAAATCCACATGCGGGTGGCCGGCCCGCCGCACCGCTTCCCGTGCCACTACGGCATCGACTTTTCCACGAAAGGGGAACTCATCGCCGCGTCCAAGTCCGTGGAGGATCTGAAACGGTTTTTGGGTCTTGATTCCCTCTATTATCTCAGCCTGGAAGGGCTCCTGGAGGCCACGGGCGTGGAAGCGCCCGAAAAGCGCTTCTGCAAGGCCTGCTTCGACGGGTGCTATCCGGTGTCCTTCGACGACGACATCTCCAAGTACTGCCTCGAAAAGGGCTCCTGAACGTTTTACCGCAGGCCATGAAAAAAACGGTCTCCTTTTCCAAACACGCCTCCAACGTCTTCTTCCACATCCTGACCCGCTGCAACCTGAAATGCCGGCACTGTTACATCAATTTCAAGCAGCACGGGAAAAAGACCCTTCCCCTTGAAACCGTGCGCACCTGGCTTTTTGAACTGGCCCGGCACACCCGAAACGCCAACCTGATCTTCCTGGGCGGCGAACCCACCCTTCACCCTCACCTTCCCGACGCCGTAAAAGCGGCCAAAGAGGCGGGATATGCCTCCGTCACCATCGATACCAACGGATACCTCTTTCACGACATCCTTCAAAAGGTCACTCCCGACGCGGTGGACACCTTCAGTTTCAGCCTCGACGGCGCCCGGGCCGCCACCAACGACGCCCTGCGGGGAAAGGGATCTTTCAGGGCCTGCATGGAGGGGATCCGGGAAGCGACCGCACGGGGATTTCAAACCAGCCTGATCTACACGGTGAGCCGGGCCAACCTGCACGAGCTCCCCCGCATGCCCGCACTCTTGGCGGATCTCGGGATCCGGCGGTTTTTCATCCAGGTCATCGGCCTTCGGGGAAAGGCCGCTGAAAAAGAGGCCCTCTGCGCGCCGGTTTCAAAAGAAGCCTGGCTTACCGTCATTCCCGAAGTGGCCCGCACTGTGGCGGCATCGGGGATTTGCGCCGTTTATCCCAAGGTCTATCTCGAGCCCGAAGAGCCCTTTGCCTGCGCCGGCCTTGTGGCGGACAATTACTTCGTCTTTCCCAACGGCCGCGTCTACCGCTGCCCCCTATGCGAAGACTTCCCCCTCCACAGCCTGAGGTTCAAAAAGGACAAACTGGTTCCGGCCCCGAGGATCAACGAGGCCGACCTGTTTCCCCTGGCCATCCCCGAAGGCTGCGTCATGAACAAGCTCGTCCAGGGCGAAACCCTGGACTACGGAGAGGACGGCTCCCCTTCCTTTCGCATCGCCTGCTGTCTGCTCAAAGAGGAAGTCCTGCCGGAATGAGGATTTAAGGGGAGTCACGCCGGCTTGCGGCCGGAAATCAGGAGGGCTTCCCCGATTTCATCGGCGCGGGCGGCGGCGCGTTTCATTTCTTTGTGGATGGAGCCGTCTTCAATGGCCACACAGATGCGGGCATGGGCCCGGTCCCGTTCTTCTTCGGACAAGAAGCAGTAAACCGAATCTCCCTTTTGGAACTCGGGCTCCAGGGCGATGCGCGGGTCACGGTAGTAGCGCTCATGGAAAATCTTCCCCGATGAAAGGGCAACGTGAATGTCCGTAAAACGGCATCGGGCCATCCGCGCCATCAGGGCCTCCACGGGAATGTAGCGGCTTTTGAGGGCATGGGCCGCGGTTTCAATGTATTTGAAATTCCAGAACACACCGGAATGGGGATCGAGTTGCTCATGGGAACACGTGTGGATGGTCAATACGCCCCCCGGCTTCAGGACCCGCATGCTTTCCTTGAGGAAAAGGTCCAGGTTCGGGTAATCCGGCTCGGTGTCCAGGTGATGCAGGACCTGGTTCACCATATAGGCATGAAAGGTCTCTGCCGCAAAAGGCAGGTGTAAGATGTTTCCGATCTGTAAGCGGACGTTGGGGGCTTGTCCCATCTTCTGCAAGGCTTTCTTGAGCCCTTCCTCGGAGCCTTCCACTCCGTGGATTTCCCGGACATGGTGCCGCATATGATCCATATAGGCGCCGGTGCCGAACCCCCCTTCCAAGACCACCATCTCTTTTAAGGGGATGCCGGTCTGCTCGAATCCTTCCAAAATCTCCTGCAGTCCCACGGGCTGGCGCAGGCGATCATAGGCGGTAAAGACCTCATTGTAATCGCAGTAACAGGAACAATTGCTTCTTTCGGTTGTTTCCACACATCCTCCTTTTGAAATTTCTTTTTGAAAACCCGCCGGCGCCCCTCTTTCCAGGCGCCCGGCATGGAGCGGGTCACCCCTTGTTTCCGGCCGTGACCGTTTCTTCCACGGTTTTTGCATCCATGAGGTGAACGCCGATGTTTCGCATCTCCTGTTTTCCCTTTTCGTAGAGCCCGGAGACACCGTCTTTAACCAAAACGATCCTGAAATCCCGCTCGCTGGCTTCATAAATGGACGTTCTCGGGCAATTGGGGAAATTGCAGCCTGCAAAGACAAGGGTGTCCACGCCGAGGTGTATCAGGTGAGACTCCAGGGGCGTCTTGTAAAAGGCCCCCCACCGGGGCTTGTACATGACGACCTCATGATCGCTTATTTGTTGAATCTTTCCGGACAAAAGCCCTTGAAAATCCAGCTCCACCGGATCTTGGAACATGGCCGGCGCCGGTTGACAGCCCGGGGTGCCTTCCAGCAGCATCGCCGCACCCTCTTCCACGGCCTGTCTCCTGCACATATCCACGTTGCTGCCGTCTTTTTTATAAATTCTGACGATATGAACAATGGGCTTTTTTCCTTGACGGTAGGCATCGAGGACCCTTCGGATGTTGGGCAACACCGCCGAGGTCCCTGCAATTTCCATGGGCTGTCCATCCAGGGTGTCGCACTGGGTGTCGATGGTAATCACCGCAGATGTGTTGAAATGGGGCGCGGTATAGTCTTCCACGGGCCTTTTCCGTCTCGTTTTCTTTTGCTCTTCTGGGACTTTTAATCGATTTTCTTACCATGCAACAGATGAATATACAACATCCGTGTTCGGACCAGGGGTGGAATACGCCATATCGGAAACGGCGTTGATTCGGATTTCCGGCCGCTCCGGGCTGAGCCGGATGTCGTAAGCTGTGTCGTGAGCGTGTCGCAAGTTATCGCAAGTTGGGCCCCTATTCTTTGAGGTCGTGGCAGGCAGGCGGTACGACCCTGATTCGTCTCCAGAGGCGGAAGCTCATCCTGACTGACACCTATGCTAGCCTATCGGGACCCCATGTTCATTCACTCCTATAAAACAAACCTCGCCTCGCTTCCGCGTTTGCCGGGCACCACCTCCAAGCGAACATCCACACGTTCCTTCAGCTCTGGCACGTGTGAGATAATGCCCACAAGACGCCCTTCTTTTTGTAGATCAACTAGAGCACGTAAAGCGAGATCGAGCGACTCAGGGTCAAGACTCCCGAATCCTTCGTCGATGAATATGGTATCCAGCTTTATGCCTCCGGCATACGACTGAACTACATCTGCAAGCCCCAAAGCCAATGAAAGAGAAGCAAGATAACCTTCTCCGCCCGAGAGAGTATTTACTGGTCGCGTCGTTCCCGTGTACGCATCATAGACCACGAGCTCTAATCCTCCTGCCCTTCGCCTATCTTCGACCCCGGCCAGACGCTGCAGATCAAATCGCCCGTTGCTCATCATCCGTAGGCGCGTAGACGCTGCGGCGAGAACGTCGTCAAGGAGGGTCGCCAGAACTAATCGCTCGAAGGTGATATTGTACGGATTCTTCCCTGACGCCACCTCGGCCAACCGTCCTATAATCCCATAGTAAACCTCTTTTTCACCTATTTTCTTGTCGACCTTGCCCACATCACGCACCGCTGAACCAAGTTGCTCGATGTGTTTTTTCACCTCTCCAGAACGGCGCAACACCTTCTCAAGCTTCTTCTTGATTTCATCGCATTTCTCCTCGATTGGCTCGAGGTCCGGCTTCTCGAGTCCCTCAGCCTCCTTCTCAGCCCGACGCACTCGCTCATCTGCCTCCCGGAGTTTCCCGTTGAACTCCTGAATCTCCGTGTCGAGCCGTTCGATGGCTTCCTCCTCCATCCGAGAAGCCTCGTAATCCTCTGCGCTTGCGAAGCCGGCTTCCTCGATGCGTCTTAAAAAGTGCATCCTTGCTTTATCCGCCAAATCGCAAGCTTTGATTTCGGTCTCTTTCGCATTCTTGAGGGTGGCTTCAGCGTGTGCCAGTGCAACGCGGGCATTGTTCTGTTGCTCCTGCGCTTTTCGAAAGGCGGTTTCAAGCTCCTGGTATTTGTTACGAGCTTGCCTAATTGCTTCTTCCAATCTCTCCTTGATGCGAAGCTCTTCAGGTAATTTGCCCTCTGACTGCTCCACAGAACTCTTCGCTACGGCGAAATCCGTGGTGGCCTTTTGTAGTTCGTTCTTCGCTAGTTCGGCTTCTTTCTCGGCTTGACGCTTTGCTTCTTCCAGTTCCTTTATCTGTGCCTCCAGGCCCGAAAGTCGCCCCTTTGCCTTCTCGGCCTCATCGAGAAGGGACTTGACCTCCTCGACCCGGCATTTCATGGTTGAGATATCCTCCTTCTTCTGCACTTCCAGTTCCGCTTCCAAGGTCCTAATCTGAGCTTCTAACTCAACGACGCAGTCACGGCTGGAGGAGGCCTTTTCCTGGAGTTCTTTGATCCGGTTATCTATTTCCCTGAGCCGCTCCCGGGCGAGTTCAAAATCCGATTCCGCAGGCAATTCACCTCCATCCTTCGCTGGCTGGGGATGTTCGGTCGAGCCACATACCGGGCAGGGAGTGCCGGCTTTGAGCTGGCGGGCAAGAACAGCCGCCTGGCCTTTCCTCCATCTTTCTTCCAGGAGTTCCAGCTCTTTTGTGGCCGCGGAGCGATCTTCGTTCGCTTGCTTCAATTTGCATTGTATTTTGGCAAATTCTGCGTCCGCTTTCTTGTGATCCCTGTAAAGTTTCTCCAGCTGCTTCCGCCGTTCGTATGCCCGCTGGAGGTTATCGTACTCGAGCTTTCGGGCATCAACCTGCGCGGCGAGCGTCATTGCCGCTTCTTTTTCCCTTTGAGCCTCCTGGAGTGCCTGCTCGCATTCTTCCAGGTGAGCTTTCTTTTCGTCACAAATGCGGGCAAGGGCCTGCATTTTCCCTTCGAGTTCGATCAGTTTGTGGCGAGCACCGGCAAGCTCCTCAACCTGCGTGCGAAGGGACTCCAGCTTATCTACCTCTCTTCTGGCACTATCGCGCTCTTCCTGGCGAGACCGTTCCTTGTCGAATTCTTCGTCTGCTCTCGACTTTTCTTTCTTAGCGCTCTCAAGGGCACCATGCGCCGTCTTGAGGTTTTTCTGCGCTTCGGTAAGCTCTTGTTCCCGGTTGCGCAGTTCACTCTCTATATCCTTTAGCCTGATCGCTTGTCTCGCCCTTGCAAGTCTCTCGTATTTCTCTTTGAACTCCCCCTTTCTGGCCTCCAGGTTGTGCAAAGCCGTTTTGGCTTTCTCGTACTCCTTGAGCTTCCTGAGTATCTCCCTGGCGTTTTCGAGCTCCTTTTCGGTTGATGTCTCTTCTTGCCTCAGCGTCTTGATTGCGTTCTCAATGGCATCTTTCTCTTTCGTAGCGTCCGCCAGCTTGTCCTCGAGTTCGGCTAATGTCTCCGCTCCCAACCGCTCCAAAATCTCCTTTTTCTTTTCTCGGAGCCTCTCCACCTCGGTTTTCGTTTGGTCGGCGGCATCTTTCAGCGTTTCTTCCACTTGGCGATAGATGCCGGTTTGGAAAAGGACCTCAAGAATTTGTTGACGCTCTGACGAGCCAGCGGAGAGAAGCCTTCGAAACTGTCCTTGAGGCAGCACGACAACCTGACGGAACTGGTCGCTTCGGAATCCCAGGAGTCGTTCGATCTCCTCGTTAACCCTGCTCCACCTCTCGGCAATGACAACCCCTTCGTCTTCGTCTCCTTTCACACCGGTCCGTCTCCAGAGCGTGGCCTTAGCAGGCTCCTTGGTCATGCCGCTACCGCGTTTCTTGGGACGATCCTGCTCGGGTCTGCGGAAAACGCGGTAGGTCTCTGCTCCCAACGCGAAATCGAAAATAACCTCCGCGAGCACGCCGGGGTCAGCATGGTCGCTACGCATGTGCCGTATCTGCCGCTCGCCCCCTGACGTCTCGCCGTAGAGCGCGAAGCATATGGCATCGAGTATGGAGGTCTTACCAGCACCGGTGGGGCCATGGATGAGAAAGAAGGAACGTTCTTCCAAAACGCCAAAGTCGAGCACCTGCTCCTGGGCGTATGGCCCGAAAGCTCGCATGACAAGCTTCAAAGGCCGCATCAGGTGGCCTCCCGTTCGCGACGGCGAAGGGCTTCTATGATGTCAGCAAACGCTCGTGCCTCCGGTTCCGTCATCTCTTCGCCCGTGACCTGAGAAAAGAAAGAGGAAAACATTTCCGCTTCGGATAGCCGCAGGTGATCTGCAGGTGCTTGCGCATGCATGGTAGACGCCGCAACCAAAGGACGTTCGATATGAAGCGTATTGGGATACACCTCCCGTAGTCTGCCCATCGCATTCAGTACTGGCTGCCGGTCGAGGAGGGTCACCATGATGTAGTCGTCCTGGTTCTCATCAGAT
Source organism: Desulfobacterales bacterium (assembly GCA_027025555.1). Lineage (GTDB taxonomy): Bacteria > Desulfobacterota > Desulfobacteria > Desulfobacterales > UBA2156. The sequence goes on from JALVQN010000109.1 coordinate 33,296, forward strand.
CGTGCTTTTTCTAGAATATCTTCTAGCGTCCCCTCGATCCGGCGGACGTCGCGACGCGGCGAAAGGGCGATTCGTTCAATGGCGCATTTGCCGGTTGCGTCCATCTCGACGATAGTTACTGACTTCTCGTGGGAAGCTTCAGAAAAAGAGTACTTCAGGATGGAACCGGAGTACTGGATGTGATCTTCGCCCGAAAATTGCGGCTGGTGTAAGTGGCCCAGGGCGACATAGTCGAAACCTTCGAATATGGCTGGCTCCACCGTTTCTGAGCCTCCAATCGAAAGGGGGCGCTCCGAATCGCTTGTTTTGCCTCCTACAACAGCGGCATGAGCCACAAGGATCGAACGCCTGTCTGCGGGTTGTCTTGCCGTGATGTGCTGCAGAATCTGACGTAAGGCTGAGTCATGATCTCGGATATCGTCTCCACCGATCTTCTCCCGCACCACGGGAGGCTCCGCAAAAGGTATCGCGTAGATATTTACTGGACCAAAGTCATCTTCTATAACAACTGGGCAACACTCCGGCAGCAAGGACCCAAACACATGCAGATTACTGTTTGCCAATAACCGGGCGCCGAAGCTTAGCCTCTCAGGGCTATCGTGGTTCCCGGCAATCAGCACTACCGGCACGCCCACCTTGGCAACGAGCCGTGATAAAACGTCGTCCAAAAGCGATACCGCGTCTTGTGGTGGTACCGCTCGGTCATATATGTCGCCGGCGACAATCACAACATCAGGGCGAGCGTCCCGAACGATTTCTGTTAATTCGTCCAACACATACGCCTGGTCCTCGGTGAGATGCACACCATGAAAGATCCGACCTAAGTGCCAGTCTGCTGTGTGGACAAATCGCATTGCAATATCACCCTTCGCTGTGGGTCAAGCACCCCTTTCCCGACAGACACACGTATGTTCCCAATGCCTTCCTGGATGACCCAGTCTGGTGAATGCTCTTGCACACGGCTCCTATCCTATTAGCTGATGCTTTTTGGCGATCTGCAGAAGCCGCTGAATGTGAGGTTCGATCTGTTGTAGTGTCGGGACCTGCCAGTCTGCTTGTGTATGATGCGCAGGATCCGAGAACGACACCGTGTCGCGTATACCCTGGTGTTCCGCTGGCGTCGTACCCTCGATGCTCATAAAAACCGGCAGAAGGTCTTTGGCCGTCGCCTTGTTGTATTGCGCAGGAAGTGGGCACCCATTGACCTTGAGATATAGTTCCCTGATCACCACTTCTACAAGTACTCGAATACGGTCTACCGCTAATTTGCGGTTTGCCTCGTTGCCTTTTGCCAAGGTCCGAACTTGATGGATCTCGCGCTGTATCCGCACATAAGGCACAACACTTGGACCATTTCTGTTGTACTCTTCCAGATGATACTGAAGCGGATTGCGATCAACATTTAGGTCTCGGATACGGTCTGCAATGTGTTTTATGTGAGTCAGGATGATTACCTGCTTATGAAATTCGTCTATGAGTTTCGGCACAACGTTAATGATGAAGCTCTCACAATGGTCATCGTCCATTGATTGGACCGGATCATCGAAAACTACGAACCCAAAAGGAGATTCAGGAGTCGTTGCTCGCATCAAGTACACGCTGAGGCCAAGACAATTAAGCTGGCTTTCGCTCAGACATGCCGGGGCGCTCATCTTTTTTCCAAAACTCTCCGCATGTAATTTCAGAGAATCAGTTGCTGGTTCCATTTCGATAAACCGAACGTCAGCGCCTGGATTCATGAGGTCATACCATTCGCGAACCTCTTGACCACGTGTCGCAAGCAAATCCTTCTGTTTCCCTTGCAAAAACGATTCGACCGCCCGCACCTCACTGTTAAGGGACTCGAGCACATTGTTATACGTATGTATCGTTTCGATATGTTCGTGCACCTCCAAACCAGCAAGGATCGCGTCGATTTCTCGGACGGCCGCATCTGTTGCTATCCGTTCTCCAATTGCCTCTTCGAGGGTTTCAAACTTTTCGATATACGCCTCCGCTATTGATATGGATTTCCGCACCGCATCTTCAATGTCTTGTGGTAGAGTCTTCACAAAATGCCGCGAATCGGCGATGCGGGCAGGATCATCCAACGCCCTGGGCAGCTGACCTAGCTCTGTGTCATGGTTTGTAAAGCGAATATCGACATCCTTCAGTGTCGTTCTGAATTTGTCATGCGTCTCTAGGAACTTGGTGGCTTGTCCTGGGGTATCACTCAACAAGCTTTCTAAAGTGGACCGTTTGGAGTCGTCAAGATAATGCGGCTGGAAACTTCCAAGATGCTGCCTTAATGTTGTCAGCTGATTTTTCAGTTTTGCGACGGCAGTTGAGAGAGCTTTGTGAGCTTCTGTGCGTGCCTTGTTCCCACGGATTCTATCTTCAAGAATCGTGCGCTTGTCCTTGGGCAAAGTCGGTTCTTCGCACATGGGGCAAAGATTAGAGTCTTCCGACTCTGACAAACGCAAACCAAGTTCCCAAAAGGACAAGAGTTCCGCACCATATACAGAAGCAGTTGCCGCAACGAAATCATCCACCACATTTGTTAGGGCTCGGATAGCATCATGGACAAGTGTTTCTTGTTTTTTCGCCGAATGAATGCGCTGAGCTAAGTCTGTAGCAGGGCGAAGCCCACTCAGATCAAATACCCGAGCACCGAGTTCCTCGCGCCTCTTCTTGAGATGTGATAGCAGTTGATTTGGATTGGATATCGATACTTGAAGAGTTGTCTGCGCAGCTCTTATCAGCGTGTTCCAGTCGGAGGTAAGATCTACATTGCGCGGATCGGATTCCCATTTCTGAGCAAGAACCATGGTATGCGTATTCCACTTTAGCTTTTGACACGCGGCAAGGAGCTTGGTTCTCGCCCGCTCGACATCCTCCGGAGGAGTACTCTGGAAGGATCTGCGGGCCCTATGTCACTGGGAATGCAAAAATGTACCAAAAAAGGGAATGAAAAGTGTACCACCTCCTAACCGGTAACATGGTAAATCTCTCCTGGGAAGGAGGGAGAGGCC
>JALVQN010000110.1 GCA_027025555.1 Desulfobacterales bacterium
GTGATGTCCGGATCCTGCCCGAGGGTGTCGATGACCTCGGCCAGGGTTTTGATGCTCTTTTCACCGGCCACCTCGCCGGCGGCAAGCTTCATGGTCTCCACGGGCGTCAGCTTCTCCGACCGGGGCAACCGGGTGAGGATCACGGCCACGGATGCAGCATAGTTCAGGTTGGGATCCAGATGCAGCTTCTCCTTGGAAAAGGTGGTCTTGGTTTCGTTTCCAATGGCATACTGGGTCAAAATTTCCTGCAACCGGTAATTGGTGTTATGGGAAACGTAACAAATGCGGCATCGATCCACGATGGGGGATTCCTCTTTTTCAGCCAGGAAGCGGTTGAACTCCGAATTGTTGCTGGTGGCCAAAATCAGGGTGTCGATGGGCCATTTGTAGCCGTCGATCTCAATCACCCGGTTTTGGATCACGCCCAGGTAGACCTGGATGAGGTCCTTTTTGTTCTTGAAGATCTCGTCGCTGAAATGGATGCCCCCTCCCGCCACGCGGGCCAGGGCGCCCCGCCGCAAGTCGAATCGATACGGGTTGTTGGTGTCCGTGATGTGGAGCATCCGCTGAATCGACTCTTCCCCTAAAAGGTCCACGGAAGAGGACGTGATCTTGTCCTTGGCGGGATATTTTCCCGTGATCGTGCCCAGGCTCTCGATGAGGGGCACCGGAACGATTTCCACAAAGGCCAGCATCTCATCCACATCGCCGTCGGTGTGGGTCCGGATATCGTTTAGGATGTACCCGGAACAGGCCCCCAGGGGCCGGTAATTCTCAAAAAGGATCTCGATCTCCCTGTCCGTGAAGCCTCCTTTTTCCTGGAGGAAGGCCTTGTTGGCCGCTTCATCCTCGAACAGGTTCATGGCCAGGATCATGGGGTCTTCATACGTCTGGGATTCGATGCTGGAAAGCTTCCCGTATCCCTCGATTTGATCCATGCCCTTGAACCGGAAGGTGTACTTTCTGTTTTTTTCTTCGGAAAGGAAGTGCCGGTACAAGGCACAGACATACTCGATGAAATAGGTCTTTCCGTTGCCCGGCTCCCCCACGAGCACAAAAGCCATCTCCTTGGAAGACCCGCCTTCAGCCGCGTCCTTGACAAAAGACACAAAGCTGTTGATCTCATCATACAGGCCCACGATGTGCCGCCTGCCGGTCCGAAAGATCTTAAAATCGTAGGTGGATCTTCCATTCACCACGACTTTTTCGATCTCGTCTTCCAAGATCATGCGCGAAACGCCCTGGAAAGCATTTTCAAAGGAGCGTTCCTGGTTTTTCACGGCCTTCAGGTGATCGATCAACGTGTTTTGGGTGTTTTTCCGGATCATAGCGCCCCCGATGGTTGTGGATGGATTGAAGGAATGCGCCGATACATGCTTGGGGTGGAGACGATTTATTCTATACCACTTACGGAAAATATTGCAACACAAACCGGGACACGCTTTACCCGGGGCGGATGAAAGCACACCCGCCCGTATATCGGCCTTGACAGGAAAGTCGTTAACCGGTATTATCTTTCCAGTTAACGTCAAAAACGCTTTGCAAGGCCTTTTTGCAACGCCGTCGGGAGATCGATGAAGGCAAGACTTCTTTCCATTTTAAGGCAGGCGGAGGGGCCTGTTTCGGGCGAATCCATGGGCGCCCGCCTGGGGGTCTCCCGGGTGGCGGTCTTCAAGCAGATCAGCAGGCTCCGGGACATGGGGTACGACATCGCCGCCACCGGCGGCGGTTACCGGCTGCGCCGGGAACCGGATACCCCCTTCCCCTGGGCGTTTCCGGGCCGGGAAGACCGGATGCTCTATTTTCCGGAAACCGTCTCCACCATGGATTGCGCCAAAAAAATGGCCCGGGAGGGATGCCCGCCGTTCACCGTGGTGACGGCCGACAGGCAGACCCGGGGCCGCGGACGCCTGGACCGTGTGTGGGAATCGAATCCGGGCGGGCTCTATTTTACCGTGGTCACACGCCCCCGCCTCACCCCGGACCGTTGCCACCGGGTCCTTTTTGTCGCTTCCTGGGTCCTTGCCCGGCTTCTTGTTGAAACGTACGGCATCGACGCCCGCCTGAAATGGCCCAACGACATTCGGGTCAATGGAAAAAAGCTCGCGGGCATGCTCTCGGAGATGGAAGCCGAAACCGACCGGGTCCTTTTTGTCAATGTGGGCATGGGCATCAACGTCAACAACGAGGTCGCCACAGTGGCGCCGCCGGCCACATCCATGAAGGCCCTTCTGGGAGCACCGGTTTCCAGGCGCGATCTCCTTGCCCGGTTCCTGGATGCTTTTGAAGACCGTCACGACAAAGGCGACTTCCCGGAGGTGTTGTCGTCCTGGAAACAATTGACGGACACGCTCCACCGGCCGGTGCGCATCGTCACGTTCCATGAAACCATCGAGGGCATCGCCCTGGACCTGGATGACGAGGGCGCCCTTCTTGTTCGCCGAAAAGACGGAAAAATCCAACGGATTGTCTATGGAGACTGCTTTCATGCCTGAAAATGGACTGAAGAAAATGGTGTTTGCCTCCCTTTGCGCCGCCCTGACAGCAGCAGGCGCCTTCATTGCCATCCCCATCGGCCCGGTTCCCATTGTGCTGCAAAATTTTTTCGTCCTGCTGACCGGCCTGCTGTTGGGAAGCCGCTGGGGGGCCGCCGGCGTGGGCGTCTACCTTGCCGCAGGCGCCCTGGGGCTTCCTGTTTTCGCCCAGGGCACCGGCGGAATCGGGCGCTTCCTGGGGCCCACCGGCGGCTACCTGGTGGGCTACCTTCCCGCTGTTTTCGTGATCGGCGCCATCACCGAAAGGCGTCCCGGACGCATGGCCGTGGATATCTTTGCCGGCATCTGCGGATCCCTTGTGATCTATGCCTTCGGTATTGCCTGGCTTTCGTGGATCACCCGAATGGGCCTTGAAAAAGCCCTGGCCGTGGGGTTTCTCCCCTTTATCATCGGAGATGCCTTGAAAATCGTCGCCGCAGCCGCAGCCGCCCGTCTCCTCCGGCCCATCCTGGGTCTGTACACCCTGAAAGCCCCCATCGCCCCGTCATGACCGCCATGAAATCCCCACTCCTGCATCCGCTCATTGAAATCCGGGATCTCACCCATCGATTTCCGGACGGCACCCCGGGTCTTTCCCATGTCAATCTGACCTTCCATGAAGGCAGCTTCGTGGTGATTGCCGGTGCCAACGGTTCCGGGAAAACCACGCTGCTCAAGCATCTCAACGCCCTGCTCCTGCCCACCCACGGCACCGTCCGGGTGGATGGAGAAGACACACGGAAAAACCCGCTTTTCATCCGCCAGAAGGTGGGCCTGGTGTTCCAGAATCCGGACCAACAGATCGTGGGGGAAACCGTTTACGACGATACGGCCTTTGGCCCGGAAAACCTCATGCTGGACCGGCGTCGGGTCCGGGAACGCGTGCGTACCGCGCTGCGCGCCGTCTCCCTTTCTGAAAAGGCCGAACAGCCCCCGCATCTGCTTTCCGGAGGGGAAAAGCGTCGCCTGGCCATCGCCGGCATCCTGGCCATGAAGCCAAGGGTCCTGGCCCTGGACGAGCCGTTCTCGAGCCTCGACTATCCCGGAATCCGGGAGGTGCTTCGGCAAGTCCTGGCGCTTCACCGCCTCGGCGCCACGGTGATCGTGACGACCCACGATGTGGAAAAGATCATCGCCCACGCGGAGCGGTTGGTGGTGATGCAAAAGGGCACCGTGGCTGCCGACGGCCCCCCGGACCAGATCGCTTCCGGTCTTGAACGCTTCGGTGTCCGGGTCCCCTGCGCATTTCGGTGGGGAAGGCGTGCGGAGTCATGGCTCGATTGAGTCTTTTTGCCTATCAAACCGGCAAGAGCCGACTCCACCGGATCGATCCCCGCTGCAAGCTCCTTTCTCTGGCAGCGATCAGCCTCACGGCCCTCAACGCCGATCCCAAAGGCCTTTTGATCCTGTCCCTTTTTGCCTTGAGCCTGATGGCGGGCTTTAGTCTTTTTTCTTTGGGGCTTTTTTCAAGGCTTCGCTTCCTGCTTTTGTTCCTTTTCATGGTGTGGATCGCCAGGGCCCTCTTCACGCCGGGCCACCCCCTGGTGTCGCTTTCTTTTGCAACACTCACCCGTGAGGGCCTCCTCCAGGGCACGATGCTTTGTTGGCGCGTTCTCCTTGTCGTTCTTTTTTCTGTGGTCTTTACCGCCACCACCCGCACAGCCCAGATCCGGGAAGCGCTGCACCGGCTCCTTCGACCGTTGCCCTTTCTCCCCTCAAAGCGACTCGCCGATATGATGGGACTGATGATACGCTTTATTCCCGTCATCTTCGGTCGAATGGGGGAAATCCTTGAAGCCCAGCGTGCCAGGGCTGTGGACAACCGAAAAAATCCGGTGTATCGAATGAAACGGCTCGCCCTTCCCCTTCTCCAGGGCCTCTTTGTGGATGCCCATGCCCTGTCCGAAGCCATGGAGGCGCGATGCTACCGTCAACAGGCCACCCCCCCTCCCCTGCCCTTTGGAAACACGGACCGGGCCGCACTTATTGTCATTCTGATCCTGTGCCTGGGATGCCTTATGGTCTGACGGGAGTTGACGCCATGCCCCCCATTGAGGCAAAATACCTGAAACCCATTTTCAATCTGAAACACCAATAAGGATGCCATGCCTTGAAAATCATGATTATCGGCGCCGGGGAAGTGGGATTCAACGTGGCCAACCGACTGGCGCACGAAAACAAAAATGTGGTCATCATCGACAAGGACCCGGAAGCGGTTCGCCGGATATCCGAGACCCTGGATGTCCAGGTGCTGGAGGGATCGGGCAGCAGTCCCGTGGTCCTGGAAGAAGCCGGCATTCGGGAAACCGAGATCGTTCTGGCAGTCACCGACAGCGATGAAACCAACCTGGTGGCGTGCCTGTCCGCGGACCTCATCTCTCCGGCCACGAGAAAACTCGCCCGCATCCGGAACGTGGATTTTGATCATTTCCACCAGGCCTTGCGTGACGGCGCCCCCCACATCGACACGGTCATCAATCCCGAGATCGAGGTGGTCAAGACCATCCATTTGCTCATGGCCGTCCCAGGCGCCGTGGATGTCACCGAACTGGTGGACGGACGCATGAAATTCATCGGCATCCAGTTGGAAAAAGGGGCCAGACTGGCCGGCGCCCGGCTTTCGGCCCTTTCTTCCCTCGTGAAAAAGGGCAGTCTCCTGATCGCGGCCATCATCCGACAAGGCGCCCTCATCATCCCCACCGGGAAGGATACGCTCGAACCGGGGGACCTCATCTATTTCATTTGTGAAGACCGCAAGCTTACCGAGGCCCTGCAGCTCTTTGATAAAGCCGAAGATCCCGTCAACCGGGTCCTTATCGTGGGGGGCGGGCGAATCGGCCTGCGCTTGGCCAAACTCCTGGAAGATCAATCCATCTACACGAAAATTATCGAAAAAGACCATGGTCGCTGTATCCACCTTGCCGATCAGCTGAATAAAGCGGTGGTTCTCAACGGGGACGGATCGGACCAGGAACTGCTCATGGAGGAAAACATCAAGGAAATGGACGCCGTCATCACCCTCACCAATGACGAAGAAACCAATATCCTTTCTTCGCTTTTGGCCAAACAGATGGGTGCCCGGAAAACCATCACTAAAATCAGGAAGTTAAGCTATATTCCCCTGTTGCCCACCATCGGCATCGATCAGGTGGTCAGCCCCCGCCTTTCCGCTGTCAACTCCATCTTCCGGCATATCCGGCGCGGCAAGGTCCTGGCGGCCAAATCCATCAAGGGCGAACAGGCCGAGATCCTGGAGGCCATCGCCCTGGAGACTTCCGATATCGTCGGCAACCCCCTCATGAAGATCGCCTTCCCCACCGGTGCCATCGTCATCGGCATCTGCCGGAAAGACGGGACATTTCTCATCCCCTCCGGTGACAGCGTCATCGAACCCGGAGACCGCATCATCATCCTGGCCGACCGCCGGGTCATTCCAAAGGTTGAAAAGATTCTGACCGTGAAACTGGAGTTTTTTTAATGCGGTGGCGCTACATCTTCCGGGTGGTGGGCGTATTGACCTTTTTTTTCGGGCTGACCATGACGATACCGATCATTGTCAGCCTGGTTTACAGGGACGCCAGCCTCGGGCCTCTCATCAAATCCATGCTGACCACCCTGGCCTTTGGAATCATCCTCTATTTCGTCAACCGCGAATCCCGCGCCGAATTCATCAGCCAACGAGAAGGCATGGCCATCGTCAGCCTCGGGTGGACCTCCGTGGGTCTTTTCGGCGCGCTCCCCTTCCTGTTCGGAGGTGTCTTTGCCACCTTTACGGACGCCTTTTTTGAATCCGTATCCGGGTTTACCACCACCGGGGCCTCGGTCCTCACCCACATCGAAAGCGTCTCCGAGAGCCTGCTTTTCTGGAGGAGCTTTATCCAATGGCTGGGGGGCATGGGCATCATCGTCCTTTCCCTGGCGATCCTCCCCTTTTTGGGAGTGGGCGGGATGCAGCTTTACAAGGCTGAAGTCCCCACCCCGGTCCCGGACAAACTCAGGCCCCGGATCCGGGAAACAGCCATGTTGCTGTGGAAGGTCTATGCCCTGATTTCATTGCTTGAGGTGGTTCTCCTGATGATCGGCGGCATGAGCCTTTTCGATGCCCTGTGCCACACCTTCACCACCATGCCCACAGGGGGATTTTCCACGAAAAATGCTTCCATCGCCCATTTTGACAGTGTGTACCTGGATATCGTCATCATCGTGTTCATGGTGCTGGCCGGCATCAACTTTTCCCTTCACTATCAGCTCCTTAGAGGGCGGCCTCTGGTTTTCTGGAAGGACTCGGAATGCCGATTTTTCTTGGGAAGCCTGTTGATCCTTACGGCCGTGGTGACGCTGGATGTCTATCAAGGCCTCTATGCCACAATCGGCGAGGCCCTGCGATACGGCGCGTTCCAGGTGGTTTCCATCCTGACAACCACAGGTTACGTCACCGCCGACTATGAAAAATGGCCGGCCCTGTCCCAGCTCCTTCTGCTGGTTGCCATGTTTTTGGGGGCTTCGGCCGGTTCCACGGGTGGGGGCATGAAATGCCTGCGCGTCATGCTCTTTTTCAAATACTGCCTCCGGGAACTCTTTTATCTGGTGCATCCCCGCGGTGTGGCCCATGTGAAGATTCAAGGCAAAGTGGTTTCAGAAGACGTCATCCGCAGCGTCATGGGCTTTCTCGGCCTGTATGTCGGATTCTTTGTCCTTTGCACGCTCTTGCTCTCTTCCCTGGGAGTCGATTTTATGACATCCATTGCCGCCACAGCCGCCACCATCGGGAATATCGGCCCCGGGCTGGGGATGGTGGGGCCGGTGGACAACTACGCCAATCTTCCTGTCCTTGCAAAATGGCTTCTAAGCTGGTGCATGCTTTTGGGAAGGCTTGAAATCTATACGCTGATCATCTTCTTTGCACCGGCCTTTTGGCGGAAATAGTACGGCCTCCACAAGCAGCAACTAGGGGTTGACAAACAGTGACGGGCGTTTTAGTTTAAATGACTTTTTCGGGCCGTTAACTCAGTTGGTAGAGTATCTGCCTTTTAAGCAGAGAGCCGTTGGTTCGAATCCAACACGGCCCATCACAGACGTCCCCATCGTCTAGCCTGGTCCAGGACACCGGCCTTTCACGCCGGCAACAGGGGTTCAAATCCCCTTGGGGACGCCACATGGATTCCGGAAAACCCCTGGCCTGCCCGGCCGGGGGTTTTTGCTGGATTCCCAAACCCCCGCGCCCCTTTGTCTTGTCTTTAGAGATCTTTTGGGGGCACGACCGGATATCTTTTTTTCATGTCCTTGGACTTTATTCAGCCTCGTGCCGTGATGGCGCCCCCGTGCGGCTGAAGCATCGTTGCAGGGGTCTTGTCGCAAACCGACCGGTCAAAAAAAGTTTTAATGGATCGATGCAATTAAAGCTGCTAAGATGCCAACGCCGGCCGGAGGATTCCGGATGCAACTTGTGTGACGACACGCAAAAAGGAGAATGGACATGTTTTTCAATCCCCTCACATTTCTGTTCATTATCCTGTTTTTCTTTTTCATCGTGTTCTTTTTCATTATGGTCCAGATCAACATCATTGCCCTGGCCTTTACCAGCATCGGGATTCCTCCTGAATATGTTTTCAGCGCCCTGTTTTTTACGCTGGTGGGAAGTTTTATTAACATCCCCGTAAAGAGAATCCCCCAGGAGAGCATGTTCGCCGACAGCCGGGTGGATTTTTTCGGCTTCAGGTACGTAATCCCCGTGTGGAAAAAAAAGGAGACGATCCTTGCAGTCAACGTGGGCGGTGCTGTCATTCCGGTGCTCATATCAATTTACTTGTTGTTTAAAACCGGGATATGGGCAAGGGCGGGGATCGCCACCGCCATGATGGCCCTGTTTACCTACAAGCTGGCGCGTCCCGTTCGCGGTGTGGGGATCGCCATGCCTGCTTTTCTCCCTCCCCTGGCGGCGGCGCTCATCGCCGTCATCATAGGATCGGGATATGTCCCGGTCGTTGCGTATATCTCGGGTACTGTCGGCACATTGATCGGCGCGGACCTTTTGAATCTGGAAAAGATCAAGGACCTGGGTGCGCCCGTGGCCTCAATAGGCGGCGCGGGGACGTTCGACGGGATTTTTTTAAACGGGGTCCTTGCCGTGTTGCTTGCAGCGCTGCTTGCGTGAGACAACCCTAAACAGCCGATCATCTGAAGGATGCATCGACCCCAATTTGTCGTTTTTGAAAAGATACGATAAAATCTGAAAATGAAGCATGCCGAAGACGCCATGACATGAGCGGACACGGATGGATCCCCGGAGCGGCCGGGAGGAGGTGGCGCAACATTGATGAAGATATTGGTCGCCGAAGACGAGCCGATTACAAGGACAATGCTCAACGCTGCCCTGGAGAAATGGGGTTACGAACCGGTTGAAGCGTTGAACGGCGTCATTGCCTGGGATATCCTCAGACGGGAAGACTCACCGTGCCTGGCCATTTTGGACTGGATCATGCCGGAGATGGACGGCCTTGAGGTGGTACGCCGTGTCCGTGCCTTGGAAAAAGACTGTCCCCCTTACATTCTCCTGCTCACCGGTCGACGGGGAAAGGATAATATCGTAAAAGGACTTGAAGCCGGCGCAGACGACTATCTGGTCAAGCCCTTCGATCCGGACGAACTCCGCGCCCGGGTTCGTGTGGGCCGGCGCATGGTGCGAATTCAGAAAAAACTTCTCAATAAAATCACGGAATTGAATGAAGCCCGGACGCGTATCCACAACCTGGAAAAGATTTTGCCCATCTGTTCTTTTTGCAAGAAAATAAGAGACGAAACCGGGCGATGGGAGCAAATGGAACTCTATGTGGCCAAGAAATCAGGGACGGCGTTCTCCCACAGCGTTTGCCCCGAATGCGCAAAGAAACACTACGGGGAGTTTTTATAGCGACCCGTGTTATCCTGAAAATCGTTGACACACCCTTTGCACCCGGCTCCGATGTGAGCTCATTTCCAACCAAAAGAAATCGCTACGATGTTTAAAGAAACCTGCAGCCCCAAGCATTCTCCACAAAGGCCGGACATTCCGACCAAAGCGCTTGTCTCTTTGATGAGAAAGGCGCTCGCTCTGGATAAGACCGGGACGCTTCATGGAAGCACTGAAAGTACGAGAAGCTACTTTGAAATGATCCGGCAGTTCGCCCGTATCGCCGCTGCTTATCGGAATTTAATACCCAAACAATACAGCGGATCATCTGTTTCAGAGCTTGGTCAATTTATCTTGGATCTGACTTTCGAGGATTTCCAAAAGATGGCGGGCAACCTGCCCCTCGTGCTGGAGGGCGTTGCGCTGCCGGACGAGACCGCCGTGATACCGGCGTCAAAAATGGATCCGACCTGGGAAGACGCCGTAAGGGCGCTGTCAAAAACGCTTCCCGATGAAATCGATTTGACCGATACCAGCCAAGATCAACCCATTTTCGAGGCAGCGGATGATTTAATGAAGCGCTATACAAGGCTTTCTTCTCTTCAAAGCTTCGACCGGTGGCTCACTGCATGCCCGGAAAAATATAAAAACGCCGTGCTTCTGGTTTCAAAGATCGCGCTGTCCAAAAGGTGTATCAAACAGATGGATTTCCCGCTGCATGTCTCTCTGGTCGTTGCCATGTACCGTGAGCACCACCGAATCCGCCCAAAAACAAGGGAAAATCCTTATGGTGAGGATTTCATCAGGCGGAAACACGATCAAATGGCATGGCTTTTGGAGGATTGCCCCATCACGTTTGACATGATCCTTGTGGATGATGGTTGTCCATACCAAAGCGGACGGATCGCAGAAGAAATCGTAAGAGCCCATGGTTACAGAAACATCAAAGTCCTTTATCTTGAAGAGGGCATCCAACGCCGCTCGCCGGTTCTTCAGGGCCTGGAATCCACCAAGGACAGCCGCAAAGGGGGCTCTATTCAATATGGAATGTGGCAGGCTTTAAAAGATTATCGTAAAAAGGAGACCCCCCACATGGTGGTCTATACGGATGCGGACATGGCCGCCCCCGTGAATCAAACGGGTCTGTTGCTGGAAAAACAAACCGACAAGACCCTGGCTGCCATTGCCTCACGGTATGACCCAGGGGGCATTTGCCGGGGCCCGTGGGGGAAAAACGGGGAAGTCCGGGGATTGACCGCCTTTGACCGGCTAATGGTCGGTTTGCGCAGCCTTGTCTTTTCCAAACTCTTTCCCCAAATCGGGGAAATCACAGACACCCAATGCGGTCTCAAGGCTTTTCACGCAACCCTTTTGAGACGAATCCTGCCCAACACCCGGGTCAGGACCTTTTCCTTTGATATCGAGTTGCTGCTGCTTGCCACAGATGCCGGATCTTCCATTGCCTCTGCGCCCATTTACTGGCATGACAGTGTGGCTGAATCGAGTTTTTGGGACAGTCGGCTCAGATAACATCCCGCATCAAATTCCATGGGCCTTTTCATCTTCCCCTTGCCCGGTAAAAGGGGTTCAAACCGGTTTTGGATACCCGGTGCACGGATCCGGAAATTCCGATAAGGATTGATTGTTTCAAGAGTTTTCAGTAAATATCTCCATATAAAGATCGCTTGAGGGCCTTGAGGCGTGAAAGTAAAACAGACCAAGCAAAAAAGTCAGCCGACAGGCATGACCCGGTTTGGGAAAGACCCTTCCAACGTGGATACTTCTTTTTTCAGCGTCCTGTTTCAGAATGAAAAAGAAAAGACGCCCACCGGGTTGGACCTGCTGAAAGAAGAGCCCCTTTCCATCCGGGTGCAGGGGCGGCCCTATGCCGTGGTCATGCGTACGCCGGGCGATGAACCCGCCCATGCCGCCGGATTTTGCCTGGCAGAGGGCATCCTGGAGACTCCCGAGGATATTGAAACCATCGCCGCCTGTGAAGGCGAGACCACCAACGTGGTGACCCTCACCGTCACGCGAAACCGACTCAAGGCCATTACCGCTGTTTTGGAACGCCGCGGATTTGTCAGCCAAACCAGTTGCGGCATCTGCGGCAAGGAGTTGGTTGAAGACCTGACCCAGATGGTGGAGGTCTTGCCCGACGGCCCCTTCATTGACCTGGAAAAAGCCCGTCACTGCCTGGAGACATTAAAAGATGCCCAGGCGCTCTACAAGCAGACCCGTGCTTCCCATGCCGCGGCCCTTTACAGCGCGCATTTCGAACGCCTGGCCCTGGCCGAAGATGTGGGCCGTCACAATGCCCTGGACAAGGCCGTCGGAAAGCTTTTTCTGGAAGGGACCCTTCATCAGGCAAAGGTGTTGATCCTGTCTTCGCGCATCAGCTACGAAATGGTCCAGAAAGCCGCCCGTGCCCGAATCCCCTTCATCCTGGCCGCCTCCTTCCCCACGGCCCTGGCCGTGGAACTGGCCGATTCCGTGAACATCACCCTGGCATCTCCCTCAAAGGCATCCGGCATTTACGTCTTTTGCGGGTTTCAGCGCGTCACCGGCGCGACCACGGGGTCAAAGGCTCCGGCACCGGCCTGAAACGGCCCGGAAAAAACCAAAGGGCCTTCTCCAGGATCATGATACCCCGGCTTTTTCTTTTCGAACCCTGACAATCGTTCTTTCTTCTTCGGAAATGGGGGGCGGGACGGGCTCACCGGATATCTTCCGGATCGCCCCGAATCGCGGCGGACAAACCTCAAAACAGGTTCCGCATTTGATGCATTGTTCCTGGTCAATGACATGAATCTTGTTCTTTCCGCCGGAAATGGCCTCCACCGGACATCTGCGAAGGCATATCATGCAGGCCTGACACTTGCCGGGTTCGATATAGTAGGAAACCGCTTCAAGGAGCAGCCGGTCGATCTCTTCGCGGGTATAGAGGTTGTCGTATGCCTCCAGATTGTCAAAGCGCAGCAGGAGTTTCTCCTTTTCAGCCATCTTGATGTAGGGCACCAGTTTTCGGATTTCATCCAGCCTGGCTTTCAGCGCCTCTTTGTCCACGCCCTCCCGCTGACCCAGGGGTCCCAGTTTCTCTATGGTTTTGCAGAAATCATTGACCTCTTCGGCAAAGAGGTTGCCCTCACCCGAGGACATGAAAGCGGTCTTCAGGCGTTGGGGATTCAGTCCCACATGCTCCAGGATCTTCCGGCACAACAGCGTCATGTTCAGGGCATAGTAGTTGCCGTGTGTAATGTAGTTGCACTCATTGAGCCGGCAACCGCCGATGAAGACGCCGTCCATGCCGTTGGAGAACGCCCGAAGCACAAATTCCAGGTCGACTCTGCCGGAACACATGACGCGAATCAACCGAATGTCCGTGGCATATTGCAGTCTGGAAACTCCAGCCAGGTCAGCAGCCCCGTAGCCTCACCAGTGACAGACAAAACCCAGTATTTTCGGTTTGAAACTCAGCGATGGACTCATCCGTTCTCTACTCCTTTGTGTTTTAAAAGATCCAATCCAGGACGTATGGGCTGTTTCCGCGTCTTTTTATGCATCCCCCGCGGCACGGTCGACTTGCTGCAGGATCGCCTCTTGGGAAACGGCGGCGTCAATCTGGTTGCACAGTTCGAAGTCGGTGAAGTGCTTCAATGAAATGGCGCCGGTGGGACACACGGCATTGCAAAGACCGTCTCCCTTGCAGATCACCGGATTCACGAGGGCTTTTTTGCCCTGCCGCGTCTTTCGAAGCTCGATGGCGCCGTATGCACAGGCGGCAACACATGCTCCGCAACCGATGCATTTGACATCGGTGACCGCACAGACGGAGCCCGACACCGTGACGATGTCGTGGGAGAGAAGGGTCAGCGCACGACTCGCAGCCCCGTAGGCTTGGTTGATGGTTTCAGGAATATGTTTGGGGTAGTGGGCCATGCCGCACAGATACACGCCGTCGGTCCCGAACTCCACGGGTCTCAGCTTGACGTGGGCTTCTTTGAAAAAGTCGTCCGGCCCCAGGGAGACCTTGAACAGTTGGGCGATCTCCTTGTTGTCGGCAGGCGGGATGACGGCCGCGGCCAAGGCCAGGTAGTCGGCATCGATGGCAAGGGTCTGGCCCAGAATGGGGTCAGTGGCGACAACACGCAAAACCGGTCGTCCGCCTTCCTCCACCGATTCCACCCCGGGAGGATTCTCCGGCTCATAGCGGATGAACTTGACGTCTTTGTCGGCGGCCTCCCGGTAATAATCTTCGCTGAAACCGTAGGTGCGCATGTCCCGAAAGAGAATGGTGATATCCATGCCCGGATTTTTCTCTTTCAGCTTCAAGGCGTTTTTCACGGCCTGGCTGCAACATACGCGGCTGCAGTAGTTGCGTTCTTCAT
>JALVQN010000111.1 GCA_027025555.1 Desulfobacterales bacterium
CCCGCTTTGGAACCGAAAATTGGCCTCCTGCGGTAGTAAAGTACGAGATGGTTTATGGCCTTTAACTCAGCACCATTGATTTTCAACGATCCATGGCTCAATTAATAACTTTCATGAAATATCCGGGCTAAATGGGTGTAGAGATACGCGGCGCTGTTGAACCGGAAGCTGTTCCCGAAGACCGAGCGGTCGCAGTAGCTGCATCCGTAGGGACAGCCGCGGCTGGAGATGCAGCTCGTATGGGGAGACCGGGGATAGTTGAAGATGGGCAATGGATAGGCCTCCGGGAACCCCACAAGCTTTTCATAGGCCGGAAAGGGCAGAGCGTCCAGGACCAGGCCGGGACGCCTGCCGGAAAACCGGACGGTCCCGTCCTTTTCCCGGAAGACGATGCCTTTTATGGCCGGGGAGCCCTTGTATCCGCCGGCGATGAGCTCTTCCAGGCTCTTCTCCCCTTCTCCGATGACGGTAAAATCGATTTCCCGGAAATCGGCCAGGACCCTTTCCTTGAGGGCGGAAACATGGGGGCCGCCGAAGACCACCGTGAGACCGGGCAGGAGGGCTTTGGCCATGCGGGCGATGCGGACGCCGTCCAAGAAGCTGGAGGTGGTACAGCTCAATCCCATGCCCGCCGGCCTTTCCGTGACGAGGAACTCCCGGATCAGGCGCATCGAATCGGGACGGGCAAAACAGTCGATGATGGCACTCTCGATGCCGTGCCGTGCCAGGTAGGCCGAAAGGCTCGCCAAGCCCAGAGGCGGCATGATGTTGGCGATCCTGGAGATGTCCCTTCCAGCCGCGTCGGGTGCATAGCCCAGGGGATGCACCAGGAGGATCTTTTTTTCATTCAACACGGCCATGGGCGCTCTTTTCCCGTTTCACGGATTACCCGAAGCCCCTTTGAACCGCCGTCTCTTTCCCTTGTCAAAGCGTCGGTGGGTGCCGTCGGCCATCTCTTTTTCAATGACCTTCTGAAAGAGGCCTGCCATTTTGAGCGCTTGAGGCGTTTCCCTGTAGAAGGTGTCCCAGGCCCAGTGG
This sequence comes from Desulfobacterales bacterium, assembly GCA_027025555.1. Classification (GTDB taxonomy): domain Bacteria; phylum Desulfobacterota; class Desulfobacteria; order Desulfobacterales; family UBA2156. Next base: position 1,039 of record JALVQN010000111.1, read on the forward strand.
TACATCCTTTCCAGGGTGTCCACCGACATCCGTTTGGGCCGGAAGACGACCCGGTCGCAGGTGTAGTCGAGCCAGTTGTTGCTCAAAATCCGCCCTTGCTTTTCGAACCTGGCGCGGATGGGGGTGTGGGGAAAGGGGGTCAGGATGGTGAATTCGGCCAGGTCCAGATCGATCTCCAAAAGAAACTCGACAAGCCGGAAGATGCTCTCTTCGGTCTGTTCGTCCGTTCCCAAGAGGATGGTCCCTTCCACGCCGATGCCGTGGTCTTTCAAGCGTTTCACCCGGTTCCGGATGACAGGGGAGGTGTCAAAGATGGCCTGATAGACATACCAGCAGCCGGCTCTTGCTGCCAGGTCGAGGATGCGGTCGTCATCCAGGATCGGATGGGAAACCCACTTTTTTTTCAGGTCGATCATGGCGGTGAAGAGTTCCGTGAGCCATTTCCGGTCCTGGGCCAGGGAATTGTCCACGATGAAAAGGCGGTTGTTGGGGATGGAAGCCATCTCCGCGATGACCTTCTCGATGGGCCTGGGCCGGAACTTGCGCCCCCCCAGAAACCCCACACAGCACGGGAAACAGTTGAACCGGCAGCCCCTGGAGGCATGGACCAGATCGAGCATCCGGACGCCCCGGTAGACATAGCGATCCCTGTTCAGGATGTCTCTCCGGGCCCTTCCCACAAGATGGATGTCCGGGGGATCGTTGAGGTAATCGTAGCGTTTCTTGAGGCGCCCTTTCCGGAAATCGTCGAGAACCTTTCCGAAGCGCCCTTCCACCTCCCCGACAAAGACGGCATCCGCATTCGAGGCCGCCTCGTCGGCGTGCAACGCCGCGGCGATGCCGCCCATGAGGACCGGGATGCCCATCCGTCGGTATTGCCGGGCGATTTCAAAGGCCCGGGGGAGCTGGCAGGTGAGCATGACCGATATGGCCGCGAGGTCGGCCCTTTCATCAAAGACCAGAGGCTCCACGTTTTCATCGGTGAAGTGCAGGGATACCCATTCCGGCACTTCGGCGGCAAAGACCACGGGGCCGTGGGGGGGAAGATGGAACTCGGTCTGTCTTTTAAGCTTGGGCCAATAGGGATAGATCAAATGCATGTGCATTGCAAAGTCTCCTGAATCGTCATGGATTCCCGCTGCGTCCCCGCCAATCCCCGTGGAAGGGCGGGGCATACGCCCGGAAAATATCGACAAGGCTCATGACCGGTTTCCCCCGGAACAAGACGGCGTCGCCTCGTGTCATTTGGATGGGGCCATGGCCTGTCCTGTTTTCATCCGCCTTCCCGATGACCATGAACAGGGCATGGGGGCCCGAATCCTTCCCGGATCCGAAAGGGCCTCCGAGGCCGTCATCCCAGGCTCCCACCCCCATGAACCGGGCGTCTCCCATGAAGAGAAGGTCCACGGCCAGTGTCAGGCCGGTGAGGCTGAAGGGGTCTTCTTCCTGGATGACAAAAGCGGGTCCCACAAGCCCCAGATAGATGGAAGCATCCCCCATAAAGGCAGAGGGCAGGGTATAGGCAAAGAGATGGGGACTGGCCGAGGCGCCCCCCTGGGCGAGAATCTCCTTGAAGTAGTCCATGTCTGTATTCAGGCATCCGGTCCGGGTGGCGGCAACGATGCCGATGTCCCTTTTTCGGCGCCACGAGGCGAGACCCGCCGTTTTCATGGCCCCTACCAGGGCCGCCAGGGCGACTCTGGAGACGGGGTTCATCCGGGCCAGTCTCGGATAAGGCGGATCCAGGCGGATCCGTGTGGCCCCTTCCGCGGGGCGTCTTGATGCGAATGCGAAGGCCCGGGCCCGCTTTCCGGTGCCTCCGTCCGCCGGGAGCGCCCAGCCCGCGCCCAGGAGATCGACCTTCATGGAAGATTCCCTCCCCCGATGATCAGGGCCGCATTCATACCGCTGAAGCCGGAATTGGTGGAGAGGATGTACCCCGGCGAAAGAGGAACCGGTTCAAAAAAGAGGCGCCCTTTTCCCAGGGGGTCCGGGACCCGGAGCCCCACGGTGGGGGGAAGGCGCCTTTTCTGTAATGCCTTGATGGAGACGGCCGATTCGATGCCGCCGGCGGCCCCCAGGGTGTGCCCCACCGCCCCCTTCACGGAATGAACCGGGATCTTTCGCTTTTTAAAAAGGCTGTTGAAGGCGACCAGTTCCATGCGGTCGTTGTACACTGTTCCGGTGCCGTGGGCGTTGATGGCCGAGATGGCGCCGGGGCCGACGCCGGCAACCTCCAGGGCCCGCGCTATGGCGCGGATCAGCCCGCTGCCGTCCGGAGCCGGTGAGGTGATGTGTTCGGCGTCTGAGGCGACGCCCCATCCATGGATTTTCGCAAGGGGGAGAGCGCCCGGGGATTCTTCCCGCCCGGGGGCTGTCAATACAAAGGCGGCCGCCCCCTCCCCCAGGGAAAGGCCCTTCCGGTTTCGATCAAAGGGGGCGCATGGCCGGTCGGAAAGGATCTGAAGGGCCGAAAACCCGGAAAAGACGAATTCCGAGACCATCTCCGCACAAATCACCGCCACTTGTTTTACCCTCCCCGACGCGATCCGGCCGCAGGCCTGGGCCCGGGCCACGGTGGCCGAGGCACACGCGGCGCTGACATTGAATCCCGGCGATCCAAGGCCGAGTCTTTGGGAAAGGGTTTTGACAAAATGCGGAATCAGGCCCGCCTTGCCATCCGAGGCCTGGCCGCGGCATACGCGCTCCAGCACATCGACGGGGCCCTTGGTGGTGGCCGTAATGAGCAGGGTGTCCCGCGGCAGGGGCGGAAACCCTTCCAGGACCCGGTCCATGAGTCCATGGATCATGGAGGCGGACCCTTCGGGCTTCAGGTCCTCGATGCATGCGCCCATATGCGATGCGTAAGGCGCGGTGGAAAAACGACGTATCCGACGGATGGCCGTCCTTCCCTCCATGAGGCGGTTCCACGTGGCATCCAAGGTGTCGCCCAGGGCCGTCACCGCCGCGGCATGGGTTACCCAGATTGCCGGATGTGAAGCTGTCGGTTTTTCCATCGGTTGCAAAAATCTCTAAAAAAGGGGGGCGGGATCACGAGGACCTCGCCGTTTGCATCCAGCATGAGCTGGACCGTATAGCCCGTGGTGGTGATGTCCCCCTTTTTGTTTCGAAGGATGTACTCGTGATTCAGGCGGGCGGCTTCACTCCAGTGTAAAACGGCTTCAATGGTAAAGGACTCGTCGAAAGTCAGGGGCAGGTGGTAGTCCACGTGCAGGATCTTGATGGGGACAAGGATCTTTTCCGAAAAAAAATCCATGTATCCGATTCCGTAACGCGCCCCCAGGGCGGCCCGGGCGTCTTCGAAGAAACTGGCATAGCGACCGTGCCAGACGATCCCCAATGCATCGACTTCTTCGAAACGCACCCGGCGGGAAACCGTGCACCGCAAAGGGGCCACCCCGTCTTCCGAACGCGGGAAATAGGGCTTGTTCATGAGGGGGTCTCCCCTTCTTGAAAGGTCAGTTGAAATGTGGCGGCCACGGATTGACCCAGATAGACGGCGGCCTTCCATCGTTCTTTTTCAGAGCCCGCAAGCCGGGTGCACTCGATGCAGACCTCGTCTCCGGGATGAATTTCCGCAAGGAACTTGGCCTTTTCCACGACGGCGGGGACGGCTTCGATATGGGCCGCCCGGCGGATGAGGTCCGAGGCGCAGGCGACCTGGACGAAGGCCGGCAAAAGGGGGTATCCCG
>JALVQN010000112.1 GCA_027025555.1 Desulfobacterales bacterium
AACGCTTCAAGGGCGGTGACCGGGTGGGGGTGGCCTGGATTTTTTCGGCGTGCGGCACCTGCGCCTTTTGCCGCGCCGGTAAAGAAAATCTGTGCAAAGACTTTAAGGCCACGGGAAGAGACGCGCCCGGCGGTTATGCCCAGTTCATGACCCTAAAGGAGGATTTCGCCTATCCGATCCCCGAGGTTTTTTCAGACGCCGAAGCCGCACCGCTGCTGTGCGCCGGCGCCATCGGGCTCCGCTCTTTAAGGCTTGCCGGGATTCGAAACGGTCAAAGCCTGGGCCTTACCGGTTTCGGCGCCTCGGCCCACCTGGTCCTTCAGATGGTGAAGCACCGGTATCCCGACACGCCGGTCCATGTTTTTGCCAGAAGCGCCTCGGAACGGGATTTCGCCCGCGCCCTGGGCGCCGCCTGGGCCGGGGACACCGCCGATACCCCTTTGGAAAAACTGGACGCCCTCATCGATACCACCCCGGCCTGGAAGCCGGTCCTGGAAGCCCTTCGATGCCTCAAGCCGGGCGGACGCCTGGTCATCAACGCCATCCGCAAGGAAGAAAGAGACAAAAGCCAACTCCTTTTCCTGGATTATCCCGAGCATCTGTGGATGGAAAAAGAAATCAAGAGTGTGGCCAACGTGACCCGGAAAGACGTGGGCGATTTCCTTGACCTGGCCGCCCGGATTCCCATCCGGCCCCACGTGCGGGAATTTCCGCTGGAACAGGCCAACGCGGCCCTCCTGGAGCTGAAGCAAAAAAAAGCCAAAGGCGCCAAGGTCCTCCGGATTCATCCTTCAAATCCATAGGAAAAAGGCGACGTCCGGATCCCACCGCCGCCTTGAGCGACTGACCGATGGGGAAAAAAGACCTCTTTACCGGCACCAGAAACCTTGAAAAACGGGAAGACCCCTTTTCCGATGCCGATAAAAGACTCAAAGGGACTCGGGCGTCTTACTCGTCCATCAGCCTGGCCAGGGGGATGGAAAAAAGGGCCTCCAGGGTCTGGTTGGCCTCTTTGAAAACCCTTTCGAACTTTCGGGGCAAGCGGGGATTTTCCGGACTGGGAAGGGGCCAGCCCAATTTCCGGTAAACCATGGCCAGGGTGAGGTCTTCAAGGTCCCACGTCAAAGCATAGCCGCCGCCGGCAAGCGCCCCCAGGATCCCGGCCTCTTGAAGGCCCTTCAGGGTGGCATCCAGGGGTGCCCGCCCCATTTGGGGCAGCATCCTTCCCAGGGCTTCCGGGGTGGCGGGCAGGCCTTCTTTTTGCCGTTTGCGACAGGCCAGGAGGATCTCGAGAGCATGCACCACATCGTGATTCGGCGCGGCTTCCCCGTGGGCCCGGTAAACGGAGAGTCCATGGGCGATCTCTGCGCCGAAAAGGACAATGTTCCAGGACAGGTAAACCCATATGAAGAAGATGGGGACCGTTGCAAGCGCCCCGAAAACAAGCCGGTAGGTGGGCACTGTGGTGATGTAAAGGGCAAAGCCCCGCTTTGAAACCTCGAAGAGCAACGCGGCGATGATGCCGCCCCACAGGGCATGGCGGATGGGGACACTGCAATTGGGCACGACGGCATAGGTCAGCGTGAGGCAGGTGCCGGTGAGCATAAAAGGGAGAATCGTCTTCTGGAGCCCGCCCACCTGGTGGGCGGCATCGGATATCACGGGCAGGGAGGCAAAATAGGAGGTCAGTCCCACGCTGAATCCCACCAGGATCGGGCCCAATGTCAAGACCGCCCAGTACAGCAAAAAGAGCCGGATCCACGGCCGCTTCTTCTGCACGCGCCAGATGGTGTTGAAGGCGTTGTCGATGGTGGCCATGAGCAAGAGCGCCGCGGCAATGATAAAGAGAATCCCGAAAAGTTGGAGCTGCTGGGCCTGGGCCACAAACTCCAAAAGGTAACTCTGGATCACGGCGCCGGAATCCGGAACGAAGTTTTTAAACAAGAAGTTCTGGACTTCCACCACCATTTGGGTGAAGCCGGGAAAGGCGGAAAAGATCGCCAATGCCACGGCCATGAGCGGCACCAGGGCCAAGAGGCTGGTGAGGGTCAGGGCGGAAGCGATGAGCGTGCACCGGTCTTCGCTGAAACGCTCCAGGACAAATCGGCCGAACTTGAGCCCGCCCCACACCGTATCCCGGATTTTGTCCTTAGAAATCACGCCCTGCCCCCGCCGACCCCGGTTCATACCAGCCCCTGGTCCATCATGGCCTCCACCACCTTCACGAACCCGGCGATGTTGGCCCCCTTGAAATAGTTGCCGGGGCTTCCATAGGCTTCGGCGGCGTTCAGGCAGGTCTGATGGATGCTGTGCATGATCATCTTCAGGCGCTTGTCCACCTCTTCCCGCGTCCAGGAAAGGCGCATGCTGTTCTGGGTCATTTCCAAGCCCGAAACAGAGACGCCGCCCGCATTGGCCGCCTTGCCCGGACCATAGAGGATGTGGCTGTCCAGGAAGATGTCCACCCCCTCGGGGACTGTGGGCATGTTCGCCCCTTCGCACACGACCTTGACGCCGTTTTTCACCAGGTTTCGCGCATCCTTTTCATTGATTTCATTTTGGGTGGCACTGGGAAAGGCACAGTCGGCCGAATGATCCCAGAGGGGGTTGTAGTCCAAGGCGGGGTCCACGGGCGTATAGAGGGCATGGGGGTATTTCTCGGCATACGCCTTGATGCGTCCGCGCTTGACGTTTTTCAAACGTTTCACAAAGGCCAGTTTGTCCCGGTCAATGCCCTCTTCATCAAAGATATAACCGGAAGAATCCGAAAGGGTGACCGGTTTTGCATTGAAATCCAAAAGCTTTTCCACGGTATGCTGGGCCACGTTCCCCGAGCCGGAAACCAGACAGACGCATCCTTCGAGGGTCTTGTTTTTCGTTGCCAGCATCTCCGCGGCAAAGTAAACGCTTCCGTAGCCGGTGGCCTCGGGCCGGATGAGACTCCCTCCCCAATTGAGATTCTTGCCGGTCAACACACCGGTGAATTCATTGACCAGCTTCTTATACATGCCGTAAAGGTATCCGATCTCCCGGGCGCCCACACCGATATCGCCGGCGGGAACGTCGGTATGGGGACCGATATGCCGGAAAAGCTCCCCCATGAAACTCTGACAAAAGCGCATGACCTCGTTATCCGATTTTCCCTTGGGGTCAAAATCAGACCCCCCTTTGCCGCCCCCCATGGGAAGGGTGGTCAGGGCATTTTTGAAAACCTGTTCGAAGGCGAGAAACTTGAGGATTCCCAGATTCACGGACGGGTGAAAGCGCAACCCGCCTTTATAAGGTCCGATGGCGTTGTTCATCTGCACCCGAAACCCCCGGTTCACATGGATTTCTCCCCGGTCATCCATCCAGGAAACCCGAAACAGGACCACCCGGTCCGGTTCCACCAGCCTTTCGAGGATCTTGGCTTTCCGATATTCCGGGTTGCGATCGAGCACCGGAAGGATGGATTCCACCACCTCCCCCACTGCCTGGTGAAACTCCCGTTGGTTGGGATCCTTTTCCATAACCACTTTCAAAATGTCTGCTTTCATCTTATCTCCTTTTCCAACCCCTTATACGCCGGGTTTTCCTCCTTGACACCCGGCATGCCTTGTGAAAAAAATAGAGCCGTTTCTGGTTTACTTATACTATAGTCAGAACCGATACAATCATAAAGGAGTGCCGTCTATAATGGATCGATTCACGAAAGTCCTTCGGGGGACAGGAGGGGGGTTCATTCTTTCTCTTTTCATCACCTGTGCGGTGCTTGGAGCAGAAGGGCCCCTTTATTTGAAAAACAATATCCATGCCCAGCAGGGCCGGCGGGATATCAAGGCCAGCTACGCCAACTGGACCAATCCCGGGGCCGGTCACATCCTCATTCCCCTCAACACCAAGGTGCGTTTCAAGAAAGGGGGACATATCCGGTCATCCATATTTACCATGATCTTACTGGATTCCGGGAAAAAAGTGTATTTTGAGTTCGACAAAAAGCGCATGGCCATGGAACCGGAAGAGTACTGGAAGCTGATTGCGTCTCCCACCAAGGTGGACTTAAGCGGCCTGTCTGAAATCGATCTTAAGGGAATTCGGGAGGGCAAGGTCTATAAGGGCATGACCAAGGACGGCGTCCGGATGGCCCTGGGATACCCCGCTGCCCACAGGACACCGTCTTTGGATTCAAACGAGTGGGTTTATTGGACCAACCGCTTCAGAAGCTTTATCGTGGTCTTCGACGCCCAAGGCCGCGTCATCGCCGGAGCGCCTTCTCCATGAAAAAGGCTGCCCATGGCATCGCTTTGATCACCGGGGGCAGCAGGGGCATCGGGGCCGCCATTGCAAGGGCCCTGGCCCAAGACGGTTTCGATATCTGGCTGAACTACCGCACCGACACCGAAGCCGCCGCTCGGGTGGCCGAAGCCGTCAGGGCCGCGGGACGCCGGTGCCGCCTGACGCCCTTCGACGTCACCGATGCCCAGGCCATGGAAGCGTGTCTCACGCCGCTCTTGGAAGACCATGCGCCCCATGTCCTGGTCAACAACGCCGGGTTCACCAAGGATGTTCTCATGGCCTGGATGACCCCCTCGGAATGGAAATCGGTCCTGTCCGTTTCACTGGACGGTTTCTTCCTGGTCACCAAAGCGGTCCTGACCGCCATGCTCCGAAAGCGCCGGGGACGAATCATCAACATTGTCTCCACGTCCGGGGAGACCGGGATGCCGGGCCAGGTGAACTACAGCGCGGCCAAGGCGGGGCTCATCGGCGCCACCAAGGCCCTGGCAGCGGAGGTTGCCAAGAGAAACGTCCTGGTCAACGCCGTCTCTCCCGGCTTTATTCAAACCGACATGACGGCGAAACTCCCCGAGGAAAGGATTCTTCCCACCATTCCCATGGGGCGTTTCGGCCTCCCCGAGGAAGTGGCCGCCGTGGTCTCCTTTCTGTGTTCCAAAAGGGCCGCTTATATCACCGGTCAGGTCATCGGTGTCAACGGAGGGGTCCACATGTAATCGGCGGGCCCTCCGTGGACCCTTTGCAGTTGTAATTTTCCCCCTACATCGGAACAGATTTTATGTATCGCGTGGCCATCACCGGAATCGGTATCATCTCCTGCCTGGGAAACGATGTTCGCTCCGTGTCCGAGGCCCTCCGCCTGGGAAAATCCGGCATCGTCGTGGACCCCGCCCGGACCGCCCTGGGATTCAGGAGCCCTCTGACCGGAAGGATCGAGGCGTTTGCGCTGAAAAGGCCCCTCCACCGAAAGCATCGAAAGACCATGCCGGAGTTCTCCCTGTGGTCTTGGGCGGCCGCAACGGATGCCATCCAAATGGCCGGGCTTGCTCCCAAAGACCTCCAAAACGACCAGACCGGCCTGGTTTTCGGGTGTGATTCCAGCTGCCAGGCCGCCGTCCAGCAGGCGGATCTGCTGAAAACGCATGGGGAAACCAGATCCATCGGCAGCGGCTGGATCTTCCGGCTCATGACCTCCAACATCACCATGAACCTCAACACCATCTTAAAGACCCGGGGCGCCTGCTGGACCCTCAGTGCCGCATGCTCCAGCGGCGGACACGCCGTGGGTCAGGCCGCCGACCTCGTGGCCACGGGCAGACAGGAACGCGTGATCTGCGGCGGTGCCCAGGAGATCAACTGGGAGACCGTCTGCAGCTTCGACGGTCTGGGCGCTTTTTCCACGCGGACTCAGGAACCGGAAGCCGCCTCCCGGCCTTTTGACAAGGACCGGGACGGGCTGATTCCCAGCGGGGGAGCGGCTGCGCTGGTTCTGGAGCGCATGGATCTTGCAAAAGCGCGAAACGCGCCGGTGCTGGGAGAAATCCTGGCTTATGCATTCTCTTCCGACGGGGCATTCCTGTCCATGCCCAGCCTGGACGGCCTGCAACGCGCCATGCAACAGGCCCTGAAACGGGCGGAGATGACGCCGTCGGACATCGATTACATCTGTGCCCACGCCACTTCCACCCAGGAAGGGGACGCGGCCGAAGCGGAAAACATCTTCTCGGTCTTTGGAGACAGGTGCCCCCCCGTATCCTCCACCAAGTCCATGACCGGCCATGAATTGTGGATGTCGGGGGCGTCCCAGGTGGTCTACTCGGTCCTCATGGCCCGCGGGGGATTCATCGCCCCCAACATCAATTTTTCAGGCCCCGACGAACACACCAAAAAGCTCAATATTGTCACCGGGACTCTTGACAAAGGGCCCGGCACCGTCATGTGCAACTCCGCCGGGTTCGGCGGCACGAACGCCTGTTTGATTTTGGGGTTTGAAGCGTGAAGTACGATTTTGCCATCATCGGTGCCGGCATTTCGGGGATGACGACCGCCGTCATCCTGGCCCAACACGGACATTCCGTGGCCCTCATCGAAGCCGCCGGTCGCATGGGGCCGGTCCTCAGGGGTTTTCACCGCAGGGGCGTTTATTTCGATACAGGCTTCCATTACACAGGCGGTCTGGACGACGGGGAAATCCTGGATATTTTCTTCCGGTACCTGGGAATTAACGACAAAATCCAAAAAATCCCCTTTGATCCGGACGGATTCGATCTTTTCCGGTTTCCTTCTTTGAAGGAGGACTTCCTTTTTCCCTGTGGATACAACCGCATCCAGGAACGGTTTTGTTCGGTCTTTCCCAAAGAACAAAAGGGCATCAGGGATTTTTTTCATGCGGTCCGGGAAAGCTTCCAATCCAGGCCCTATCTCAACTTGGACCAGGATATGAGTTCCTTTCAGAAGCTTCGAACCGTCTACGGCCCTAGCCTGAAAGCGGTCCTGGACAGCCTGTTCAAGGACCGTCATCTCAAACGCATCCTTTCGGGCCACTGCTATCTCCACGGCGTCAGCCCCGAAGAAGTCCCCTTTTCCCAGCACGCGGCCGTGGTGGGCTCTTATTACACCTCGGTTCACGGCCTCCGGGGAGGAGGCGCCGGCCTTGTTCACGCTTTTGAAGAAAGGCTGTCTGAAATCGGTGTCGATGTGTTTTGCGGCCAACGGGCTTCGGCAATCGACTTCTCCGGGACGGGCCATCCGGAAGCCGTGCGGCTTCAAGACGGCACGCGCATTTTATCCAGAGCCTGCATCTCCTCGATCCACCCCCGCTTCCTGCTGAACCTGGTTCCCTCCGGCCTTTTCAGGCCGGCCTACATCAGGCGCCTGGAAGCTCTGGATGAATCCTTCTCTTCTTTCATCCTTTACGGGGTGAACCGATCAGGTCGAAATCCTTTAAAGAAAAGGAACCTTTTCGTCTTTTCCGCCGACACAAAAGACCCCTTCACCAACAATTGCCCGCTGGAGAAACGGCCCCTTTTCATCTCATCGGCGACACCGGAAAACGGAAGATCCGAAAGTCAGGGGGTTGCCGTCATCTGCCCTTCCATGGCCAACCAAACCGCTCCGTGGAAAGATACCCGGGCCGGACACCGTCCCGAGGGCTATCAGAGGGTTAAAGGCCGGATCATGGGGATTCTGAAACATCGGATGGAAGAAAGCTGCCCGGAATTTAAAGATGCCGTGGAGGTCGTGGAAGGGGCCACCCCCCTGACGTTAAGGGATTTTTCCAACAGCCCCGCAGGGAGCCTGTATGGCGTCAAACACCGGATCGGACAATACAACCCGGGACCCGCCACCCGGATCAAAGGGCTTTATCTCGTCGGACAGGCGGTGGTGGCGCCGGGTGTCCTGGGCGCCGTCATCTCCGCCTTCCTCACCTGTGGAAGCATCCTGGACCACGATCGTATCCGGAAGGAACTGAACGCATGCCGGTAAACCGTGTCGTCATCACCGGAATGGGTGCTGTCTCTCCTTTCGGCAAGGGCACCGTCGCCTTTTTCCACGGACTCTCCAGCGGAAGAAGCGGGATCCGTTTCCTGCCGGAAACCACCGGCATTCCAGGGCTCAGGAGCCACGTGGCGGGCCGGGTCAGGGACGTGGATCCCATGGAAATCCCCCGAAAATACCGACGGTCCATGTCAGCGGGCTCCGTCTTCGCCGCCTTGGCGGCCCGGGAGGCTTTGGCCCAGGCAAAGGTCTCTTTCGCCCTGCAAACCGGAAAAGCGCTGGGCGTGGCCATCGGCTCCACCGTGGGGAGCGTGGGGACTCTGGAGGCTTTCTTTAGACAGTATTTTTCCGATTCATGCCTGGAGCAGATCCGTTCCACCCTTTTTTTCAAGATCATGAACCATTCCCCCGCTGCCAACGTGAGCCAGATGCTGGGAATTACCGGACGGACCCTGGCGCCGGCGGCAGCCTGTTCCACCGGGTGTCAGGCCGTGGGTATCGCCTATGAGATGATCGCTTCAGGGAAGCAGCGGCTCATGCTGGCCGGAGGCACCGATGAATTTCACCCGCTTTTCATCGCCACCTTTGACGTCATGAATGCGGCGTCCACCCATTTCAATCAGGACCCCCAACGAACCCCCCGGCCCTTTGACCGGGATCGGGATGGTGTCGTCTGCTCCGAAGGCTGCGGGATTCTGCTTTTGGAATCCCTGGAGTCGGCGACGCACCGAAAGGCCCCGATTCTGGCGGAAATCGTGGGGTTTGCCACCCACTCGGACCCTTCCAACATCGCCAACCCGGACGCCGGGGCCATTTTTTCCTGCATGGCCGCGTGTCTTGAAGATGCGGGCTTGAAACCCGACGCCGTCGATTATATCAACGCCCATGCCACGGCCACCCTTGAGGGGGATATCGCCGAATGTGAAGCCATCCATATGCTTTTCGGAGATTCCGTGCCGGTAAGCAGCTTGAAGGGGCACCTGGGGCACACCATGGCGGCCAGCGGCGCCCTGGAACTGATGGCCTGCATCCATATGATGCAGCAAGAGCGAATGACGCCGACCCTGAATCTCGACCACGTGGATCCCGCCTGTGGCAAGATTCGGCATGTCCGGCGGCCGGAAACAAAACCATTGCGGTTGATTTTAAAAAACAATTTTGCTCTAGGGGGCATTAATTCATCCATCCTGTTGCGGAGATTCTCCCATGAGGGATTCTGAAATCGTTGAAAAAATCAACAGTGCGCTCGCCGAGGAGTTTGAACTGGATCCCGCGTCCATGGTCCCGGAGGCCACCCTGTTCGAGGATCTGGAGCTGGACAGCCTGGATCTGGTGGACATGGTGATCGTTTTAGAGCAGACTTTCGGATTCAAAATCCGGGAAGAAGAGGAAATCCGCAGCATCCGTACATTGGGAGACATCCACGCCTTTGTCATTAAAAAGACGCACCAGGTCCTGCAATCTCCTTAAATGGAATCCCGTAGCACGCCCGAAAAGAAGGATCCTCGCCCAAAGCTTTCGATGGCATCCACGCTGGCCCGGATTCTCATGAACCTGACGGTTTACCCCTTTCTGATCCTGTGGACAGTGGGCACCATCGCCGTCTTCCCGGCGGCCTTTTTCATCTGGAAGGCCACCACCCGCTGGCCCACGGACCGTATTGTCCGGTTGTTTATCTGGATCTACGGAAGGGGATGGATCGTCATGCTCGCGCCCTTTGTCCGGTTTCACCGCAAAGGGTTTGAAGCGGTAAAGCCCCTCCAGCCCATGATCCTGGTGGTCAATCACTCAAGCTTCTTCGACACCTACTGCATGGCCCTTCTCCCCTTTTACAACGTCTCCTTTGCCATCCGGAGCTGGCCCTTCCGGATGTATTGGTATGCGCCCTTCATGCGCATGGCCAATTACCTGGATGTGGAAGGGTTGGGTTGGGAAAGGGCGTCCCGGCGCGCCCGGGAAATCCTTGACCGGGGAGGAAACGTCCTTTTTTTCCCCGAAGGGCATCGCAGCCGAAACGGTCGCCTGGGCCGCTTCTATTCCGGGGCCTTTCTCCTGGCGATGGAAACAAAAAGGCCCGTTCTTCCCCTCGTCCTTTCCGGCACGGATGTCCTGTTGCCCCCGGGCCGTTTGGCGTTGAGGCCCACCCGGATCCGCCTGGAGGCCCTCTCGCCTTTGGACCCCGTGCTGTTTTCCGGCCCCGGGGCGCACATCGAATTGAAAAAGGCCGCCAAAAACGCCATCGCCCATCGCCTGAGGGAGCTGCGCCCGGAACCATGACAACCGCCCTGCACCTGCCTGTATCCGCCGGAATATTGATCCCCCATGCGCCCCCCATGCGCTGGGTGGAACGGCTTCTTGCGTTTCATGGAAACGAAGGCCGGGTGGAAACGTGTCGCCTTGCCGACAACCCCCTCTTTTCAGAAACGCAACTCCTTCCCCTTTTCGCCATGACCGAACTGATTGCCCAGGCCTACGCCGCGGTGAAGGGGTACCAGGACCTGCTGGCCGGGCTCCCCGTCCGGAAGGGTTTCCTGGTGGGTGTCCGCAAGGTGGAACTTCTCGAGCGCGTCTCCGGCAGGCGGCCGTTTCAGGTCCGCGTCCGGCCTGCCGGAATGTTCAGTGGATTCTACATGGCAGACGGTGAAGTCTTTTTAGACGACCAATGCATCGCCCGCGGATCCGTAAAGGTATGGGTCCCGGACGCAGGCGGCGGAACCTTCCGGAAATGAAAAACATCCCTGCTGCATGGGCTCTCGTGATCTGTCTTCTTTCCCCGGCCCCTGGAAGGGCGGCCGGCCCGCCCCCCTCACGCCACAAGGTCCTGGAGAAGATCCGTCTTGCCACAGCAGGCATCAAGACACTTTCCGGAAACTTCATGGAAGAAAAACGATGGGTGCTGTTCAAGGCCCCTGTCCGCATCCGGGGCCGCTTCTATTACATGAAACCCCACCGCCTGCGATGGGAGCAGACCACCCCTGAAATCGAGGGGTTCGCCGTTTCCAAGGATCAAGGCATCCGATGGCGGAAGGATCCCTCCCGGGCAGTCCCCTTCCACATGGATTCGACACCGGCCCTGAAGCACTTCACCGATCAGGTCTTTGCCTGGATTCAAGGGGACTTCACCAGGATCCGGAAAAGATATCGGGTGACCGTGGCTCCGAATCTTCCGGTCTCGGTGACACTGACACCCCTTTCAGAGGCGGAAAAGGCGTTTCTGGACCGCATCGTCATCGTTTTTTCCCGCAACTTGAAACATGTCCAGACCGTCCATATCCATGAAAAAGACGGCGACGCCACCCGGATCCGCTTCACCGGGGTCCAGATCAATGGGCCCGTGGATCCCAAGCTGTTCCCGTGAGGCCGGTCTTGAGCTTCTTTTCAAGGACATATACCTTTCTTTCAAACCATCGGACAGGCCTCTATCTGGGGGTGCTTTTCATGGTCACCGCCGGCGGGATCCTTTCCCGGCAGATTCAGATCTCCGAAAACATCGCCGCGTTGCTTCCGGACGACCATTCAGAGATCCGCCGGGCCTTTTTTCTTTTAAATCGCATGCCCCTTTCCCGAAAAATCGTCATCACCCTCAAAGCCGGCCCTAAAACATCCACGACAAAGCTTCTGGACGCCTCCCGGGAACTGGCCCGGAATCTGGGCCGGCCTTACTTTACCCGGGCGGTCCCCGGCCCCGATCTTTCCGGGAAGCGCTCCTTTTTCACGTGGATTCTCGATTCCCTTCCCAACCTCATCACGGCATCCGACCTCAAGCGCATCGATGCGAGTCTGACGCCCGAGGGCATCCGGCAGCACCTGGAAAGGGTCCGCCAAAGGGTGTTGTCTCCTTCGGGAATTGCGGAAAAGGCGCTTTTAAGATCCGATCCCCTGAATCTGATCACCTACGGCCTGGAGAAATTTGCCAAAGCCAACCCCATTGCCGGGCTCCGGCTTTCCGCCAAAGGCTTCTTGAGCAAAGACGGGAAAAACGCCCTTATCCTGGCGGATACCCCCGTGGAAGGGACCGATTTCAAGGCAGGCAAGCGCCTTATCGAGGAACTGAAGCGCCAGATAGCCCTCCATGTACCCCCGGGCATCGACACGCATTTCATCGGTGTTCACCGGTATACCACGGCCAACGCCGAGGTCATGAAGGCGGATGTGTGGCGGGTCATCGGTCTCTCCACCGCGTTGCTCCTTTTGCTCTTTTTGCTCTTTTTGCCCCATTGGCGGGCGGCTTTCGTCTTTTTGGTCCCCGTATTTTCCTTGGTTGTGGCCTCTGCGGCGGTCTCTTTGGCATTTACGGAAGTGTCGGCCCTCACCCTCGGCTTTGGAGCCGTGCTTCTGGGAATCTCGGTGGATTTCGGCCTTCATGTCTATTTCGCCGTGCGCATGGGCCATCAAGATCCGGCCTCGACCCTCGACCAAATCGCCCGGCCTGTTGTCTTCAGCGCTTTGACCACGCTTTCGGCCTTCGGGGTCCTCCTTTTTTCAAATCTCCCGGGACAGCGCCAAATGGCGGTCTTTGCCATGGCAGGCCTTGTCTTTGCGCTGGGGACCTCTCTGGTGGTGCTGCCGCATCTCATCAAGCCTTCTGATCGTCCTGCCGGACGCTCTTTTCGATGGATACGCTTCCCGCTCCCTGCACGGCGGAAAGCCATTGTCGGGGCCTGGACGGCGGCCTTGGTTTTGGGTCTGTTGGGGATGCGGCATCTCCGCTTCAACGGGGATCTGGGCGCCATAAACCGGGTTCCCCGTGCTGTTTTAAAGGCCGAGGAAGAAGTCGAAAAAACATGGGGCGCCTTTCGGCGCGCGGCCATGATGGTGTGCCAGGGGTCCACCCTGGAAAAGGCCTTGGAAAGAAACGACCGGCTCTTCGCCAGGCTTCAACAGGAAACCCCGGTCCAGGATGCCCTGTCCCTGGCGCCTGTTTTCCCGTCGCAGGCCTTGCAAAAGGTCCACCGACGGCTCTGGCGAGACTACTGGACGCGGGGAAAGGGGGCTTCCCGCCTGGTCGCATTGAGGGCAGAAGCCGCATCCATGGGCTTTTCGCCCCAAGCCTTCAAGCCTTTTTTCGACCGGCTCCGCCGCCAGGCAGCGCCTGTCACCCTGGAAACCTTTTCAGCCCACGGTGTTGCCCCCCTGCTGGAGTCTTTGTTGACAAAGACCGAAAAGGGATTTTCCATCGCCACACTGGTCCCGGACACTCCGGAGGTGCTGAAAACCTTCCATCGCATCCAAAAGCGCTTCCCGGATCTGGTGCTGGTATCCCAGAGCCGGTTTCGGGAAATCATCAGCAGCGCCATTTCGAACGATTTCAAGGACTTTCTCATCCGCGCGACGGCAGCTACGCTCCTGCTGGCCGCGCTGTTGTTCCGGCGGCTCAAGCCTTTTGTATTGGCCCTTGTTCCGGCGGCCTCCGGCACCGTGACGCTTTTGGGGGGCATGGCGGCCCTGGGCCTGGAGTTCAATCTTTTCAACGTGGTGGCCGCCATTCTGGTCATGGGGCTGAGCATCGACTACGGGATCTTCATGGTCTTCAAGCTCTTGCACGGTGAAAGGCCCCATACGGAACGCGCCATTTTCGTCTCCGGGCTCACCACGCTGTCCGGGTTCGCCGCCCTGGCCTGCGCCCGGCATCCGGCCCTGTCCTCCATCGGCGTCACCGTGGTTTTGGGAATCGGCGGGGCCATCCCCTCGGCGTTGTGGGTGGTTCCGTCCCTTTATCACCCCCCCACAAAGGCAGGTGCTCATGGATCCCCTTGAACGCGCCATCTCAAAGGCCCGCCTCGGTCCGCCTCTCATCAGCGCGGGGGGCGGGGTCTCGGCTGTGTTTCGTTTCCGGAAGGACTTCATCGGGTTTTCAGGCCATTTTCCGGGATAC
>JALVQN010000113.1 GCA_027025555.1 Desulfobacterales bacterium
GAAGGGGAATGCCGTGGCGGTGAAGGTGTGTAAACCCAATCAGGACACGCGCTTCGACATGCCCGCCGTGGGGGCCCGCACGGTCCATACCATGGCGGACGCCGGGGTGAGCGCCCTGGCCGTGGACGCGGGAAAGACCGTGGTCTTTGATCGGAAGGAGATGATCGCCGTAGCCGATCGTTTCGGGATTGCCATCGTGGGCATGAAAGAGGGGAAGGTGCCGTGATCGAAGGGTCTCCGCCGCAGGCGGGGGGGAATGCGCTCGCTGTTGCGGTTTACCCGCACCAAGCGGAGATGTGCAGGAAAGAACGGACCGGATGGTGAGATGAAAAGGATACGGATGGGCGTGGTGGGGGTGGGGTACCTGGGCCGTTTCCACGCGGAAAAGTACCAAAAGATCCCCGACGTGGAACTGGTGGCCGTCGTGGATATCGAGAGGGACCGCGCCGAAGCAGTGGCGCGAAAGGTGGGGGCCCGCCCCTATCAGAGACACCAGGAGATCCTTCACCAGGTGGACGCCGTGAGCATCGCCGTGCCCACTTTGGATCATTTTTCCATTGCCAGGGATTTTTTGAAAAACGGTGTGGACGTCCTCATCGAAAAGCCCATCACCACCACCCTGGAAGAGGCCGACGAACTCATCCATATCGCCCGGGCCCGGGGGCGGTTCATTCAGGTGGGGCACCTGGAGCGCTTCAATCCTGCGGTTCTGGCCCTGGAGGGAGTGGTGGAGGGGCCGCTTTTCATCGAATCCCACCGCCTGAGCCGGTATAAGCCCCGGTGTACGGATGTGAGTGTGGTGCTGGACCTGATGATTCACGACATCGACATCATTTTGAATTTCGTCAATGCCGCGGTGAAGGACGTCCGGGCTGCGGGCATTCCGGTGGTTTCCGGTCATGTGGATATCGCCAACGCCCGCATGGAGTTTGAGGGGGGGTGTGTGGCCAACGTCACCGCCAGCCGTATTTCCCTGAAAGACGAAAGGAAGTTGAGGCTGTTCCAGCGGGACAAATACATCTCTGTGGATTTTGCGGGCCAGGAAATCACCCTCATCGACCCGGCCCGCCACGACACCGGCGGGCCCATCCCGGGCATGCGGATCCGCCGGCTCGATTTCCCCAGGAAAGACGCTCTGGAAGCGGAGCTGAAAGCCTTCGTGGAGTCCGTGCGTCGTCGAAGACCGCCCCTGGTCAGCGGAGAAACCGGGCGCAAGGCCCTTGGGGTCGCGCTGAAGATCATGGACCAGATCCGCACCACCAGCTATCCCTTGTTCAACGGTGAAATGAAGGAAAGTGTCCCGGGCTGTGACGAATAACGGGAAAGAAGGCCGCCGGTGAAAGCCGGACAGGGACAGGGCCGGTGTGTGGTCATTGTCGTGGGGGAGGCCTCCGGCGACCGCCATGCCGCCCATCTCGTGGCCGCCATGAAGAAGCGGGACCCCACCCTCTTCTTTTGCGGGATCGGGGGGCGTGCCATGAGGGATGCCGGCGTCCGGGTCCTGATGGAGGCGGGGAAGGTGAGCGCCGTGGGCGTCACCGAATCTTTCGCCAAGCTCCCGGTGATCCTGAGGGGGATGCGTCTGGTGCGGCGCCTTCTGAGGGACCTGAAGCCGGATCTGCTCATCCTGGTCGATTTTCCCGATTTCAACCTGAGGGTGGCGCCGGCTGCAAAACGGCTCAGGATCCCGGTGCTCTACTATATCAGTCCCCAGTTGTGGGCATGGCGACCGGGCCGCGCGGCCAGGCTCAAGGCCCTGGTGGACCACATGGCGGTCATCCTCCCGTTTGAGGCCGGCTTTTATGAAAAATGGAACATTCCCGTGACCTTTGTGGGGCATCCTTTGCTGGATGGGGATGGGCTGCCCAAGGCGCCGCTGAAAGGCGAGGGGGGCTTGCGTCGGGCCATCGGCCTTCTTCCCGGATCCAGGGAGCGGGAGGTGGAGCGCCACCTGCCCCTCATGGCGGAGGCGGCCGAGATCCTCAAGAAAAGGCATCCCGATGTGCGTTTCATCGTTTCCGTCGCCCATACCGTTGAAAAGGCCAAGGTCGCCGCGATTCTCGGGCGGCGGGGATCGGACACGGCCTGGGAATTGTCCGAGGCGGATATGACCTCCCTATTTGCGAAGGTGGATATGGTTTTGGCCACTTCGGGAACGGTGACCCTGGAGGCGGCCCTTTTCGGGATTCCCTGTGTCATCTGTTACCGGGTATCGCCGGTCAGTTTCTGGGTGGGAAAGCGTCTGATCAAAGTGCCTTATATCGGGCTGGCGAACCTGATTGCCGGGAAGGCGATCCAGCCGGAGCTGATCCAGAAGGAGGCCACGCCCCGGGCCCTTGCCCATCAATGCCATCGTCTCCTCACCGATACGCGGCTCCGGGATCGCGTCGGGGAGGCGTACGAGGAGGTGCGATCCCTTTTGGGAGGGAAGGGGGCGTCCCAACGGACCGCCGACATCGCTTTTGCCCTGATGGAAAACCCCGCCCTGTCCGACCGGGCCCCGGGCCGGGCCGCAGGCAAGCTGGCGGGGTGATGGAGAGGCGACCGGGTTTGCCCATGACAGTGCACGCCGCCGGCAAGTGGGAAGAGCGCAAATGGGAATTGATCGGCATCCTGGGCAAGGCCCTTGTGAATGCCTTGTTTGCCACCATCCGGGTCGAATCCCAAGGCCAGGAAAAGGTCCGGGCCATCCTGGAATCCAGGCGGTTTATTTTCGCGTTCTGGCATTCGCGGATCTTGTTGATCAGTTATTTATATCAAGGGTGGGGGGGCGTGATCCTTGTGAGCGCCTCGAAAGACGGGGAATACATGGCCCGGGTATTGAAACGGCAGGGGCACTATCCGGTTCGCGGATCCACGTCCAAAGGCGGGCTTCGGGCACTGGCCCAGCAGATCCGCCATCTTCGGATGTCGCCTCCCCGGCCCGCCGTGGTGGTTCCGGACGGTCCCCAGGGGCCCCGGTTCCGGGCCCAGCCCGGTGTGGTGCTGTTGGCCCAGAAAACCGGGTATCCCATTGTTCCGGTCACATACAGTGCAAGACGCATGAAGGTCTTTTCCAGTTGGGATCGATTCATCCTGCCCTTTCCCTTTACCGTGTGTAAAGTGGTGTACGGGAACCCGGTCTCGGTACCGGCCGATGCCGACGCGGCGATCCTTGGCGCGCGTTTGGGGCTCTTGGAGAGGGAATTGCGCCGGGTGACTTTCGAGGCGGACCGGGCCTTCGGGCATTGCATCGACGGATAAACGCCGAAAGGGATGGGGTTGCAACAAGACCATGGGAAAACTCAGCACGCTGATCCTTAATGCCCGGCACAAACGGATCCTGTCGCTCATCCAGGAACACTGGTTCCGTCTCCTGGCGGCCATGGGGTGCATGCTGGTGGTGGCGGCCTCCACCGCCGCCTCGGCCTACCTGGTGAAGCCGGTTTTGGACGATATCTTTTTCAACAAAGATGTCACCATGCTCAAAATCATCCCTGTTGCCGTCATCCTGATCTACTTTCTTCGGGGGCTCGGCCAGTATGGGCAGGAATTTTTGATGAACTATGTGGGGCAAAGCATCATCAAGAGGCTCCGGGACAGCCTCTATGTCCATATCCAGGAGCTGCCCGTCTCCTTTTTCCAGAAGGAGCGCACCGGCGTCCTCATGTCCCGGATTACCAATGATGTGAATATCTTGAAATCCATGGTCTCCACGGCGTTTACCAGCGCCCTCAGGGACTGCTTTACCATCATCGGCCTGATCGGGGTCATTTTTTACCGGGATTGGAGACTTGCCCTGTACGCCTTGATAGTGCTGCCCCTGGCGTTTTATCCCATTGTGCTGTTCGGAAAGCGGATCCGGCGGGTCAGCACCGGATGCCAGGAAGCCATGGCGGAGATGAATGCCTTTTTGCATGAGACCTTCATGGGGAACAAGATCATCAAGGCCTTCGGGATGGAGGGCATTGAGAAGAAGCGGTTTTTTGAAAAGACCCAAAAGCTGTTTCGACTCGAGATGAAGGCGGCCATGGTCCGGGCCCTTTCTTCCCCGGTCATGGAATTCCTCGGCGGCCTGGGGATCGCTTTTATCATCGGGTACGGGGGGTATCGGGTCATCACGGGGGTATCCACGCCCGGGACCTTTTTTTCCTTCATGGCGGCGGTCTTGATGCTCTATGACCCGGTCAAGAAGCTTTCCGGACTCAACAATTCCATCCAGGAAGGCCTCGCGGCGGCCGACAGGATCTTCGATATCATCGAAAGGGATTCGGACATCGCGGAGGAGGCGGGGGCTCCGGAAATCCCTTCCGGACCCCACTCGGTGGCGTTTCGAAAGGTATTTTTCAAATACGACACCGAATGGGTGCTCAAAGATATCAACCTGGAAGTGAAAAGCGGGGAAATCCTGGCCATCGTGGGGATGAGCGGTGGGGGCAAGACGACCCTGGTCAACTTGATCCCCCGCTTTTTCGATGTCACCAGGGGCGCCATCTACATCGACAATACCGACATCCGCAAGGTGCAGCTGGCGTCTTTGAGGAAGCAGATCGCCATCGTGACCCAGGAGTCGATCCTGTTCAATGAATCGGTGCGCGACAACATCGCCTATGGAAATCCAAAGGCATCGGAGGCGGCGATTCAGGAGGCGGCCAAGGCGGCCTACGCCCATGAGTTCATTGTTCAGTTTCCCAAAGGCTATGACACCCGCATCGGCGAGCTGGGAGGCCGCTTGAGCGGCGGTGAAAAGCAGCGCCTCTGCATTGCCAGGGCCTTGCTCAAGGATGCTCCGATTCTGATCCTGGATGAGGCCACGTCTTCTCTGGATACCGAATCGGAAATGCTGGTTCAAAAAGCCATTGAAAACCTGATGCAGGGACGGACCACCTTCGTGATCGCCCATCGGTTGTCCACCATCAGTTACGCCCATCGCATCATCGTCATCGCCGACGGGCGGATCGTGGAAGAGGGGACCCATGAAAGCCTCATGGCCCTCAACGGGGAGTACTCCAAGCTGTATCAGATGCAGCTTTCCAATGGCGAGGATCGGCCCCAGGGCCTTCCCCGGCCTTCATCGGCCACGCTTTCTCCAGGATGAACCGGTTCATGACACGGGGGACGGGGCAATGAAGGAGAGAAAGGCGCTGGGGGGATCCGTCGGGGTATTGCTCTTTTTTATACTGGCGGGGGCAACAGTCCTTTTGGTCCCGGAGATCGACCTTCGGGTGAGCGCCTTGTTTTACGACCCCAAGGCGCATTTTTTCCTCAAAGACCGATGGGGTTGCATCCTCGTCTACCGACTGGTGGAGGCCTTTGCCGCCTTCCTTGCCGTGGGTCTGCCCCTTTGCCTGGCGGGGACCCTTGTCCGGAAGAAGCCGGTTTTTTCATTGAGCCGGTACAAGCTGATGTATCTCCTCTTGGTGCTGGCCCTGGGTCCCGGCCTGGTGGTGAACGGTATTTTCAAGGCGCACTGGGGACGGGCGAGGCCGGATCAGATTGACCGCTTTGGAGGCCAGAAGCACTTTACCCCCGCATGGGTCATTTCAAAAGAATGCAGAAGAAATTGCGCCTTTGCGAGCGGTCATGCATCCATGGGCTTTTACCTTTTCGCCTTTGCCTTCCTGAGTCCCCGGAACCGGCGGAAATGGATGGCCGCCGCCTTGATCTGCGGGTTTACCGTGGGCATGGTGCGCATTGTCCAGGGGAGCCATTTTGTCTCGGATGTGGTTTTTTCCGGCATGATGGTCTATCTCGTGGCATGGGCCGTGCGGGGGCTCATGGCCCTCTTTGTGGAGGGTGCGCATTGGGAGGGCCGTCCCGTCGCCCGGCGGTAAAAACAAGCGCCTGTCTTGAGATGGAAAAAGAAAAAGGTGCCATAGAATTTTCCCTTGTCATCCCCGCTTACAACGAGGCGGACCGGATTGTTCCCACCCTGGGTAAGACGACGGCTTACCTGCAGGGGCGCCCCTTCTCGAGCGAGGTGATCGTGGTCAGCGATGGCAGCACGGACAACACCCGCGGCGTGGTGGAAAGGATGGGGCAAAGAGACGGGGTCCGGATCCGCGTCATCGAGTATCACCCCAATCGGGGCAAGGGGTATGCCGTGCGCACCGGAATGCAGGAGGGTTCGGGCAACATCCTCATGTTCATGGATGCCGATTATGCCGTTCCCATCCAGGCAATGGAAGACGGATTGTCTCTCATTCGGAGGGGATACGACATTGCCATCGGATCCCGCGCCCTGGCCGCCTCCCGGGTCTTGGCCCGCCAGAACGTCCTCCGGGAGCTTTCGGCCAGGATCTATACGCTGATCCAGAACCGGTATCTGGGGATTTCTTTTGCGGACACCCAGTGCGGATTCAAGCTCTTCACCCGCCGGGCGGCCCGGGCCCTGTTTTCCAGGCAAAGACTTTCAAGCGTCATCTTTGATCCGGAGATCTTGTACCTGGCCGAAGGCCTGGGATTTCGCATCGGCGAGTTTCCGGTCGTATGGCGCCACGTGGGCAACTCCCGGATCCAGTACGACAGTTTGAGAAAAGCCCTTTTCGTCTTCCAGGAACTCTTTCGGATCAAGCGCCTCCACAAGGAAGCGTCACGGAATTTTCCGGATGTCTGACCCCGGCGGGGGACGCCATCGAAGCCCGCCCTTGAACCCGTAACAGCGGTAAAGATAGAAGACCTTGACGGGCCTGTCGGATCCCGAGAATCGGCCGGGCGCGGGAATTTCCAGGGCAACCGGCGGATCCACCCGCTTAAAAACCGCCGACAGCCGGCGGGTGTGGCTTGCGGGATCATATGTGACGCCGATGCCGTCTTTTCCCTTCAGATCCCTGTCTTTCCACCAGAAGTCGTAGACATTGGGACGGCCCCACCGGTTGATGGACACGGTTTCCGGCTTTCCGGGCGTATAAAACGCCAGTTCGCTGGCCGTTTGATAGTGCAGCCCGAAGAGAAAGGTATCCTCCGGGTCCGGCATGTCGGCCTGCATGGCGGAGGCCTTGGCACCCAGTTCCGGCCATCCGGCCACTTCGGAAGCAATCCGGTCCCATTGGGGGGGGATCGGAAGAATGCCGAACACGGCGTGGGAGATGACAAGGGCCGTGATGAGATGGGCGGAACCAACGGCCCACGGCCAGAGGCGCCGCCCGAGGGAGAGCGTCTTGAAGGGAGAAGCTTTTGCATCGCCCCGGCCGAAAAAGACGGCGGCAAGGAGGGCCCCGGTGAGATATCCGGCACCCGGCCAGTTTCCGTAGACCCGGGTATGCAGGCTCAGCGCCGCAAAACCCGACACCATGACAAAGGATGTGAAGAAAAGATATCTGAAGATCCATGCATTTTTTCCGGATTCCCGGAATGCCTGCACCCAGCCCAAAAGGATCACCAGGAAAACAAGAGGCGTCAGGAGGCCCGCCTGGGTGCCCAGGAATTCCAAAAGGAACTTGGGGTGCAGCGTAAAGGGGCTGTCCACCCCCCCGATGTGGGCCACGTGGCGGACCGAGACCCAATGGTTATGGGCGTTCCAGTAAATGACGGGACTGAAGAGGATCCCCCCGAGGAAAACGGCGGTCCACGGTCGCAGGCGGAGCAGTCTCTTTCGAAACCGGGGATAAAAGAGCATGAAACAAAAGACCGACACCGGGAAAAGGACCATGGTGTATTTGCTGAGCATCCCCGTCCCGAGCCAGAAGCCGGCCGTCAGCCACTGGAACCAGCGGTCGTTTTCCAGGGCCCGTGCCGTATGGTAGCCCGCTCCGGCCCATCCTGCGGCCTGGAGGGCATCCGGCGTGGCCAGAAGCCCCCCCACATTAAACAGGAGAACGCCCTGGCTCAAAAGCGCCGTGTGCCACGCCGCCGCGGACCCGGACCACCGGTGGGCCATACGGACAAGGTAGAGGGAGGCGACGGCCATGGCCAAGATGGAGGGGAAGCGGACCGCGGTTTCGGTATGACCCCCCACCAGCGTAGACCCGCGGATGGCCCAGGCGGTCAGAGGGGCCTGGTCATAGTAGCCCCAGGCCGGGTGGCGGCTCCATTGCCAGTAGTTGGTTTCATCCGGCACCAGGGGAAAAGTCCCGGCAATCCAAAGCCGGAGCCCGAAAAAAAAGGCGATCCAGAGCCCGGCGAAAAGCAAGGGGCGTTTTGGGAGAAAGGATTCCATGGCGATCCCCTAACGGGAGGCGGTGGGAAAGTCAAGACAATCGGCGGGAAAGTCCCCTTGGGTCGTTCTTCGATTCGGCGGAACCATTGACATTTGCAAGGATACTGGAGTATCGGTAAAGGCATGTCGAACCGATTCCGCGCCCTTTTCCCCATCCAGCAGAAGCGCCCCCCGGCACAGGCCCCTCCCGGAGGGGGGACCGGAAGCCTTTTCTCCCGCTCCGGATTCCGCGCCTTTTCCAAGCAATCCCCCAAAAGTGAAAAAACGGAAAGGGACCTGGTGCAAGGCCTTTTGAATCTTGCCGGGATCCGCCTGGACGGGGAGCGTCCCCATGACATCCGGGTGCATCACCCGGAGTTCTGCAAGCGGGTTCTTGCCGGCGGCTCCCTGGCCCTGGGAGAGAGCTACATGGACGGATGGTGGGACTGCAAGGCCCTGGACGGATTTTTCGAGCGGATCTTAAGGGCCCGGCTCGACAAGAAGGCCAGGCGGTCCAAGGCCGTTTTGTGGGCGGGCCTGAAAGCCCGGCTCACCGACATTAAGGGAAAAGCCAAGGCCTTTGAAATCGGAAAGCGTCATTACGACGTGGGCAACGACCTGTTTGAACGCATGCTGGACAAACGCATGAATTATTCCTGCGCCTACTGGAAAGGGGCCGACAGCCTGGATGCGGCCCAGGAAGCCAAGCTGGAGATGACCTGCCGCAAGCTCCTGCTGGCGCCCGGCATGCGGGTGCTCGACATCGGATGCGGCTGGGGGGGGTTCGCCGCCTATGCCGCCGAAAAATACGGCGTCCATGTGACCGGCATCACGGTGTCCCGGCGCCAGGTGGAATGGGCCCGGGCGCGGTGGAAGGGGCTTCCCGTGACCTTTCTCTTGAAGGACTATCGCGAGATCCGGGGCGCTTTCGACCGGGTCGTCTCCATCGGCATGTTTGAACACGTGGGCTGCGCCCGCTACCGGGTTTTCATGCAAAGGGTCCACCGCCACCTGAAGCCCGACGGGCTCTTTTTATTGCACACCATCGGGGGCAACACGTCGGTGCACTCCACGGATCCGTGGATCGCCAAATACATCTTCCCCCATTCCATGCTGCCTTCTGCGTTGCAGATCACCCGGGCCGCCGAAGGGCTCTTCTTCCTCGAGGATTGGCACAGCTTCGGGACCCACTATGACCGCACCCTCATGGCCTGGCACCGGAATTTTGTCAAGACGTGGCCTCAAATCCGGCAGACTTACGGGCAGCGCTTTTTCCGCATGTGGCGCTATTACCTGCTGTCCTGCGCCGGTGCCTTCCGGGCGGGGCGCAATCGCCTCTGGCAGATCGTCTTTTCCAAAAACGGTCTTGTGCCCCGGGAGATCCCCCGTGAAATCGGGGGGAAACGATGAGGCCGTTCGTTAAGGTTAAATCTCCTCGGGAGGGAGCGCCTGGACATCCTTGAGTCGCCGTTCGATGGCCCGGGTCCGCACCTCGGCCTGGTCGATGGTGTTGGCCGCCTCCTGGAGCTTTTTCCTGGTTCGGGTCAGGACTTCACCGAACTTGGAGAATTCGTTCTTGACGCCCCCCAGGATCCGCCATACCTCGCTGGAGCGCTTTTCTATGGCCAGGGTTTTGAAACCCATCTGGAGACTGTTTAAGAGGGCGGCAAGGGTGGTGGGCCCGCACACCACGATCCGGAATTCCCGCTGAAGGGTATCGCACAGCCCGGGAAGCCGCAGGACCTCGGCATATAAGCCTTCCACCGGCAGAAACAGGATTCCGAAATCGGTGGTGTGGGGCGGATCGATGTATTTTTCCCGGATCCACCGGGCCTCGCGCTTGATCCGGGATTCCAGCTGCTTCAGATGGGCGTCCATGGCCGGTTTGTCGGCCCGTTCCTGGGCATCCAGGAAACGCTGGTAATCTTCCTGGGGAAACTTGGCGTCGATGGGCAGATACACCACTTCGTCCCGGTCCCGATCCCTTCCCGGAAGCTTGATGGCAAACTCCACCCGGTCGTTGCTGTTCTTTTTGGTGGCCACATTCACGGCGTACTGGTCCGGGGTGAGGATCTGCTCCAGGATGCTTTCCAGGCGGATTTCCCCCCAGGTGCCCCGCGTTTTGACGTTGGTGAGGACCTTTTTCAGGTCCCCCACCCCGGATGCCAGGGTCCGCATCTCTCCCAGCCCCCGGTAGACCTGTTCCAGGCGCTCGCTGACCTGCCTGAAGGATTCGCTCAAGCGTTTTTCCAGGCTCGTCTGGAGCTTTTCGTCCACGGTATGGCGCATCTGTTCCAGGTTCCGGGCGTTGTCTTCCTGGAGCGCCTGAAGCCGCTCTTGCACGGTGTGCCGAACGGCTTCCAGCTTCTCATCCATCAGGCGCATCATCTCTCCTAAAAGCCGGGCGAAGGAGTCGAGCTGGTCTTTTTGCATGCCGGCATTTTCAGTGAGGCGCTTGAGGAGGGAATCGGCGCTTTCCGTGAGGGAGGTCCTCAGCTCGAAACGGGTTTCCCGGGCGTGGGCCGCTGCCTCTTCACGGTGATTGGCGATTTCCTCCCGGATGAGACGGCGGATTTCTTCCTGTTCCTGCGCCAGGTTCCGGAGGGTGTCCTGGAGGCGTAAATGGGCTCTCCTGGACCGGCTTGAAAGCAAAAAGAAGAGCATCCCCAGGATCAGCAGGAAAAGAGCCAGGGCTGCCGTCAGATAAGGTTCCGTGGGCATCAGGGGGTATTTCCCTCCTCAGGGGCGCCGACAAAGGATTTGAAGATTAAAAAAGATCGACCCTCCAGGGTGTTGAATAGACGGAAAAGTCCCTTGATGTCAACGCTCGATCCTCGTTGGAGGAAATGATGCCGGTCCTTAAGGATTGAGCCGGAGCCTGGATTCTGATAGTTTCAAAGCAAACTTTTACCTATCATGGAAGTGATGTTCGGATAGCGTCTTTGGAATCTTGAAGGGGGATGGGACAATGATGGAATGGGAAACCGTGCATGCATCCGGGCGCAGGCGGGTCGTTGTCACGAAGCGGCTTCCGGGGACCCGGTGGCTGGAAATCTTGAAAGAGGCGGACTGCCGGGTGGAAATCTGCCGCTCGGAGGCGGTGCTCACCGTGGCGGAGATCCGGGAGGCCATCGGGTCCCGATGCGCCGGTGCCATCGGCCAACTCACGGAAGAGTGGGGGGAGACGCTTTTCGCCGCCCTGAAGGCGGCCGGCGGCAAGGCCTACAGCAACTATGCCGTGGGCTACAACAACGTGGATGTGGCCGCCGCCACCCGGCACGGCATCCCGGTGGGCAACACCCCCGGGGTCCTGACCGAGACCACCGCGGAGATGGCCGTGGCCCTGACTTTTGCCGCAGCCCGGCGCCTCGGTGAAGCGGAACGGTTTATGAGGGGGGGAAAGTTCACCGGCTGGCTGCCCACCCTCTTTCTCGGGGAGCGCCTCTGGCGAAAGACGGTGGGGATCATCGGCGCCGGCCGCATCGGCAGCGCCTACGCCCTCATGATGGCCGAAGGCTTCAAAATGAACGTCCTCTACCATGATCCGCGCCCCAATCCCCGCCTGGAGGGCGCCGTCCGGGAGTACGGACGGTTCCTCGAATCCCGGGGGCGGACACCGGTGACCTGCAGGCGCACGCCGCGCCTCGAGGAGCTGCTCAAAGAGGCCGATTGCGTGAGCCTCCACACGGTCCTGGATGACACCACCTTTCATCTGATCAACGCCAAACGGCTTTCCATGATGAAGGAAAACGCCCTGCTCATCAATACCAGCCGGGGGCCGGTCATTGATGAGGCGGCCCTGGTGGCCCATTGCAAAAAGCATCCCCGGTTCCGGGCGGCCCTGGATGTGTTCGAAAAGGAACCGGCTCTTACCCCAGGACTGGCAGATCTTGAAAACGTGGTCATCGTTCCCCACATTGCCTCCGCCACCCGCTGGACCCGCGAGTCCATGGCCGTCCTGGCCGCCGCCAACATCGCCGCTCTTGTTTCAGGGAATCCGGTGTGGCCCGGAACCGATATGGCGCCTTTCCTCGGGAAGCCCTTGCCCGCCGCCGCCCCCAGTGTTGTCAATGCACGGGAACTGGGGCTTCCGGTCTACCGGGCGCCCTAGGGCGGAATACTTTTGCCGGGATGCGATCCAGGGGCTTCTTTATTCTCCCGCCTCCGGCAACCGGACGATCAAGACCGGTCTTTTGCATCGCCTCAGGACCCTCCGGGAGGTGCTGCCCATGGTGATGTCGGCCAGCACGCTCTGGCCCCGGGAACCCATGACGATCAGATCCGCATCCTTTTCCTCGGCCAGCCGGAGGATCTGGTCCACCGGATGACCGGTTTTCACGAAGATCTCCTTTACGACAAAGGGACAGTCCCGATACCGGTCTTTAGCTTCTTCACACAGACGCTGGAGCCGTTCTCGGATCAAGGTGGCGGCCCGGGTTTTCCGGAGGGCTTTTATTTCCAAAAACCGTTCGCTTCCGAGGGTTTCCTCCACCAGGGACCAGGCAAAGGGGGAGGGATCTTCGAGGACGTGCAGCACGATGATCTCGGCGCCGAAGCGATGGGCCAGCATCACGGCGTAATCAAAGGCATGCCGCGCGTGTTCGGACAGGTCCGTGGCGTAAAGGATCCTTTGTATTTCCGGAACTGGAGGTGCCATCATTTGGGCCTTTCAGGGGTTCAAGGGTGGTAAAAACAAAATCGCCGGCCGGAGGGAATACCGGCCGGCGATGCATACCCGATGCGCTTTTAACAAAGAACGCTTATGCTTTCAGGGGGTAAGCCTTTTGAATGATGTCATAGTAGGCCTTTTCCGAGATCGTGCCCCATGTGCCGACAATTTTGGCGAATTTTTGAAAGGAGGCGTTGACCTTCTTGGCCATGGGGCTCTTTTGGGCCTCTTCTTCCACCACTTCCATAGCCAGCTTGCGCAGGGCCTTGAGGACTTCATCCGGAAACTTGACGAGCTGGACCTTGTGCTTATTGATCAACTCCTGAAGGGCGGCTCCGTTTCGGGAATCGAACTGGGTGAGGACCCAATGCTCGTTTTCCATGCAGGCACAGTCGATGATATGCTGGAGGTCCTTGGGCAGCGCGTCGTATTGTTTCTTGTTGAAGAAGTATTCCAGGTAGGTTCCCGGTTCATGCCAGCCGGGATAGTAGTAGTACTTGGCCGCCTGGTAGAACCCCATGCGCAGGTCGTGCAAAGGTCCCACCCACTCGGTGGCGTCGATGACACCACGCTCCAGGGACGTGAAGATTTCCCCCCCGGGCAAAAGGACCACCGTGCCGCCGGCCTTGGCCACCACTTTTCCCCCTAAGCCCGGGATGCGCATCTTCAGGCCCTTGTAATCCGCGATGGTGTTGATTTTTTTATTGAACCAGCCCCCCATCTGGACGCCGGTGGAGCCTCCGGGCCGCGGGATGAGGTTGAACGGGGCATAGACTTCTTCCCACAGCTTCAGGCCGTCTCCGCCGTGAAACCATGCCGCCAAGCCCTGGCC
>JALVQN010000114.1 GCA_027025555.1 Desulfobacterales bacterium
TGAGAATCTTGCCCTGAAAAGGCAAGGTCCTCATACCGGATAACAAGGAGGCCCATGGACGTGTTTTCCTTTCAGCCCCTGTTTTGTCTGCACGAAGATCCGACCCCCTACCGGCGCCTCACCACCGCGTATCTCTCGAAGACGACGTTCGAAGGAAAGCCGGTCCTTAAAATCGCCCCCGAAGGGCTCACGCTTTTGACCGAAAAGGCCTTCAAGGACGTCTCCCACCTCCTTCGGCCCGCGCACCTCAACCAGCTGTCGAAGATCCTGAAGGATCCGGAAAGCTCCGCCAACGACCGGTACGTGGCCCTGGAAATGCTGAAAAACGCGGTCATAGCGGCCGAAGGCGAGTTTCCCATGTGCCAGGACACCGGAACCGCCATCGTCCTGGGGAAAAAGGGACAGGGGATCTGGACCGGGTTTTGTGATGAAGAAGCCCTCTCCAAGGGGGTGTTCAACGCGTACACCCGAAACAACTTCCGGTATTCCCAAAACGCGCCTTTGACCATGTTTGAGGAAAAAAACACCGGGTGCAACCTCCCGGCCCAGATCGAGCTGTACGCCGTGGAAGGGGACGCCTATGAGTTTTTATTCATCGCCAAAGGGGGCGGATCCGCCAACAAGACCTTCCTCTATCAGGAAACCAAGGCGCTGTTGACCCCCGAAAGGCTTCTCTCCTTTATCGTGGAAAAGATGAAGACCCTGGGGACGGCCGCTTGTCCCCCCTACCATCTGGCGGTGGTGGTGGGGGGCCTTTCCGCGGAGATGACCCTGAAAACCGTCAAACTGGCCACCACCGGATACCTGGACGCACTCCCTGCAAAGGGAAACACCGCCGGCGCGGCCTTTCGCGATAGGCTTTTGGAAGAAAAAGTCCTTGAACAGTCCCGCAAGCTCGGCATCGGCGCCCAGTTCGGGGGCAAATACTTCTGCCATGACGTGCGCATCATCCGGCTCCCCCGACACGGGGCCTCGTGTCCGGTGGGACTCGGGGTAAGCTGCAGCGCCCATCGGAACATCAAAGGGAAAATCACACCCGACGGTATCTTCTTGGAACAATTGGAAAAAGACCCGGCCAGATACCTCCCGGAGCCCGACGCGGCCCCGGAGGATGCCGTCTTCATCGACCTGAACCGGCCCATGGACGCCATTCGGGCCACCCTTTCCCGCTATCCCGTGGCCACCCGGCTGCGACTTTCCGGGAAAATGGTGGTGGCAAGGGACATCGCCCACGCCCGGCTCCATGAGCGTCTCAAAAAAGGAGAGGGCCTCCCCTCCTATGTGAAGGATCACATCATCTACTACGCCGGCCCGGCCAAGACCCCGAAAGGATATGCATCCGGCGCCTTCGGCCCCACCACGGCCGGCCGGATGGATGCTTACGTTCCCGAATTTCAGGCCCGGGGGGCTTCCCTGGTCATGCTTGCCAAAGGGAACCGCTCCAAAACGGTCACGGACTCCTGCAAAAAATACGGGGGATTCTACCTGGGCTCCATCGGGGGTCCCGCCGCCAGGCTGGGCAAGGAATGCATCACATCGGTGAAGGTCCTGGCCTTCGAGGAACTGGGGATGGAGGCAATCTTCGAAATCACCGTGAAGGACTTTCCGGCTTTTATCATCGTGGATGACAAGGGAAACGACTTCTTCCAACAGCTCCTGGAATAGCCGTCGACCCCCCTGCCGAAACTTCATCCAAAGTGAGCGCCTCAATTCTCGAGGCCTGCACTTTCCGCGGTTTCACGTAAACACTGAGGGCTGACAAAAGGTGCCGCGCACTGAAAGAAGGGGGGCACAACCCCCTAGAGCTTTTTTTAAGTTTACAAATTTCTCTATTTTCAATATAAGTAAAGTTTTAACCATATTGAACCCCCGGGGAAACCCCGCCGGGTTGAAGAGGGCCCATTTCCAGCTTTAAAGGAGAAACCCCATGGCAATGAAAATGAAAACCATCGATGGAAACACGGCAGCAGCCCATGTGGCCTATGCCATGAGTGACGTGGCCACCATTTACCCCATTACCCCCTCTTCTCCCATCGGAGAAATCGCCGATGAGTGGGCGGCCCAGGGACGCAAAAACATCTTCGGTCAGCCCATGATTGTCCGGCAGCTTCAATCCGAGGCCGGCGCCGCCGCTTCGGTCCACGGATCCCTGGCGGCCGGCGCCCTCACCACCACCTTCACGGCTTCCCAGGGGCTCCTGCTCATGATCCCCAACATGTATAAAATGTCCGGGGAACTGCTCCCTGCGGTCATTCACGTCACGGCCCGGGCCATCGCCGCCCACGCCCTTTCCATCTTCGGCGACCACCAGGACGTGATGGCGGTACGACAGACCGGCTTCGCCCTTCTGGCGTCCGCATCGGTCCAGGAGGTCATGGACCTGGGGCTGGTGGCCCATCTGGCCGCCATCGAATCGAGCGTCCCCTTCCTGCATTTCTTCGACGGGTTCCGGACTTCCCACGAGATCCAGAAAGTGGCGGTCATCGATTATGAAGACATGGCCAAACTCGTGAATTTCGAGGCCGTGGCTCAATTCCGGGCGCGGGGCGCCAATCCGGAACGGCCCGAACTGAGGGGAACGGCCCAGAATCCGGACATCTATTTTCAGGGCCGGGAAGCGGCCAACCCGTATTATCTCAAGGTTCCGGGGATCGTGGAAAAGACCATGAAAAAAGTGGCCTCCCTCACCGGCAGGTCCTATCGGCTCTTCGATTACGTGGGCCATCCGGAAGCCAGGGGCGTCATCATCTCCATGGGCTCTTCGTGTGAAACCATCGAAGAAACCGTCAACTACCTCACGGCCAGGGGGGAGAAGGTGGGGCTGGTCAAGGTGCGCCTCTATCGGCCCTTCTCGCCGGAGCATCTTTTCGCCGTCTTGCCCCAGTCCGTGCGGCGGATCACGGTCCTGGACCGCACCAAGGAGCCCGGGGCCCTGGGCGATCCCCTCTACCTGGATGTCTGCACGGCCTTCATGGAACAAAAGAAAACCCCCCGGATTCTCAACGGCCGGTACGGCCTGGGGTCCAAGGAATTCAATCCCAGCATGGTCAAGGCCGTCTTTGACAACATGAAATCGAGAAGGCCCAAGAACCACTTCACCGTGGGCATCATCGATGATGTCACCCATACCTCCCTTCCGGTGAAGCCCGGCTTGAGCGTGGTCCCCGAGGGTACCGTGGAATGCAAATTCTGGGGCATCGGCGCGGACGGCACGGTGGGCGCCAACAAGAGCGCCATCAAGATCATCGGGGACAACACCGATCTTTTCGCCCAGGCCTATTTCGCTTATGACTCCAAGAAATCCGGGGGGGTGACCATCTCCCATCTCCGGTTCGGGAAAAAACCCATCCAGAGCACCTATCAGATCGACGCGGCCGATTACATCGCCTGTCACAAGTCCAGTTATGTCCACACCTACGATGTGTTGGAGGGCATCAAGAAGGGCGGCACCTTTGTCCTGAACTCCCACTGGAGTGAATCGGAGATGAACCGGGAGCTCCCGGCGGCCATGCGCCGGACCATCGCCCGGAAAAAACTCAAATTCTTCAATATCGACGCGGTAAAAATCGCCCAGGAAGTGGGCCTGGGGGGCCGCATCAACATGATCATGCAGACCGCCTTCTTCAAGCTGGCCAATGTCCTTCCCGTGGACGAGGCCATCGCCCACCTCAAAGAAAACATCGTCAAGATGTTCGGGAAAAAGGGGGAATCCGTGGTGAAGATGAACCATGAGGCCGTGGATCGGACCCTGGAAAACCTGGTCCGGATCCGGTATCCCGCCTCCTGGGCCCACGCCGCGGATCACGAAGAGACGACCGGCGACGAACCGCCCTTTGTCCGGAACGTAATCCGCCCCATCCTGGCCCAACAGGGGGACAAGGTTCCCGTGAGCGCCTTTTCCCCGGACGGCATCTTCCCGGTGGCCACCACCCAATACGAAAAGCGCGGGGTGGCCATCCAGGTCCCGGAATGGATCATGGAAAACTGCATCCAGTGCAACCAGTGCGCCATGGTCTGCCCCCACGCGGCCATTCGTCCCCATCTCATCACCGAGGCGGAGTTGGCCGCAGCCCCCAAAGGGTTTGAAGCCAAGAAAGCCGTGGGAAAAGACCTTTCCGGGTTCTTCTTCCGGGTCCAGGTGAATACCCTGGACTGCATGGGATGCGGCAACTGCGCCGATATCTGCCCGGCAAAAAAACCCGCCCTGGTCATGCGGCCCCTGGAGACCCAGCTCCAGGTCCAGGTCCCCAACCACCGGTACGCCCTGTCCCTTCCGGTGCGGGATCATCTGGCCAAGCGGCACACCGTGAAAGGGAGCCAGTTCTTTCAACCCCTGCTGGAATTTTCCGGAGCCTGCGCCGGATGCGGCGAGACCCCTTACGCCAAGCTCGTCACCCAGCTCTTCGGGGAGCGCATGGTCATCGGCAACGCCACGGGATGCTCCTCCATCTGGGGCGGCAGCGCCCCCACCATTCCCTATTGCGTGAACCGGGACGGCTTCGGCCCCACCTGGGGCAATTCCCTCTTCGAAGACCCGGCGGAATTCACCTACGGCATGTTCCTGGGCGCCTTGCAACAGCGGCGCAAACTGGCCCAGCGGGTTCAGGAGGCCCTGGACACCGACCTGCCCCCGGACCTCCGGGAAGCCCTGGCCG
>JALVQN010000115.1:0-7202 GCA_027025555.1 Desulfobacterales bacterium
GCTTGCACCCCTGGCGGCGGCACCGGCCGGCCCCCGACTTTCCGAAGGGGAAAGGAAAATGTCAGAAAAACGGGCGGCATCGGACGCATCAGAGGAAGATTCAGGAAAACAAGCCGTTGTTCTGGAGGCATTGAAGGTCACCGGTGGTTTTTTACTTTCTGAAATACGACGGGTGATCGAAATCCACATGGAAAAAATCGAAGCCTGTCTGAAAACACTTCGGAAAAAGAAGAAGTTTAGCAGCAGAAAAATTGTCTTGAAAATTGAAATCGGGAAAGACGGAAAGCCGGTTCGGGTGCGGATTCATAAAGGCGCAAAGGCCGAGGAAGCCGTGGAAACGTGTCTTTCAAAAACCCTGGCCGCCGTTGCCTTTCCCCGGCCGTCCACCCGAAAGCCCGAAACCGTGACCCTGACGCTGCTGATGTAAGGTGAAAAGGCAAGGTCCTGACCTTTTCAGATAAAAACCCGGGATGCCCGTTTAAAGCATTAATGGCGTTGGGCATGAATACGGCAAAGTTGTTTAGAAAGTGAAGATAGCCCTGGAAAAATCGATCCCAAATTGATACACATGGTTAACCCCAAATATATTGATTTCCACCAGGCGAATTCGTATTGTGCAAACCCCTGTGAATCAAACTCCCACATGGCGATTTCGCCGGATGCAGCCCGGCGAGATCAATGTGGATCCCATCGAAGGCGAGTTTTTTACCACCGAGGCCATCGGCAGCATCACGGATGCATTGGTGCGGGAAGCCGTCCAGAATTCACTTGATGCGGCCCGGGGAGATGGGCCTGTGACGGTGCGTTTCACCCGGTTTTCCGTGCCCAACCGGGCATACGACGCCCGGATCATCCAAAAAAAATACCTGGGCGGCCTCCCGCCGCACCTGCAGGCCAAGCACGCCGGATTGCAGGATATCCCCCGA
This sequence comes from Desulfobacterales bacterium, assembly GCA_027025555.1. Classification (GTDB taxonomy): domain Bacteria; phylum Desulfobacterota; class Desulfobacteria; order Desulfobacterales; family UBA2156. Next base: position 927 of record JALVQN010000115.1, read on the forward strand.
CCGTCGGAACCAATGGATTACCTTCTGGTGGAAGATTACGGCACCCGCGGGCTGCAGGGCGATATTCACCAGTATGACGATCTCGATGACGATTTTAAGAAAAACGATTTTTACTACTTCTGGCGCAACATCGGGCGTACACGCAAGGAGGCCGCCGACCTCGGCCGCTGGGGCCTTGGCAAAACCGTGTTTCAGGCCGCCTCGCGGATCAATTCGTTTTTCGGCGTCACGGTGCGCGCCGATGACGGGCGCATGCTGTTGATGGGGCAAGCGGTGCTGAAAATTCACAAAACCGCCGGCAAACGCTATGCGCCTTACGGTTATTTCGGGTGCTTCAACGGGCAACTGGCGTTGCCTGTGGAAGATCCGGCCTTTCTGAAACTGTTTTGCGACCATTTTCTGGTTGACCGTTTTTCAAAGCCGGGGTTGTCCATACTGGTTCCTTTCTTGGACCGCGAAATTGAAGGGGCCACGTTTGCACAAAATTTTATCCACTCGGCAGTGAAACACTATTTTTTCCCCATCCTGGCCGGGAAGCTGGTGGTTGAAATCAGGCAGGATCCCAAGGCCTACAGACTCGATGCCGATTCCCTGGACAAGTTGCTTAAAAATCCTCGCTTCCCGAAAAGCCAATCCATGCTGGGTATTGTCGATCTTGCCCGCTGGGCCATCCGGCAACCCGCCGATGCCGTTATCAAGCTTAATGAACCGGCGGTCGGCAAAGCGCCCAAGCTGCGGGATACCGTGGATCCGGCGCAAATCGATGGGCTGCAGCAAAGATTTTTAAAAAACAGGCGCCTGGCTTTTTATCTGCCGGTCAGCATTCAACGGCAAGGGGACAAAAAGGTGCGTCACACCGGCTTTACGGTTTTCCTGGAGCGCGACGACAGCCTGGACAAAGCCGAAGATTACTTCATTCGCCAGGGCGTCAGCTTACCGGAAGTCACCTCGCTCAAGCACAAAGGCATGCGGGCCATCGTTTCCATAACCGAGCGTGAGCTTTCCACTTTCCTGGGGGATGCCGAAAATCCAGCCCACACGGAATGGGAACGCAACTCGAAAAAATTCAAGAAAAAATACAGGCTGGGGCCCTCGACGCTGGATTATGTAAAATCCAGCCCGCGGGAGCTGGTTAAGATATTGACCCAGCCCAAAAAGGGCCAGGACAAGAACCTGCTGAAGCACATTTTTTCCTTGCCGAATCCGACGCTTGATCCACCCGGCAAAGACCAACAGGAAGCCCCGGTCGACGGCGGGAAGCCAAAAGGAAGCGGTCCTATTGTGGACGTGGCGGGGTCCAATTACATTCAATTGACGCCCGTCAAGGGGGGATTTCGCCTGACAAAGCGCCCCAAGGCGACCAAGGTGCCCCGCTATATCACCCTCTGGGTGGCCTACGAGGTGCGCAGCGGCAACCCCTTTAAAAAATACACCCCCTTGGATTTTGACCTCGCCAAACCGCCGATTGACATCCAGGTACAAGGGGCCCGGCTGCTGTTGAACCGAGAAAACCGCCTCCAGATTGAGGTGCAAAAGGGAAATTTCAAACTGTCCGTGAGCGGCTTTGACCTCCACCGCGACCTGAGGGTAAAGACTATCCCTAATCGCCATGATCCGAAAATTTAATTATACCGGCCGCAAGAAGATAAAACGATCCGCCGTTCACATAGAATTGTTGCGCGATCCGCAAAACCAGCGGCTTTTTAATATCGATTTGCACATCAGCGATATGGGTTTGCCGGAAAGCGCCCATGTTTACGTTGAAGCCTATCACCGTTCCGGATACCAGCGCTACGATTTCGGAACGGTCGGCAACCTCAGGGTCCCCTTTGACCGCAGGCTGAAACATTTTTCCGCCTCCGCCATGCCGCTTTTCCGGGTGAAAATCGTAGACCGGACCTCTTCCCACGGACGCATTTTAGCCGCCGTGGACAAGCTCAGGCCGGAAAGCGTCGATGACATGGCCGCCGGGAGCCGATCCCTGCTGTTTGTGGAATACGATGACCTGGGCAACCGGATCTGGCAGCTGGACCTGGATGGGGACTGGCCGGTGTTGCGGCTAAATTACCACCTGGATGAAATCGCTCAGGTGGCCAGCAGGGATTATCGTTTTTTGTCCCTGGTATACCCGGAAGTTTTTCGCCAGATTCTAAGACGCATCGTCATCGAGGATCAGCATACAGATCCCAGGTGCGACGACGACTGGCCGAGCCTGTGGTTGCAGTCGGCCTGCAGGCTGCCGGGCATGCCCCCGCCGCCGCAGGTATCAAGGCCCGATCAGCAGGCATGGGTTGAAAAAGCCGTGGAAGCCTTTTGCGCCAACTTCAAGATGCTTGAAAAATTCCACCTTTCCCTGAAGGAGCAAAGATGACGGCGAAAACGGCCCTGAGAAAATTCACAGACAACGGCATCGAGCAGTTTCGCCGCTATCTTGCCGCGTTGAGAGCGGGGGGCACCGCCCGACCCCCTTTGGATTTGCTGACCGACCCTGACACTTCCCGGCCCTTTCACGACGGGGTGCGGATCAAAGCCCGGCGCTTTGGCACCCGCTTGCAGCTTGCACGGTATCTCCATGATCTCTTTTTTGCGGTTGATAGTGAAAGCATCGAAACGGATGTGCCCCTGTGGAGCTGGCTGTCGTTGTTTTACTTTGACCAGGTCTGCCCGGCCGATGAAAAGGGGCGGCGCAAGCCCGGCCGGGACTATCGCCATATCCTGGAGCCCGGTTACCCCAATGGCCACCGCCACCTGCTGTGCGGCCCTTATCTGGTGTACACCGTTTACGGGCTGGGTGAGGAACTGTCCCGGCTGCCTTTGTGCACCCCGCTTCCGGTTGAAAATACATTTCACCACCAGTTGGCGGCAAGACAGGGCTTGATCACCAACCGTGGTGTCATGGAGGCGGTTCACAACCTTTATTATGAGGCTGCAGCCCATAAGCCCAAGCACGGCTCCCAGGTCAAAAGGCTTGCGCCCGGCAGCTTTTTCCGCTTCATCAGCATCATCCAGCAGCTTGACTTGAACTATGATCTCTACAGCATGACCGGCGATGAGGTCATCGATCTTCTACCCCCTGAATTTAACCGCTGGAAAACGCCGGCCGGCACCCCAAGAAAGATCAAATCCACCTGATTGCCCGGTAAATTATCGTCATTGACGCTCTTTTCAGGAAACGGATCAAGATTGACGAATCCGTAAAACGTCATAATCTTGTATCTTGCCGGAATATTTCAAAGCCATGCAGGGGCCAAGGACGGGAAAAGGGCAAGGCGCGGTCTCAGTGTCCGGTGAAAAACAGACCCCAAGGTGTAAGCCGTGTTGAAGCCCGTCAAGAAAGGAAAGTGCGCCTATGAACATAAAAAACCAAGTGAGCCATTTGCTTGTCCGGTGGATCCGGGCCGTGGCCTCAGGAGATGTGGAACAGGTGGTGGCCTGCTATGCGCCCGATGCCCTCCTTTTGCCCACGGTCTCCCCCCGACTCCGGCACAACCATGCCGAAATCAGGGACTACTTCATCCACTTCTTGTCCAAAAAGCCCACGGGCAGGATCGAAGAGGAAAACATCCGCATTTTCGGGGAGATCGCCGTCAATTCCGGGTTATACACCTTCTTAATGATGGAAGACGGACAACCCAAAGAGGTGGCCGCCCGTTTCACCTTTGTCTACCGGAAAACGGATGGGACGTGGCGCATCATCGCGCACCATTCTTCGGTGGTGCCGGCATGACCGGCAAGGGATCCGAAGAGATAATCGGAAGCGGCGGCCTTTCAGAAGGCTCGGCCTCAGAGGGGACGTTCCAGGTTGATGGTCCTTGACGGCACAAAGCGGTTTGCGCTGAAAAAGTGGATCAGCTTGGAATTGTTCCAATCCACCAGGGTATGTATTTTTTGGACGCCCGTTTTTTGTAAGTGATCGATGAATTCATCGATGAGTTGTTTTCCAATGCCCATGTGCTGATAATCGGGGTCCACGCCGATGGTGTCCAGGGTGGCCTCTTCCTGAAAGATCCCGTACTCTCCCATGTAGAGTTCCCCCATGACAAAACCCACAACGGTTCCGTCTTCCTTTTCGGCCACCAGGGAGGCGGGGAGGTAATCCCGGGTCTTGAAGAGCTTTTCAAACTTCATTTCGTAGTACTCGGGCCGGGAAGCATTCCTCACTTTTTCGTCGATCCGAACAACGGCATCGAAATCATCGGTCCTCATGAGCCTGATGGTAATGGCGCTTTCCTTCATGGGGCCTCCTTTCCGGTCCTGTTTAAAGGCTGGCTTTTGGGGCGGTTTTGGGACCCGAAATGCCCTTGCTGCCCAGCGACATGATAGGGGGTCGGCCCGGAAACGTCAAATTTTTTCCACTCTTTTTCAGGCGTTTTTAAGGTCAAAGGCTGCCCGGAAGACCCTCCCCTGCGGACAGGTCCGAGGCGGTTCCCATTGTGGGGGTCTATCCCCCACCGTATCGGAGCCCTCTGTCAAAAGGCGTAAATGGAACACTTTCGGGCGGCCATGGCGGCTTCCTGGAGCGCTTCGGCAAAGGTGGGATGGCCGTGGACCGTCCGGGCCAGGTCTTCCGAACTGGCGCCGAACACCATGGCCGTGACGCACTCGGCGATCATGTCCGACGCCCGGGGGCCGATGATGTGGGCGCCCAGGAGGCGATCGGTATCGGCCTGGACCACGAGTTTGACGAAACCGTCCGTTTCTCCCATGCAGCGCGCCCGACCGGTGCCCAGAAACGGATAGCTTCCCACACAGCAGGGGATTTGACGCCTCTTGGCTTCTTCCTCGGTGAGCCCCACGGAGGCCGCCTCCGGATGCGTGTAGATGATGGAAGGAATCGTGTCGTAATCGACTTCACCGGGGCGGCCGGCGATGCATTCCACGGCCGCGATCCCTTCGGCAGAGGCTTTGTGGGCGAGCATGGGGCCCGGCACCAGGTCTCCGATGGCGTAAATGGAAGGGACGCTGGTCCGGTATCGGCTGTCGATGATAATGAATCCGGTTTTGGGATCGGTCTGTACGCCGACCTGCTCCAGGTTGAGGCCCCGGGTGAGGGGTTTCCGGCCCACGGCCACCAGGAGACGCTCCACGTTCAGTGTTTCCGACCGGCCGTCGGTTTCCACCGTGACCTTCACCGATTTTGCGCCGGCTGCAGCCTCTTTCACGGCCGTCTTGACCCGGATCTCCATGCCCTGCCGCTTCAGCAGGCGGTCCAGGGTCCGGGCCACCTGGGCGTCCATGGCCGGGGCGATCCGGGGAAGCATTTCAAGGACCGTCACCTTCGCCCCCAGGCGCAGCCACACGGAGCCCAGCTCCAGTCCGATGTAGCCCCCTCCCACGATACCCAGGTGTTTGGGCACCCTGTCGAATGCCAGGGCCTCCGCGGCGCTGACGATGCGTTGGCCGTCAAAGGCCATACCGGGAAGGGGTGCGGGTTCACTCCCGGTGGCAAGGAGAATGGCATCCGCTTCCAGGGTCTGTGTGTTTTCTTTTCCATCGTTCAGGGAAACCTCCACGCGGTGGGCGCCGGAAAGGGCGGCGGTGCCGTGGAGGATCCGGATCCGGTTTCTTTCCAAAAGCTTTCTCACATTGTCCGTCAACTCCGAGACCACCCGGTCCTTCCGGGCCATCATGGCGGCAAGGTCCAGGCCGATCCGGCCGGTCTTGATGCCGTGTTCGGCCAGATGCGCCTTTGCCAGGTGGAAGTATCGGCTGGAATCGAGAAGCGCCTTGCTGGGAATGCATCCCGAATTCAAGCAGATCCCTCCCAGGCGGGGGGCCTTTTCCACGCAGGCGGTTTTCAGGCCCAGCCGGGCCGCCCGGACAGCGGCCACATACCCGCCCGGACCGCTTCCCACGATCACCAGGTCGAATCGTTCTTTTTTGGCCATGATTAAATCTCCAGCATCATTTTTTCCGGGTTTTCGACGGCTTCCTTGATCCGCTTCAAACAGGTCACCGCTCCCTTTCCATCCACCAGCCGGTGGTCGTAGCTCAACGCCACGTACATCATGGGACGGATGACGATCTCATCGTCGATCACCACGGGCCGTTTCTCGATCTTGTGCATGCCCAAGATCCCGCTCTGGGGGGTGTTCAGGATGGGGGTGCTCAACAGGGATCCGAAGACACCGCCGTTGCTGATGGTGAAGGTGCCTCCTTCCAGGTCCGCCAGTTCCAGGCGGTTTTCCTGGATCTTTTTGACATAATCGGCGATGGCGAGCTCGATTTCGGCGAAGGAGAGCCGCTCGGCGTGGCGAATCACGGGAACCACCAGGC
>JALVQN010000115.1:7212-35534 GCA_027025555.1 Desulfobacterales bacterium
TGATAGACGATATGGTCCCCCTCCATGAAGGCGTTGATTTCAGGCACTTCCTGAAGGGCGTATACGCCGGCCTTGACGAAGAAGCTCATGAAACCCAGGGAGATGCCGTGCTTCTTCTGGAAGGCCTCCTTGTATCGGCGACGCAGGGCCAGGACACGGCTCATGTCGATCTCATTGAAGGTGGTGAGCATGGCCGTGTTCTGTTTGGCTTCCAGCAGGCGTTCGGCGATGCGGCGACGGATGGGACTCAGGGGTTTTCGAGAGACGCCGCTCTTTTTTTCCGGAGGAGGCTGCCCTGTTAAAGGCGGGGGGTGGGGCGATCCGGCGGGGGCCTGTTCCAGGTACAAGAGCACGTCCATCTTGGTGATGCGCCCCCCGGGACCGGTGCCGGCGATGCGGCTGACATCGATCTGTTTTTCGGCCACCAGGCGGCGCACCGACGGCGGCAGCATGGGATGGGTCGGCGGGGCGGAAGGCGTTTCCGGGACCGGTTTTTCCGGCGCCGCCGGCGGGGCCTCGGCGGGTTCGCCGGGCGGTTCCGGGATCTTTGCCGGCGCTTGGCGATCCGTCCTTTCGGCGGCGTCTTTTGCCGCTGTTGTATCGATGCGGCCCACCACCGCACCCACGGCCACGGTCTTTCCGGCAGGCACGAGGATCTTCAGGATCCCCGACACTTCTGCCGCCACCTCCAGGGTCACCTTGTCGGTCTCGATGACCAGAAGGGGCTCGTCCTTTTGCACAAAATCGCCGTCGCTTTTGAACCACTCGGCAAGGACGGCTTCCTGAACCGATTCTCCCACTGCGGGGATCTTGATTTCAACGATCATGGGCGCTCCTTATGGCAGGGGCTTCAGGGCCCCTTTTTCGCGGGTTACACGGGTGCTCCCTCTTGCCGGAGAGGGCCGACGGCTTCATCCAGGACGGCCGCCTGCTGCATCCGGAAGAGTTTGGGAAATCCGGTGGCCGGGCTGGCGGCGGGCGGCCTTCCCGTGTAGCCGAGACTCCTTTTCGTCGATCGTTCAAGATAAGAGCGGATGAACTGCCACCCCCCCATATTTTCCGGTTCTTCTTGGACCCAGACCCATTCCCTCACGTTTTTGTATTTGGAGGCGATTTTTTGCACCTGTTTTTCCGGAAAAGGGTAAAACTGCTCCACGCGGACGATGGCAAGGTCTGTTTTCTTCAAAGCCGTCCGGCGCTGGAGCAGTTCGTAGTAGATTTTTCCGCTGCACAAAAGGAGCCTTTCGGGCGCTTTCGGCGCCATGGGATCGTCCAGGATCTCCCGGAAAGTACCGGTTGCCATCTCTGAAAGGGTGGACCGGGCCAGGGGGTGTCGCAGGAGGCTCTTGGGTGTCATCAGGACCAGGGGCTTCCGCACGGGGCGCTTCATCTGCCGCCTGAGCAGATGGAAGTATTGGGCCGGGGTGGTGGCGTTGCACACCTGGAGGTTTTCTTCGGCGCACAACTGCAGGAAGCGTTCCGGCCGGGCGCTGGAATGTTCAGGGCCCAGGCCTTCGTAGCCGTGGGGAAGGAGGAGGACCAGCCCGCTGAGCCTGCCCCACTTGGATTCCCCGGCGGCGATGAAAAGGTCGATGACGGCCTGGGCGTTGTTGGCAAAATCGCCGAACTGGGCCTCCCACAGGGTCAGCGTCTCGGGCCGGGTTACGGAATAGCCGTATTCAAAGCCCAAAACAGCGTACTCGGAAAGGGAACTGTTGAAGACCCGGAAGGGGGCCTGGCCCCTTTCGAGGTGGTTGAGGGGGAGGTGCTTGGCTCCGGTTCGGGTGTCGATCCAGGCGCTGTGGCGCTGGGAGAAGGTTCCCCGTTCACAATCCTGGCCGCTGAGGCGGATGGGGACCCCTTCGGTCACCAGGGAAGCAAAGGCCAGGGCTTCGGCGCACGCCCAGTCGATACCCGCTTCCTTTTCCACGGCCTCCCGGCGTCTCTCGTAGAGGGCCTCGACCTTGGGATGCAGGGAAAAGCCCCGGGGAATTTCCGTCATTTTCCGGGCGAGCGCCTTGAGACGCGCTTTTGCCACGCCCGTGGGAACCGGGCGGTGGCTGTAGGTGCCGTGATAGGCGTTCCAGTTTTCGAAGTACCGGAGCTGCGGATACGTGCAGGTGCTGCCGTGAACCGCATCGTAGGCTTCCTTGAGGGCCTGGGTCACGGCCGCCTCCCCCGCCTGCACTTCCGTCTTTTCCACCTGCTTCGATGCCATCAAGGCACCGGCATAGATCTTGAGGAGGGGAGGGCGCTTTCGGATGCGTTCATACATCTGGGGCTGGGTGGAGTAGGGTTCATCCCCCTCATTATGGCCCCAGCGCCGGTAGCATACCAGGTCGATGACCACATCCTTCTTGAACGCTTTCCGGTAATCGGCGGCCAGGCGGATCACATGGAGGGCGGCCTCGGGATCTTCTCCCTGGACGTGGAAAATCGGGATCATGAGCATTTTGGCCCCGTCCGTGGCGTAGCGGGTGGAACGGGCATCTTCAGGAAGCGTCGTGTACCCGATCTGGTTGTTAAGCAGGATATGAAGCGTACCGCCGGTGCGGTATCCCTCAAGCTGGGACAGGTTTAAGGTTTCATAGACAACGCCCTCCCCTGCAAAGGCGGCATCCCCGTGGATCAGCAGAGGCAGGACGCGCTCCTCGGCATCGATTCCGGCCATCTCCTGGCGGGCCCGGGCGATCCCCTCCACCACGCTGTTCACGGCTTCCAGGTGACTGGGATTGGGGGCCAGATAGATCTTCAACTGCAACCCGCTGTGGGTGCGGATGTCTGCCAGGTACCCGTTGTGGTACTTCACGTCGCCGCTTCCGAAGAGGTTTTCGGGATCATAGCAGTGTTCAAATTCAGCGAAGATCTCGTCGTAGGGTTTTCCGAGCAGATGGGCCTGGATATTGAGTCGTCCCCGGTGGGCCGTCCCCAGGATGATTTCCCGGCATCCGTGGGCCGCCGCGTGATCGGCCAGGGCGTCGAGCATGGGAATCAGCACATCCCCCCCTTCCAGGGAAAAGCGGGTGACCCCCACGTACTTCTTGTTCAGGAACTGTTCGAAAAGGGTCGCCTGTTGCAGTTTTTTCAGGATTCGTTTTTTATCTTCGGCGGAAAATGCCGGCCGGTTCAAAACCGGCTCCATCCGGTCCTGGAGCCACCGGCGCTCTTCCGGGTCCTGCAGATGCATGTATTCCACGCCGATGGAGCGGCAGTAGGTGGCCTTCAGCCGGTCGATGATCTCCCGAAGGGGGGCTTTTTCGTGTGTTGAAAAACGCCGGGTGAAAAAGAGTCGATCCAGATCTTTTTTCTCGAGACCGAAGGCCTCCAGTTCCAAGAGGGGATGGGAGACGGGACAGGGGGCCAGGGGGTCCATGCAGGCCAAGAGATGCCCCAAGTCCCGATACCGGTACTTGAGGGCTTCCACCTTGGCTTGTTTGAGGACCCGGGCCTCATCCACACCACCGTCCTCGGCGATCTTTCCGGAAACGCCCCTCCGGAAGCCTTCGAAGAAGAAGCGCCAATCGCGGCCGACCTTTTCCGGATTTTCCCGCCACAGCCGGTACTGGGCGTCCATGTAATCCATGTTGAGAGGTTCAGGAATGTCCATCTTACGGTCTTGTCCTATTGAATTTTGTCGAACCATTCCACGATGGCGGGTACCGCCCGAAGACGGTCTTCAGGCCTGCTGAACATGTGATCGGCTCCGGGCAAAGTCAACAATTCGGCTTGCCGGCGGTTCAGGGCCCGGGCCTGATGGGCGTCTGCTACCGGGATGATCTCGTCCGCCTCCCCGTGGACGATCATCAGGGGCCGGTCGAAGGACCGGAGCAGGGCCGCAAGATCGTATTGTTTGGCATCGGAAAAAAAGGCGTGGTCCAAGCGCAGCTTCCGTCCCCGGCTCAAAAAGGAGACGCTGCCTTTTTCACGGAGGTGTTTCATTTGTCCGGGTGTCAAGAAATGGGTGGGCTTCAGCCCCGACAACCGGCCCGCCATGGCACATACCCCCTTCACCGCGGGCGTCTTTGACGCGGCGAGAAGGGCCACTTCCGCGCCCATGCTGTGGCCCGCCAGCCCGATCCAGGAGACGCCCCGGCCGGCCATCACCGCCATGGCCCGTTTTACTTCCCGGATCTGTTTGTCGAAAGTGGTCTCTTCAAAGCGGCCTTGGCTCTGACCGTTTCCGGAAAAGTCAAAGCGGAGCGCCAGGTATCCGGCTTCGGCCAGCGCTTGCCCCAGCTGCCGTAAGATCGTGGTGTGGCGGGAGCAGGTAAAGCAATGGGCCAGGACAACCCCCCTGCCGGAAGGGGATGCGGGAAGATGAACGGTGCCGGCCAGTATTTCATTTTCATCATTGGAAAAACGGATTTGTTCTTCCATGAAAAACCCACCGGAAAAAAAGATCTCGGTTTCGTCTTGCCAAATGCCGCTGAAAATCCCTTTCACCCTTTCCCCAGGGCCGTGCCCAGCAGCATGCCGAAGGCCTCTCCCATTGTGGCTTCAAGCTCCCGGACGGTTTTGGCGGCACGCATTTGCTCCAGGATTCCGTCCAAGGTGGCGGCCATGCCGAGGATCCGTTGCTTTTCCGCGGGCGTCAGCTTCGTGGAGAACTCGGCAAGGGCCTTTTTCGCCTGGTCCATTTTGATCTTCCACTGCTCGGCCATGGGTTTTGGGATCCACTTGTGTTCCACTTGGACGAAATCCACATCCCATACCGCTTGCTCCGGGACTTGGATTCGGACCGTGGCCGTATCCTTTTGGGATCGGATGAGTGTGGCCTTGACCCCTTCCAGTTGCTGAATGACGGTGCGGTGTTTTTTATCCTTTTCCAGTTTGAGCAGGGCGTCGAGTTTTTCCATGAAGGCCGCACCCGTGCCGGCGAAGAATTCGCCCATGTCCAGGCGTTTCAGCCTGTCGAGATCCGCCAACTCGCTTTTCGTGAGGATCTCCGCCGTCTCGATGGCAACATTCCAGTTGGCCGACAACCGCTCTTTCGGCACCGGGCTGCTTTTTGCCATCTCGCCTTCCAACAGGAGCGCTTTTTTGGTTTTTAATACCAAAAGGACCTTGTCCGCCAAAAAAAAGGCCTTGTTCCAGAGGTCTTTGTCCATTTTCCGGGCAAAACCGCGGACCAGGGCCTCCACGTCTTTTTGATAGCTTGGAGGCAGCGCCTCCCACAGCACCTGGGGCCGGTGGGCGGCCAGACCCCGCAAGACGTCTGTGGCAACCTGGTCGGGCGTCTTGGGCGGCGCCTTTTTCGCACAGTCGAAAAAGGAAAGCAAAGACAGTAAAAGAGATACTGCCACCACGATCCGGTGGGTTCGGAGATGCCTCACGGAGAAAACCTTTCCATTTGGGATTCGACGATCAGCAACTTTCTAACATAATTTTAAAAAAGCGTCAAAAAGGGGGATGAAAGAAAAAGCGAATGGGTCCGAAGGCCGGGGGTGCGGCGGACCGCTTCTCCTTCTTTGAAAGGCCGATGATCTGTGATAAAGATTAAAAAGGAGGTATCCTGCCCATGAACGCCTATTTGAATGCCGTGTTTCAAAGGATCCGGTCGCATCCCCAGGTGTGGATGAAACCCCTTCTTTTTACTGTCTTTGTTCTCCTTTCGGCGGTGCTGATCTGGTGGATTTTCAACAGGGTCATGCGCCGGGTTCAAAGAAAATTCGGGGACCATCCCTTATTTTTAAAAAATGCCCATCTTCTGGCCCTGTTCAAAAAGACGGGCCATTATGCCATCATCCTCGTCGTGGGCGCCTGGCTTCTTAAATTTTTCCATGCACCGGTCGTTGAGAAGATTTTTTTCGCCTTGATGATCCTTTTGCTTTCTTCCATTGCCGACAGCGCGTTGAAGACCTTTCTGCCCATCCTGAAGACCAAGGTGGCGGTCCGCACCCAAAGCGATGTGGATGATGTGCTCATCGATCTGGCTACCAATTTTTCCAGCGTGGTGGTCTATTGTGTGGGTGCCATTTTGGCGCTGGATGTGATCGGCGTGAACATCACCCCCTTTTTGGCCGGTGCCAGCGTGGCGGGGATTGCCGTTGGATTTGCCGCACGGGATACCCTGTCCAACCTCATTGCAGGCGTCCTTTTGATCATCGACAGGCCCTTTGAGGTGGGGGATCGGATCGAAGTCTGGACGGCGCCGAAGAACTCCGCCACGTGGGGCGATGTGATGGAGATCGGGATTCGGGCCACCAAGATTCGCACCACGGATAATATCGTGATCGTGATTCCCAACAACGAGATCATGAAGCGGGACATCATCAACTACACCGCGGTGAGTGCCGATATCCGGGTCCGGATCCCCATCGGTATCGCCTATGAAGCCGACATCCAAAAAGCCAAGAAGATCATCGAGGACGTCGCCCTGGAGCTCGATTGGGTGAAAAAGGCCCCGGGCCCGAAGGTGGTGGTGAAAAATTTCGGGGAATCCGCCGTGGACCTGGAGGCCCGCATATGGATCAAGAACCCGCGGAAGCGGATTGACACCATCTCGCATATCACGGACCGGGTCAAGGCGGAGTTCGACAAGGCGGGCATCGAGATCCCCTATCCCAGGCGGGTCCTGTACGTTAAAAAGGAGACTCCATGAGGTCGTTCTTCGAGGCCTTGCCGTGCAAAAGGGCCTCGAAACCGCTTGCATGAAATCCCCGGCACGCCGGAGCGCCTTTTATTTTTCAGATGTGCACGTTTTTAAAAACAACCAATGGATTGCGGGTTGATGAATAAAATGGAAGCAAGGGCGTTGCTGGTCCTGCCGGCATCTTTGGTCTTGATTGCTCCCGGGATTTCGGGCTAAAGGAAAAGGATTTTTAAGTTTGGAAAGGATACGGAAGATGATCATCGACGCTGTTCAGGATTATTATTCCAGGGATCATGCCATCTGCTACGGGTGCGGCCGGAACAACGTGAACGGGCTTCACATCCGGACCCGCTGGGACGGCAAAGAGGGGCTTTTCCGGTTTTGGCCCAAGCCGTATCACACGGCGTTTCCGGGCGTGGTTTACGGGGGGCTGATTGCAAGCCTCATCGATTGCCACAGCATCGGAACCTGTATCGCTGCGGCCTACGATGCCGAAGGGCGAAGCCCGCAAAGCCAACCGGAGATCACCTTTGTGACGGGCACCCTGAATGTCACATACCTTGAACCCACCCCCATCGACCAGGAACTCGTGCTTCGGGCGAGGGTGAAAGCCCGATACGACCGAAAAACGATTGTGCTTTGCAGCCTTTGGGCCGGAGGAAAAGAATGTGCCCGGGGGGAGGTCGTCGGGGTCCGTGTCCTGCCGCAGAAAAGTGGCCTCAAGGCGTCGTGAACCCGGAATCGCCTTCGTTCCCGGCGAGGGAATCCGAAACCCCGGCCCGACGGTGAAGAAAATGGCCACATCCAGTACTTTCCAGCATCTGGACAAACGGAAGAAGCACCGGATCTTTTCGGCGGCCCTGAGCGAGTTCGCCGGCCGTGGCTATGCCGGGGCTTCCATCAACGCCATCGTGGAAAAGGTCGGCATCGCCAAGGGGTCCATATTCAACTATTTTTCCGATAAAGAAGGCCTTTTTGTTTTTGTTTTCGAACAGTCCCTGGAAAGGGTGAAAGACCACCTCCGCAAGGTTCGGAATGAAACCGCACACGACGCCCTTTTCTGCCGTATCGAAAAGACCCTGTTGGCCGGCGTGGCCTTCATTCGTGCCCATCCCCGCATTTTCCGGATCTATCTTCGCGTCCATTACGAAAGCAGCCTCAAAGTCAGGGGGGCCCTGATCCGGTCTGTGCGGCGAAACTCCATCAAATTCCTCAAGGAGCTTCTCACTTGCGCCCGGGAAAGGGGGGAGATCCCGGCCGATCTGGATCTGGACAAGGCCGCCTTTGTCCTGGATGCGGTGATGGAACGCTTTCTGCAGTCCTACGGTGTCCAATATCTGGATGGAGGGTTGGGGCTTTTCAAAGCCGATGAGGCGCAGGTACGGCGGTGGGCGAAGAAGGTGGCGGCCTTGCTCCAAAACGGCCTGGGGAAAAAGGAGCCGTGATCCAACGCTTCGTCCTGGCCGCCCTGGCGCCTGAACTTCGCCGGGTCATGGAGGCGGCCGACGCCCGGCCCGAAGCCGATTTCAACGGTTGCCGGGTATATGTGGGCTCTTTCGGCGGAGGCCTGCTGGGATGCGGGGTGATCGGCATGGGGATTGCCCAAGCGGCATGGTCCATGGGGGTCTTGTTTTCGAAATATCCGGTTCGTGAGGCCGTCCTGATCGGATCGGCCGGCGCTTTTCCCGGCGCCGGCTGTCGGGTGGGCGATCTGGTGGTGGCGGATTCGGAGACCTTTTCCGAGTGGGGCGTCTGCATTGAAAAGGGAATCGGAGACACCGACGCACTGCACGTGAAAGGGGTAAACGCCACACTCTTGTTTGATCGGGGGCTCAAAGAAGATCTTTTCAAAGCCGCCCAGAGCGTGGCCAACGCCCGCCTGGGCCCCCTGCTCACCGTGGCCGGTGTGACGTCGGAGGCATCCCTGGCCCAAAGGCGACGGGGGCGCTTCGACGCCCTTGCCGAAAACATGGAAGGGTATGCCCTGGCCCTGGCCTCTCGGCGTCTCGGCATCCGTGCGGCCGAGATCCGGGGAATCAGCAACATGGCCGGGGTCCGGGATCTTTCCCGGTGGAATTTGGACCTTGCCCAACGGCGCTGCCAGGAGGCCTTGCTCGAGTATCTCAAGGAGGCCCCGTGCTTCGATTGAAGATCGGATATTCTCCCTGCCCCAATGATACCTTTATCATGGCCGCCCTTGCCCGGGGAAGGATTAAATCGCCGGTTTCCTTCGAGCCGGTCCTGGCCGATGTTCAGACCCTGAACCGCTGGGCCCTGGAGGGGCGCCTGGAGGTGACCAAGCTCAGCTTCTTTGCCCTGGGGAAGGTCCGGAAAGACTACGGGTTGCTCTACTCGGGGGCGGCCCTCGGCAAAGGATGCGGCCCCCTTGTGGTGGCGCGTCCCGAAACGCCCCTGGAGACCCTCGGGCGCGGCACCGTCGCAGCACCGGGAGCACTCACCACGGCACGGCTCCTTTTGAGCCTCTATCTGGGCAAGGAACCGCGCTATCTGCAGATGCTCTTTTCCGAGGTCATGCCTGCGGTGGCCGCTAAGAGGGCCGATTTCGGCCTGGTCATCCATGAGGGCCGCTTCACCTATGCTTCCTTCGGCCTGAACCTGCTTTTGGATCTTGGGAGGTGGTGGGAAGAAAAGACCGGGATGCCCATTCCCCTGGGGGGTATTGCCGTTCGGCGCGATCTTCCGGAGCCGGTCTGCCGGGCGGTGGATGCCGCCGTTTTCGATTCTTTAAGAGCCGCCCGGTCCGGTGCATCGGGCACCTTCGAGTACGTCAGGGCCCATGCCCAGGAGATGGACCTCCAGGTCTTAAACCGGCATATCGGTCTGTATGTCAATGCCTACAGTGAAAGAATCGGTCTCGACGGGCAGGCGGCCGTAAAGGCCCTTTTTTCCAGGGCGGCGGAAAAGGGATGGATCCCGGCATGCAACCTGCCCCTTATGGCCTATGATGCCGGAAAAGGCGCCCCTTTACCGGAATTGCCGGGCCCATATTAAAGCCTGTTTTTTCACCATGTGGCCAAAGCGGGCTTTTCCGATTTGCAAGTTTCAGGGATTCTTCCAGGGCCGCCCCTTTCGGTACTGCCCGCCGCGATACCGATGTGTTTTGCCATGGCGCACCCTTTCGTTTTTACGGATCTCAAGTCAAAGGGTCTGCCCGGCAGTCTGTTGCGGTTTATGATTGGATAATACGGCAACGATAAATAAGGGCAACGTCTGCACGGTCAATCGGTTCCACGCCGTGCCGATATGCCACCACAGCTTATGATAATGGGCGATAATGAACAGATACCCCAAGAGCATCCCTAAGGGGAGCAAAATGTCCAACCGTTGATATGGATTGCCTCTTGCCAAGTACCAGACGACGGCAATTCCGATCAAGGCCAGAGCCAGGTTCCACTGCCGGACGTCTTTCCACATCCTGCCGATAAGCGCCAGGGCCTCCGGCATCTGTTTGAAAGCATACAGGATTGCTCTGGGATGCCAGCTGATCCCTTGAATCGTATTGGCGTGCAACTCAAGCAGCACGCGGCTCCACAAATACCAGGGGGCATACAGGGCGCCCACAACCAATAGATAACAGCCGATCGCTTTCCCCCTTTTTTCCTGGGCAAAGGCCGCCACCCAGAACAAACCCAGCAGCGCAAACAGGAGGCCTTCGTTTTTCGCATAGGCGGCGGCAGCGGCGAAAACGGCGCCTGAAACCAGAAGCGCCCACCTGTTTTCATCCCGCCATCTGAGCAGGCAGCCGAAGCTGCAGATCATCATTAAGGACAGGGCGGTTTCCGCATAAGCCCACGAAGCGACCAGAGGCACCATGGGGATCGAAAGAAAGAAGACGGCGCCGAACAGGGCCGGTTTGCTCCGGCGCGTCCGGTTTCGGATGAGGATACCGATCTCCCATGCAGTCAGGGCCATGAACAGCACGCTCCAGCCCTTGCTCCAGTGCTCTTCCCACCCCCCGGCACACCAGCCTGAAAAGGCCCACACGCTGGGCCAAAGGAGGGGGTAATCCGCATGTCCGAAATAAGTCACATCCTTTAACGGACCCTTTCCCAGGGCAAGCACCTTTGCTTTCGCCCCCCAAATGGCCCAGGCGTCCCAATCATCCGGAACGGTCACCACGGCCATCTGCATGGCCCATAAAAAAAGGAAAAATCCGATCAAATAGAGCATCAGCGAAAAACCGGGAGGGCGCTTTTTGGCGGAATCGGTTCGATTCGCCTCCGGGGGGTCGCCGGGCGCCGAGGACCCGCGGATTTTTTCAGGACGAAACCGCCTGAAAAGTCTTTTCATTAAAGGCCCACAGGCGGTGGTTTTGAAACCTTTAAACAGAAAACACCCCCAGCCCAGCATGCCCCCCAGGGCGAACGTTTTAAAACCGATACCGGCGTTTTGAAAAAGACCGGTTGAAATCAGGGTGCACGCCATTAGAAGAAAACAGGACACACCGAGTCTTTCCGGAACGGTGAGGCTTTTCAGCCATCCGATCCGCCGCATCGGAAAAGCCGCACCGGCAACCAAGAAAATGGATAATACAAATCCATATCCGTTGGGGGCTTCAGGATAACTCCGCGTGACCGGGACCGGCGAGGGCTTTCCCGAGTAGCGCACCCGGGATCCTTCGACGCGGAGCGTATAGGCCGACCCTCCGGAAGGAATTCTGGGAATGAGTAAATAGGTGCCATAGGAAAGGGTGTTATGATCGCCTGCGGCCGTATAATGAACATGCAGGGGCCAGATTGAATCGATGGCCCTGAAATCCTTCAGGGTTTTAAAGGGCAGACCGGCATACTTGAAGACCCTTGTCCGTTGTTCATGAACGTCTTTTCCCAGATACCATACCCGTTCCCTGTTCCACCAAAGCCGTTGCATCTGAACCAGGGCCGCCATGGTAATGAGCATCCATAATAAAAAAACCAGGTGCAGGGTCCCTACCCAGGGGCTTTTTCCAAGCATTTTCATATTCGTTTCGCCGCCTTTTCCATGAGCTGCCCCTCCTGTTTTGTCTCCGACGGGGTGGTGTAGACCGGACCACCACGATGGGATGCCGACATCCCGCTTTACCTGCTCCCTTTGTAATGCATCCGCCAGCGCGAAAACAAGGAAAAGGGTTTTGCCATAAAATAAAATGAAAACATCTGGGCCGGTAAAAAACACATTTCCCATTCATCGTAGGCGGGGCCGATCTGGTATAGGATGAAGGCCAACTTGTAATGCCAATCGGGCCGTAAAAGAAAATCATACACTTTTTTTCGGATATAGTCAGACGACAGGGGGAGGTTTGGGTCACCGCTGGAAGATCGGATGCGTTTTAACGCCGTTTTGACCAGATAAGGCGTTTTCTTTTCCTTTTGAAGCGCCTCCGTCAATACTTCCGGCAACGGCGCGCCCAGAAGCATGTGTCCGAGGATCAGCCCTTGGGCCACCATTCTGGAAATACCCATATGCCTGGAACGGTCAAAGAGTGCCTCCCAATGAATCTTTGGATTGTCATGCATCAGTTTGGCCACATCGGCGATCCAAAATAATCTCCGCCAGGCGTGAACCGCCCCGTGAACGCACAGGTGCATGAGGGTATGTTCAATGGAAAAGGTGGCGATGTTGAAGTCCCCCAGTGGAACGGTGTTGCGCTTTTCCCAGGCGTTTTGGAATCGCAACGGAAAAAGGGAAGAAAGGGGGGCACAACGGTAATGAAGCTCCAGCAGGATCCTTTTTTGGGGACAAAAATAGCTGAAATGACTGTTGTTGCGTCTATACACAGCGTCTTGTCGGCTCGTTAAAGGAGAATCCGGAATACACCTAAGATAGCCTCTTTCATGAAGACATGCATCGGCACGCTTCAGATCTCTTTCCGAAATGAAAAGATCCAGATCTCCCACGTGCCGGCATCCCAAGTCCCCGAAGGCAAGAAGCGCCAAGGCCGGCCCTTTCAACGCCAGTGAAGGGATGTGCCTGCCATTGAAGGCCTTTTGGATATGACCCAGTTCCGATGCCTTCAATAGGGTCTGCCGGGTTGTGTTGTGGATACGCCCTTTCAGACGGGACATCACGGAAACCGGAATCTTGTCCGGGTCACTGCTTTTCAGGCTGCAATAAACAGGAGCAAAGACGCGGTGTCTTTCAAGCAACAGCATGAAATGCTTCCAGTTGACGGCCTTGGGGATTTGTATCTCCGGTTCTTCTTTGGCATTTTCCCCAAGGGCGTGTTTCAGGCAGGACAAGACCAAATCAAGTTCCGGTGATATCTTGGGAAAGC
Organism: Desulfobacterales bacterium; assembly: GCA_027025555.1. GTDB lineage: Bacteria > Desulfobacterota > Desulfobacteria > Desulfobacterales > UBA2156. The sequence continues at coordinate 20,079 of JALVQN010000115.1, forward strand.
TGCCCCCGGTTTTTTTCAAAGAAGCACCTCCCTGACTTTCTTCTGGCGCCTTTTCGGGTTTCCATGCAGTCTTTCCATTGAACTGCAGGACAAGACGCGACGCTTTCTCTTGACGCATTCTTGTCGGATGGCCTTTAGAATTAAAAAGCCTTTTACGGGGTTTTACAAGACACTTTTTCGATTTCAGGGTGAAAAGACAAGAGTTCCCTTTCTCCAGCTAAAGCCCTGTCAAGGGTTGATCCTGTGCTTTTTACCGGGGCTTTTTGCCTGATGATGATTTGTCGTTCGGCGGTGTGGCTTCCGTATCAAAGCCCGTGCATGGCTTGGTTGCGGCAACCGGATCGTGTGCGGTGGACGGGGAAGCGGAATGTCTCGGCAGGGGGGAACCCGGGACGGCGGATGCTTGTGGTTGTCGGCGGGGTGGGGCGGCAGCTGCTGCTCATCCACGAATAAACGAAAAAGGCGCCCGATCCGCCACCGGCCGTTTTCCGGCCGGTAGTCCCCGATTCTTTTGTTTTTTAAAAACAGCTGCCACTCCTGGCCGTCAGGGCGATGAAAAACCAGAATCCGCATTTTCGGCAGAAAAGGCCTCAGTCTCAGGAAAAATCCCGACCCGGCCAACCAATGATAGAGCGGATGAAGGCCCCTGGAAATCCTCCGCTCGGCATTTTTAAAAGCAGATCGTATCGCCGTCGCCATGAGCCCCCGGATCCCCCCGTGAATCGGTATGATTCGGCCCTTTCGGTTTGCCGCGACCACCTTTCCGAGGATGGCCTCGGGAGTCAGTAGCCACGGGTCGGGTCGGGCATTATTGTCCCCGCGGGTGCGAAAGCCGCCGGAGTGGCATGCAACGACTCGATGGATGATTTTTTGTTTTCCTTCCGGATGACGGAAAACCACGACATCTCCAATGGCGATGCCTCGGCCCCGGTACGGCACGATGAAGAGGCCGTCACCGGCTTTCAGGGTGGGGTTCATGCTGGGGCCGGTGTAGATGGTCAACTGTTGCCGATCCCGATTTCCAGTGCGAAAGCTCAAACCGCTGGGTCGTGCTGACATTGTCCGCCTTTAAGGCTGTGGAAGGGCTTGCGGCAAGCCCTAAAATTCCGGTCCGACGCCGGTTCGACAGGGAGGGCCGCCCCCCTTTTTTCCTTGGGCACTCCTTTAAACATCCCCCAGCACCACGCCAATTCAGCCAGGTAGACAAGCGGGAAAACATCGAGATAAGTGCCCATGGAATCCCTATCGGACCCAAAAAGTCTACCCGCTAAAAAGGCGGCAATGAGGGGGGCAAGGCCGAGCATGCACCACCGGTATCGGATCACAAAAGGAGGGTCGAGGAGTTCCCGGTGCCTGACAAGCACCTTGCTCATGTATTGTCCTGTAAGGATCCAATGTTTCATCACCGCGTGGAAGCCGGCCCTCGAGGGCTCGTGATACACCGCCGCCCGGGGCTCGAAATGCAATGAATAGCCCTTCTTCCGGCACCTTGCCGTCCAATCCAGATCTTCAGAGCAGGTCAGGGTTTCATCCATTTCCCCCACCTCTAAATAGACCGACCGGGAAAAAGCCAGGTTGAGGGTCGGCAAAAAGGGCCGCACCCTGCCCGGCGTGAAGGGGAGCGAATTTCGAAACATGGCCACGTTATCGGCCAGGGTCCATAAGTTTTTTCGATAAAACAGGACAGATCCGCCGACGATATCAGCCCCTGAAATGCGAAGGGACCGGATCATCGTATGCAACCAGCCCTGGGCAGGGATGCAATCGGCATCGAGAAACAAAATGGGGTCCCCTTTGGCCTTGCGCAGGCCCATGTTGCGAGCCGTAGCGGCATTGACGGGCTTTTCAGTCGAAATGCATCGGACCAGCCCATCTTCTTTGACCAGATTCAGCGCGTCTGTCCCGACAACCAGCACTTCGGCGTCTTCCATGTAACGGCATTGGCGGTGCAGGGCTTCCAGCGTCAGCGGAATCACCTTAGAATTGAGATTCGGAATAATGATCGAGATCATGAAATGCGGTTTTTCCCCAAAATCCCGCGAAAAAAACCCGACCAGCAGGATTTTACGATTGTCGTATCTCCTTGGATGAGATCCCCGAAAATATCTTTGAAATAGATCAGCACCCAAAACACGAAGATGGGAAGGCGTGAAATGGCCGGCGTATGTTTTTTGAGAAAATGAACCGTGCTTTTTGCCATATGGAAACGCCGCCGGGCAATGTTCCTGGAGGTGCTTGCCGAGCCTTTGTGCCAGACCTTGGCTGTGGGGACGAATAACAAGGAAAAGCCCGCCTTCTGCGCCCTTAAACACAAATCGAGGTCTTCCAGATAGAGGAAAAAGCGTGAATCGAAAAGGCCTGTTTTTTCAAAGACTTCACGACGAACAAGCATGGCGGCGGCAAAAACGTAATCCACCTCATGACACTTTTCAAATTGTCCGAAGTCAAGACGTCCCCTTGCTGTATGCGTCACCGCCAGCACGCCTTGGATGCGACGGGCGCCGGCGTACCAAATCGTATCCGGTCTGTCACTGTAGTACACTTTTGGCCCGAAAATACCGCAGTGCGGATGTTGCCTTGAGGCCCCGATCAGCTCCGACAGGGTGTCAGGATTCACCGTGGCGTCGTTGTTTAAAAAGAAAATAAAGTCGTGTTTTTTCTCTTTTAATACGTAAGAGAGGGCCAGGTTGCACGCAAAAGCGAACCCCCTATTGCTTTTGAGGGTCAGCAATTCAACTTCCGGGAAATGCCGGGCGATATATTCTGCAGATCCATCATTGGATCCATTGTCCACGACGATGATGGACGTGGGCATTTCAGAACGGTTCAAAGACCTTATACTTTTTACGGTATCTTCTTTAAGCCTCCAGTTGACGATGATCGCGGCGACATTTTCTTTTGACATGGAGTGTTTCTTTCAAAGTCTGCTGCAGGATCGTTTGGGAAAATACAAAAATGCGCCCCAGCACCAGATCATCTTTGTCAGATAAACTGCCGGTACCGTTTGCCAGTAGGCATGGAGCACCTGATGATGGCGAAACGTTCGCAAGGTGGCCCATGCCGCAACAAGCGGGGCCCCCCACAAATACATGAACCGATACCTTGCCAGAAAGGGCGTTTCAAGCCATTTGTCATAGGATAATCTGACCCTTAACGTGTCGGGGGCATCATCGATCCAGTGGCGCCAAATCCTGGAAAGGGTCTTTCGATCCGGCCTGTGAAAGACAATCGCTCGGGGCTCAAAGAAAAGGCGGTACCCTTTTGTCCTGAATCGGACTGTCCATTCCAAGTCTTCAGCGCGCTTGAGTCGGGTTTTCATCAGGCCGGCTTTTTCGACGACATCCCGGCGAACACTCAAATTCGCCGTGGCCAGATAGGGGCGTTCCCCTTCCGGTGTAAAGGGCATTAAGTCATGAAAGGCAGAGACGTTGTCGGCCAGTTGAAAATAATGTTTGCGATCAAATTTAACAGCGCCTCCCACAATTTTTTCCCCCAGGCGATGTCGTTTCAGATGATGCTGAATGCAATCCGGAGCGGGCAGGCAATCGTCGTCAAGAAAAAGATAAATATTCCCTTTTGCCAGATGCATGCCTTTGTTCCGCTTAAAGGCCGCATAAGCGGCCCGTGAATCCGTGGGGACAAATCGTACCCCGTTACGCGCCACAACCCGGTTCGGCCTGTCTTCGCCGATGACAAGGATTTCGACTCCCGAAAGCCCGATAGTTTGTTTTTTCAACCGGAGGAGGATTTTATCGATGAGAAGGGAGTTGGTATTGGGGATGATGATGGACAGGGTTTCTTTCACGCGTTTGACTTTTCCCGGTTGCCTTGAATTGATTCGTTAAGAGGGGGTGTGGATCACACAAATCACTCAAACGGGTTTCAAAACTGCTTTAAAAGTTTAAAAATGAATACGCAAACGCAAACCCCCTGTCAATGTCGGATTCCGCCTTCAGGAGCGTTGGGGGGAGAAACAATGCCTATGGCTTCTTGAAGGGGAATTGCCCTTGGGGCAACATGAAAAGCCACCTGCCGAAAAGGCCTTTAAAACGTCAGGAAAGGCCCAACAGGACGGCGGCCAGGAGGCTGAGGCTCACCAGGGCGTTGACGTGGAAAAAGGCGATGTTCAAAGGCTGCAGCCTCACGGGACGCACGAGACGGTGCTCCAGCACCAAAAGACCGGCGGTTGCCAGGCAGGCTGTATAAAAAGGCCCGGAGAGACGGCTCAGAATACCGGTCCAAAGGACAAGGACAAAGAAGGCGCCGTGGCACAGGGCGGCAAGATGGAGGGCGCTCGGGATGCCCACGGCGGCGGGAATGGAAAAGAGCCCCATGCGCCGGTCGAACGCCGCATCCAAGCAGGCGTAAAGGATGTCGAACCCGGCCACCCACAGCGAGACGGCAGTTCCCAGGACCATGGGCGCCGGCGCGAATGTGCCGGTCACGGCCACCCATCCGGCCACCGGCGCCATCCCCAGGGCGAGGCCCAGGACAAAGTGGGAAAGGCGGGTGAAGCGCTTGGTGTAAGAGTACCCCAAAAGCACGGCCAAGGCCCCGGGCGAAAGGCGAAAGCAAAGGGGATTGAGGGCCCGGGCAAAGGCCAGAAAGGCGGCGGCGGAAAGGGCCGCAAGGAAAAGGGCCGCCTGCGGCGAGACCTTTCCGGAGGGAATCTCCCGGTCCGCGGTCCTGGGATTGAGGGCGTCGAAGCGCCGGTCCGCCCACCGGTTGAAGGCCATGGCGGCCGTCCTGGCCGCGGTGAAGGCGCCGCAGACCAGCAAAAGGACGCTCCAGCGGGGCACGCCCCGGGCGCCCAGGAACGCCCCGGTGAGGGCCAGGGGGAGTGCAAAGAGGGTGTGTTCGATCTTCACCATCTTGAAAAGGACGCCGGCTTTCATCACAGGGGGAGCCTTTCCCAGAGACGGTCCACCCGGTTCTTGACCGCTTGGCGCATCTTGATCTTCTTGGGCCAGGTCCGGGTGTACCCTTCTTCGGGCCATTTTTCGGTGCAGTCCAGTCCCATCTTGTACCCGATGTGCGGCATGGCGGCGGCGTGGTCCAGGGTGTCCACAGGACCTTTGACCAGCGTCAGGTCCCGGTGGGGATCCACGTTGGCCCCCAGGTGAAAGAGCACCTGGGCCGTGTCCTGGACATCCACGTCCGCATCGAAAACAAAGATCATCTTGGCGAACATCATCTGTCCCAGTCCCCACAGGGCATGCATGATCTTCTGGGCGTGGCCGGGGTAGCGTTTGTGGATGGACACGAAGCAGAGGTTGTGGAAGACCCCTTCCACGGGCAGATGCATGTCCCGGATCTCGGGGAGTTGCTGCTGGAGGAGGGGCAGGAAGAGGCGTTCGGTGATTTTCCCCAGGAACTGGTCTTCCATGGGGGGATACCCCACGAGGGTGGCGGGGTAGATGGGATTTTTGCGGTGGGTCAGGGCGGTCAGGTGGAAGACCGGATAGTCGTCGGCAGGGGAGTAGTACCCGGTATGGTCGCCGAAGGGCCCTTCCCGACGCACTTCTCCGGGAGCGACGAAGCCCTCCAGGACGAACTGGCTTTCGGCCGGCACCTGGAGGTCGCAGGTGATGCACTTGACGAGTTTCACGGGTTTTTGCCTTAAGAGCCCGGCGAGCAGGAACTCGTCCATCCCTTCGGGCAGGGGCGCCGAGGCGGCATAGGTCGTCACGGGATCGGGTCCCAGGGCCACGGCCACGGGAAGGGGCTCGTTCCGGCGGGCGGCTTCCCGGTAATGGGCCGCCCCGCCTTTGTGGATGTGCCAGTGCATCCCCGTGGTCTGACCGTCAAAGACCTGCATGCGGTACATCCCGATGTTGCGCTTCCCGGAATCCGGGTCCCGGGTCACCACCACCGGGAGCGTGATGAAGGGGCCCCCGTCTTCGGGCCAGCAGGTCAGGACCGGGAGCTGTTTCAGATCGAACCCTTCGGTGTGCACCACCTCCTGGCACGGCGCCTCCTTGACGGATTTGGGGAAAAGGTCCGAAAGCCCCTTGAGCTTGGGGAGCATTTTCAGCTTGTCGAAAAACCCCCTAGGCGGTTCCATCTGGAAAAGCCCTGCCAGGACGCCGCCCAGCTCGTCCAGGGAGGAGACGCCGAAAAGGGTCTTCACCCGCTCGAGGGATCCGTACAGGTTGGTGAGCACCGGAATCGTATGCCCCTTGGGCTGTTCGAAGAGAAGCGCCGGGCCCCCTGCTTTCACCACCCGGTCGGTGATTTCCGTGATCTCCAGGAAAGGATCCACCGGCTCCTGGATCCGGACCAGTTCGCCGCCCTTTTCCAGGTGGGCCACGGCATGGTTGAGTGTGTCAAAGGTCATGATGGTCTCCTGTGATTGGGGATCCGTGGGGCGGATGCCAGGGACGCACCCTTGAAGGATCAAGCCCCAGTCGTTTCAAGAAAAAGGAAAAGCCCTCGGCCAGGCTCTTATCCATCCGGTATCTCAAGCCGTTCCAATAGGAACGGATCGTTTCCGGGGAAAGACCCACGTCTTTTGAGGCCTTTTTGGCCATGGCGGCGGTGTTCAGGCGTGAAAGGACGCCGGACAGATGAAACAAAACGCTCAATGCAGCGCAACGGCGTTTGTTTTCCGAAGCAAACGCCTTCCGGACGCACCACAGGCCGAAGACGAAGCCTGTTCCCGTGTGGGCCTTCCACTGGGCGCCGAGGTCGTAACAATAGGGAACCGTTTTCGTTTGAAGGATCCGCAACCCCTCGTTGCCGATGGCCAGGCGGGCAGGGGGGGCGGCGTCCCCGTTGGCCCATCGGGCGTCAATTTTCCAGTGGTCCTCCAAGAGGATCTCGAGCAGCTTCACCGAGGTGGCCGATTCGCTCGTTGGGGCGATGGATTTTCCCCAAAGGTGCGCCACGGGCACCTTCGAAGCAAGGACCACGCTCCCAACGGCGCCGGGGGCGGCGATGCACCACCCATCGAAACCTCTCAGGACCGAAGGGTGTTGTCCCGCCACCACCGAAGAAAGGGGCGCCACGTCCAGGGCGCCGTCCAAAAAGAGCCGGTTCAACCGGGCGGGGGTCCCGGAAACCGGGTTCACCAAGGCTTTCAAGGGGCCAAACCGCAACGCCCAGTCCACGGGATAGGTGTTGATGTAGGCCAGGACGCCCACATTGACCGGTTTCACAGCCATGTCACCTTTTCGGGACGGCCCGCCACCAGGGCGGCCGCCGCCGCTTCGGGGCGATTCGCTTCAAGGGCCACATGGATCATCCCGCCTGTCCGGCCGGGTTGAAGGCGGCCGAGACCGGGGCATCCCACGGCCTCGGCCGCGTTCACCGTGGCCATGGCCAGGATCGTCTCCGGGGAAAGACCGGGGTAATGGGCGGCGGTGAAGGCCATCTCGTCGAACATGTCAAGGGTCTCGACGCTGGCAAGGGAATCGGTCCCCAGGGCGGGACGGCTTCCGGCCTTGAGAAAGGCCTCGATGGGGGGAAGCTTTCGGTGCAGGGCCCAGTTGGACCGGGGGCAAAAGCAGACCCGGGTGCCTGTTGTGACAAGAATGTCCCGCTCTTGGGGCCTGACTTCCAAGAGATGGACGGCCAGGGTGGCGGGGCCCAAAAGGCCCAGCCGCAGGGCCCGTGCCACCGGGCGTTCTCCCCAGGGTTCCCACTTGGAAAGGTCGTGTCCCCTTTGGGCCATCAGGTCCGCCCAGGGGCCTTTGCCCTGGGCCAAAAACTGTGTCTCGAGGGGGGATTCCGCAAGATGCAGGGAAAAACGCGCGCCGGCGCCCTTGAGTCGAACCAGGGTTTCCGGCGGCGTGGTGTGGAGGCCGTGGCCGGCCGGGTAAATGTTCAGGGACGCCGTCCCCGGCGGAAGGCAGGGGGGTGCGGCCTGAAATCCCAAAACCTCCATGAAGACGGCGCCGGAGATGCGGTTTGTTTCAAGGGCGCTTTTGCCGGGTTCCAGGGGACCCACCTCGGCCGCGCACCCGGTGCCCCGCCGTTTCATTTCACAGGCCGCCGAAACCGCTTCTTGCTGGATCTTTTGCGGTGGAAGGGCTTCCCTTTCCCGGATCAGGGAGCACACCCAGGGAAGAAATCCCTGTCTTGTTTCGACCTTTCCTCTTAAAGCCGAAAGGCTCAGGTGGGTGTGGGCGTTTCCCAAGGGGGGCATGAGGACGCCTTCCCCGTGGTCGATGACGCCTTTTCCCGGGCGCGCGGTTTCAATGGCCACCAGACGGCCGCCGGCCATGGTCAGGACGGCGTTTTCCTTCCAGCGCCCCGGCGCAATCAGGACCCATCGGGCCCTGTGTCGATCGATCTTCATGGGTCACGCAACCCTTTGGTATAAGACGTCCCTTTTCCGGGCGGCATATCCGGCTTTTTCGATCAAGCGCACCATCTCTTCTTCCTGGATCCGGTGGGAGACCCCGGCGGCGGCCACCACGTTTTCCTCGATCATGGTGGAGCCCAGGTCGTCGGCCCCGAAATGAAGGGCCGTCTGGCCGATGGCCGGCCCCATGGTCACCCAGGAAGCCTGGATATGGGGAAAATTATCCAGGACCAGCCGGGAAAGCGCCAAAAGGCGGAGGTAGGGGACCGCTCCGGTCCGCCGGGCCGCAAGGGTCCGGTTCCCGGACTGGTAGGGCCACAGGATGAAGGCCGTAAACCCGCCGGTGGCGTCCTGGAGGCGCCGCAGACGGAACAGGTGAACCAGACGATCCACGGGCCGTTCCTTGTGTCCGAACATCATGGTGGCCGTGGTGGGCAGCCCTAAGCCGTGGGCCGTTTCCATGACCGAAAGCCACTGGCGGCTCGTGGCCTTTTTCGGAGAAACGGTTTTTCGGACGCGGTCCACCAGGATTTCCGCCCCCCCTCCGGGAATGGAGCCCAGCCCGGCCCGCATGAGCCGCCGGAGCACCCGGGAGACGGTGCTTCCCGATTGACGGGCGAAAAAAAGGATCTCGGGAGGCGAGTAGCCGTGGACGTGGAGGCCGTGGCTGCGAATCGTTTGAATCTGTTCCTCGTGCCATTCAAGGTCCAGGGCAGGATTGAGACCTCCCTGGAACAGGATGTGTGTTCCCCCCAGACGCCGGGTTTCTTGGAGTTTTCGTTCCAGGGCCCCTTTTGCCAGCACGTAGGCTTCCGGGTGCCCGTTTGGCCGGAAAAAGGCGCAGAAGCGGCATCTCGATTGGCAGATGTTGGTATAGTTGATGTTCCGATCCACGGCATAGGTCACGGTCCTTTCCGGGTTCAGGTGAAACCGCTTTTTTTGGGCCAGGCCGGCCAGGGTGAAAAGGTCCGCTTCCCTGTAAAGGCGCTTGGCGTCGGCAAAGGAAAGGCGTCCGCCTGCGGCGGCCTTTTGGAGGATCCGGGTCAAGGGCATGGCGACGCCACCCTCCGGTGAAAGGTATCCCGTTGGACGGGCACAAACCCGCCTTCCCGGGTCAATTCCTCGAGACGGGACCGGGTCAGTCCCTGTTCGGTTTTGGCGCCGGCCTCGTGGGCGATCTGTTCATGGACGAGGGTGCCTTCCAGGTCGTCGGCCCCGAAATAAAGGGCCGTCTGAGCCAGATTGAGGCCGAGCATGACCCAGTAGGCCTTGATATGGTCGATGTTGTCCAGCATGAGCCGGGCCGTGGCGATGAGCCTGAGGATCTCCACGCCGGTGGGCCCTGGCAGGTGGGACAGGGCCGTGCGGTTGGGATGGAAGGGCAACGGAATGAAGGCCTGGAACCCGCCGGTGCGATCCTGTTGTTCCCTCAGGGTCAAAAGGTGGGCGATGCATTCCTTCGGGGTTTCCACGTGCCCGAACAAGAGGGTGGCATTGGTGGGGATCCGCAGGTCGTGGGCCAGGCCGTGAATCTCAAGCCAGGAGCGGGCGTCGATCTTGTTGGGAAAGAGCCGCTTCCGGACCCGGTCCGAAAAGACCTCGGCCCCGCCGCCGGGCATGGCGTCCAGGCCGGCCGCCTTGAGCCGGGTGAGGATCTCTCGGACGGGAAGGCCCGAGGCGGCGGCCATGTGGGCGATCTCCACCGCGGTGAAGGCCTTGATCTTGACCCGGGGCCGGGCCCTTTTAATCGCCTGCAACAGGTCCAGGTAATAGCCGAAAGGAATATCCGGGTTGCACCCGCCCACCATATGGACCTCCTGCAGGCCGTCCAGCGGGGATTCCGCAATCCGGGAGGCGGCTTCCTCCGGGCTTAGGGTATAGCCCTTTCCGGTGCCGGGCTTTTTGTGAAAGGCGCAGAATACGCACCCGTTTTCACAGACATTGGTGTAGTTGAGGTGTTGGTTGACGATGAAAAAGGCGTTTTGGCCGAAGCGCGCCCGCCGCCGGTCATGGGCCAGGCCGCCCAGGCCCACCAGGTCGGCGGTGGTCAGGCAGGCCATCCCGTCGTCAAAACCCAGGCGTTTGCCCTGAAAAAGCTTTTTCCCGACAAGGGCCAGCTTGGGATCCCAAGGCTTCCGGAAAGGGGAACGATCCATGAATAATTGACCCTTCGGTCACCTGATTTATCTTTTATTTAAGCAGGTTTTATTCTTGACATATCTGACCGATCGGTCAATATAGACCCATTCAAAGCCCTTGGCAAGTCATTTGTGCGTGTTGCTTGAAAGCCGAAAGCCACCATCCTCCCACCCCTTCAAAACAAAGGAGGCGCTGCCATGAGATGCACTCGCGTCATCTTTTTCGTCATTGGGATCTTGATCTTTTCCAGCGGCGCGGTCCCTGCCAAGGACCGGGTCAAGGCCGGGGTGCTCCGCTTGACCTCGTCTGCGCCTGTTTTCGTGGCCCAGGAAAAGGGCTTTTTCGGAAAAGAGGGTCTCGAGGTGGAGATGCTCTTTTTTAAATCGGCCCAGCCCATTGCCGTGGCCCTGGCCTCCGGGGATGTGCACATCGGTGCCACCGGGTTGACGGCAGGGCTTTATAACGCCGTTGCCGGCGGACTCGAGGCCAAGATCGTGGCGGACAAGGGCCGGATCTGGCCCGGGTATCAGCTGGTGGGGATCATGGTCTCCAACAGGGCCTGGGATCAGGGGGTCCGGTCCCTGAAGGACCTCAAGGGACGGCGCATCGGCGTCACTCAGATCGGCTCCACCTTCCACTACATGCTCGGCAACCTGCTCCCCAAGGCGGGGCTTGCCCTTTCCGACGTGACGGTCACCCCCTTGGGGGGGGTCAAGACCATGATGGACACCGTGGCGGCCGACCGCATCGACGCCGCGTTCATGGTGCAGCCCTTTTGCACGGTCATGGAGAAGAAGCGTATGGGGCACCGCATCCTGTGGGCCGGGGATTGGATGCGCTATCAGATCGCAGGCATCTTTTTCAGCAGGTCCCTTTTGAAAAACCGGGTGCTGTCCCTCAAGTTTCTCCGGGCCTATATCGCCGGGTGCCGGTATTACTTCGACCAGTGCCTGAAGAACAAAGACGGCAGAAGGATCCGGGGTCCCGCCTATGCCGAGGTCCTTAGCATCATTTCCAAGTATACCGGCGCCACCCCCGAGCGCATCGCTGCGGCCCTCAATTACAACGACCGAAACGGGAAACTGGATGCCGAAGATATCCAGCGGCAGATCGATTGGTATCATCAAAACGGGCTGGTGCACCGGCCCTTGGAGGCCTCCCGGATCGTGGACGGGAGCATTTGGGAGGCGGCGTTTAACAGTATGACGCCCTGAAAGACCCGGGGGTTAAGCGCGCAAGATGCGGGTGATCCTCGACAACCTGAGCAAGGCCTTTCAAAACGGGGACCAAGCGCCTGTGGAAGCGCTCCGGGAGATCGCGTGCACCATCGAGGAAAACGAATTCCTCGCCGTGGTGGGGCCTTCCGGATGCGGGAAGACCACCCTCCTTCATATCGTGGCCGGGCTGCTTTGCCCGGATACGGGCCGGGTCTTTTTTGAGGGATCCGTTTCCAACGGACGCCCTCAAACCGCCGTGGTGTTCCAGGAGTTGGCCCTGTTTCCCTGGAGGACGGTGGCGCGCAACATCGAATACGGCCTGGAGGAGATGGGCCTGGAAAAAAAGGTGCGGAAAAAACGGGTGAAGGAGTATATCGACCTGGTGGGCCTTTCCGGGTTCGAAAGGATGTATCCCCACCAGCTTTCCGGCGGCATGAAGCAGCGGACGGCGCTTGCCCGGGCCCTTTCCCTCGATCCTTTGCTGTTGCTCATGGACGAGCCCCTTTCCGCCCTGGACGCCCATACCCGGATGCTGATGCAGCTGGAGCTTTCCCGCATCTACGAAAAGACGCGCCCCAGCGTCTTGTATATCACCCATTCCATCCCCGAGGCCGTCTTCTTGGCGGACCGGGTCCTGGTCCTAAGTCCCCGGCCGGGCCGGGTGAAAGCCGTCTTGACCCTCGACCTTCCCCGGCCCAGGACCGAGCGGATCAAGGTGGATCCCAAGTTCGTGTCGTATCTGGATACGCTGTGGGGGATTCTCCGTCAAGACGGAAAAGGCGGGACATGGGGCTCCATTTAGAGACAACAAAAGCCGGTAAGCCCCCTGAAAACATTGTCGGCAAGATCCTCCCGGGGGGGCGGCCGGTCCGCCGGTTGGTGCGTGTGGGGTCCTTGCTGCTCCTGGCGGCCTTGTGGGAGGCCCTGGTGCGGACGGAAATGGTCTCGGCCTTTTTCCTGCCGCCGCCTTCCCGGGTGCTGGCCAGCGGCTGGGCGATGGCGCAAAACGGGGAACTCTGGCGTCACCTGGCGGCCAGTCTCGGCCGGATCGGGCTGGGGTTTGTCTTCGGGGCCCTGGCGGGGATCCTGGCGGGGATCCTGATGGGCATTTCTCCGGCGGCGGAGGACGTTTTCGGGCCCGTCATCGCCGCCACGTATCCCATTCCCAAAATCGCCATATTCCCCTTGTTGATCCTGTGGTTGGGCATCGGCGAGTGGCCCAAGGTTACGGTGATCGCCCTGGGGGTCTTTTTCCCCATGGTCATCAATGTGCGGGCCGGGATCAAGGATGCAGACCCCGCCCTCATTAAAGCGGCGGTCTCCATGGGTTCCGGGCGCCTGGCCGTAATCTGGAAGGTGCTCCTTCCCGGGGCCTTGCCGATGATCTTTGCCGGGCTCAAGCTGGCCATCGGCATCGCCCTGTTGTTGGTGGTGACCGCCGAAATGATCGCCGCCGAATCGGGCATCGGCTTTTTGATCCTGTCCTCGGCGGACCTCATGCAGACGGCCCGGTTGCTCTTCGGCATCGCCCTGTTGTCGGTCTTGGGCCTGGCCTTTTCAGGACTCCTGGAGGCCCTGGAACGCCTGATCGTGAAATGGAAGTAGGTTCCGGGAGTCCGCGCCTTGATGCTTGGGATCCGTGAAATTTACGGGCCTTTTCAACCCATGAGGCGGAGCGCGGGGATCCCGAAAAGGGGGGAATTGCGGTCCACATGCCCGATGCCCAGGCCCAGAACTCCGTTTGAAAAGAACAGTTGGGGCGCATCGTAAAAGTCTTCATATCCGAACGGCGCCATATGGTAATCGGCCAGGGCCCAAAAGGGGATCTTCTTCTTTGCCATCATGCCTTGAAGGGAAGGATGCGTGACAATTAGCAACTGGAAGCCTTCGGGGCCGAACCCGGTCTCTTGATTGAATTTTTTTCGAACATAAGAGACGCTGTGGAATTGGAATCGCTCCCCCAATTGCACCTTGGCGTAGTAAAACCCTTTGGGGCGGGGCGGCGCCCCGGGGCGCATCCGGATGTAATCTTTGTAGTCCGGCATGTCCGTATGGGTATATTCACACTGCCAAATCTTTTTTTTAAAGCGCTTCATGGCATACGCCCAGGCCTGTTTCCCGGATAAAAGGGCGTCGGCATTGCCAAGGTCGTCGTCCCCGAAACCGTAAAAGAGGGCCGAACCGGCATAGCCGTCCCGCCGATCCTTGTCGTTAAGATGGGGGGCAGGCCCGAGGCTTTCCAAAGCGTTGAAGTCCATGTCCCATTCCATGATGCGGGCGACTTTGCGCCACGCACGGACCTGCTTGTAAAGGGGGCGAAGAAACTCTGTTTCTTCGGGTTCCCAGACTTTTGAAAAGAAATGTCGTATCCAGGCCGTGGCGGTTCCTTTATATCACCCTTGAAACAATCAGATTTACAGCAGGGTCAATGGAAAGATATACTTTTACCATTTCCTTTCATGCAAAATCCAGGAAATACTCCGTTGAAACATGGAAAAAAGAAGGGGTTGCATTTCAGGGCGCAGATTCCATCAAGCCGGCTGAGCCGCCTCCTTATTTTTTGAAATCCATCGGGCCTCCCCTTATATGGAAATGCCCTTTTCCTCCATGGGCCGATCCAGTAGGGGTGCTGTCATGCCCACCGCATCGAAGATAGAAGTCTTTTAAATGCCTTCCGGAAGATCAGCAATCTGGTGCATTCCAAAATCCACGTCACTGAAATCATGGAGCTGGTGGTGTGGAAGATCACCGAGGCCCTGAATGCCAAGGGGGCATTGCTGCGGATCCTGAATCTGGAAACCGAGGGATTCGAACTCAAAGCGGCCTACGGCCTCAGCGAAGCCTATCTTGCAGAAGGTCCGGTGAAGCAACAACACCTCATCTTGTTGCAGTCCCGCCCCTTGCATGTGGGGAAAGGGCTTCCGAGGATGTTGTGGAATGCGACTTTACGGAGATTGAAAACCCCATCCTGCTTTCCGGTGGGCAATGCGCCAGCTCCGGGATGGGCGCCGGCCCCGTGGTACACGTACGAAAAGAAGCCGACCTGAACGCCGTCCCCCCGGGGGCAGTCCTTGTGGCTCGGGATGCCTCGCCCCCTCTATGTGGAGGTCATGGACCGTCTGAGCCCCGTGGTGACCGATACCGGGAGTGCCGCCGGGCATTTTGCCTCGGTGGTGCGGGAGTTCGGGGTGCCGCTTTTGGTGGACACCGGCTCTGCCAGCCTCCGTTTGCCTCCAGGGCGCCCGGTCACGGTATAGGCCCACGGCAAGACGGTTTACAATGGGATGGTCCGGTTCATACTGGAGGGCCCCTGTACCCGCCGGGATTTGCTAATCGACAGCCCCTTCATGCGCAAGCTACAATTTTTAATGGGTTTTGTGTCCCCGCTGGAACTGGTGGATCCCCGGGCTGACAATTTCACGCCCGAGGGTGCCGTTCCCTGTAGGATGTGATCTGTTTTGCCCATGAAAAGACCGTGGCTTCCATGGTTCGTGCCAATGTGCAGCGCATCCACGAAATCGGCCGGGTCGAGAAGCTTCGCACCGCCATCCCCATTTTTTATGTGCTGGAGGTGGGCGGCGGCCTGAATGAAAGGGCCGTCCGGCGAAAAAGCGTGGTTCCGGAGGGCATCCTGAGCCATCCCTTTCAAGCCGTGTTCAAGGGGCTGAGCCATTAATATCAAAAGAAGCTAAAGGGCTGAAAAGGAATTTTCTGCACATCACCCAAAGATGCGATCGGCCAGACGACGACGGAAGCCCTCCGTGGCCTTTTCCATGGTGGCGATGATCCAGTCGG
>JALVQN010000116.1 GCA_027025555.1 Desulfobacterales bacterium
GTGTCGGCCCACGGCATCGATCTCGTCGATGAAGATGATGCACGGCGCGTTCTTCTTCCCCTGGACGAAGAGATCCCGGACCCGGGAGGCCCCCACGCCCACGAACATCTCCACGAAATCGGACCCGCTGATGCTGAAAAACGGGACCTCGGCTTCCCCGGCAATGGCCCGGGCCAACAGCGTCTTCCCCGTGCCCGGCGGTCCCATGAGCAGGACCCCCTTGGGGATCCTTCCCCCCAGCCGGGTGAATTTCTTGGGATCCCTCAAAAAATCGATGATCTCCTGCAGCTCCTCCTTGGCCTCGTCAATGCCGGCCACGTCTTCAAAGGTCACCCGTGCCGATTGGTCGGACATGAGCCGGGCCCGGCTCTTGCCGAAGGAAAGGGCCTTGCCGCCGCCGGCCTGCATCTGCCGCATGAAGAAGATCCACACCGCAATCAGCACGATCATGGGAAACCACGACACCAGCACGGATACATACCAGGGGGATTCCGCGGGGGGCTTGGCGCTGATGACAATCCCTTTATCCCGGAGGATGCGGATCAGGTCGGCATCCTGGGGGGCGTACACCTTGAACCGGTTTCGGGTGTCGTCGGTGACGTAAAGCTCCTGCCCCTGGATGACCACCTCGGCGATGCGGCCCTCTTCCACCTTAAATAAAAAGTCGGAATAGGTGAGGGTGTTTTCGGCCAGGTGCCGTTGGTTGAACAGGTTATAGAGGAGGACCATCAAAAGGGTGATGACGATCCACAATGCCAAATTCTTCTGGAACGGATTCAAAAGGCGTTACCTCCTGTGCCATGAACGGTCCCCCTTTTCGTCCGGAAGGAAAGACCGCCCCTGGGTCGCTGTTTCACCTCCATCGGAGGTTACTTAACCGAACATCCATAGCCATTATTCTCCGGCAAAGCAAGCAATAGTTCCATGCGGAGGACTTCCCGGGTGGATGCCGTCACCCGGGCCCAGTGTCCGATGCGATGCCCCACCACCCAGGCAATACGCCCCCGGGAAACCAGGACAGGGCATGCGGCCCTATCCCTTGCAGGGACCTTGTGGTCGATGAAGTATTTTTTAACCTTCTGGGTTCCGGAGATCCCCAAAGGCGAAAACCGGTCCCCTTCAGCCCAGTTTCTGAGCGTCATGGGAAAGGCAAGGCGCCCGGCATCGAAAAAGGCCGTATGGCCGTCGGTGCGTCGAATGTCGCCCGCGCTGTTTGCCCCGTGGCAGGAGACGACCAGGACCTTTTCGATCTCGGGGATGCGATAGGCGCCGGGACCGTCGATGCGGTGTTGAAAAAGCCTTTTCAACCGATGCGGTCCTTTTTCCCTGCGCTTCCCACGGTGCCGGGAGGGCTCCGAAGAGAGGCGGATTTCAAGGGCCTTTGAGGTAAAACGCAGCACCATGCCCCGGGGGAGACAGAGGCGTTTTTCGCCGCCGATCTCTCGGGCCAAAAAGGACCGGGCCGTTTCCACGTGATCAAAGGTGATGCGCCGAAGATCCCCCTTGACCCTTTTTACGGCCTTCCGGAGGATCCGTCTCTGGGCCGCCACGGGCATTTGAGCCACCTTCCTTCTGGAAAGGATGCAGACGTCGTCGGTTTCGGCGATCAGGGCGGATCGATAAAGAGATTCGGTGAGGGCGTTGAGCCACTGGTCCTCCGCCGCCGTGATGGCGCAAAACCGGTTCAGGGCCGCCTCGATCTTGGGGTTGAAGTCCGATTTGAGCTTTGGGAGCAATCCATGGCGTATCCGGTTTCGCAAAAAGCGCAGGGAGGCATTGGTGCTGTCCCGGACAAAGGCGACGCCGTGATGGATCAGGTACGACTCGATTTCTTCCCGGGTGCATTGGATCAAGGGACGGATAATCTTTCCGCCGCCGTTTGCATCTTTTCGGACGGGCGGGATACCGGATACACCCGCCGGCCCGCTCCAGGTCACCAGGCGCATCAAGCAGAGTTCCGCATTGTCCCCGGCGTGGTGGCCCAGGGCCACCTTTTCGTACCCGTGAGCCCTTGAGATCTCCCTGAAAAACGCATAGCGGATCTCCCGGGCGGTCTCTTCCAAAGAAGCGCGCCTTGCCTGGGGACCCTGGGCGGCCACCCGTTTCAAATGAAACGGCCATCCCAGGGAAGCCGCCATCCGGGCCACAAATCGTTCGTCCCGGTCCGATTCTTTTCCCCGAAGGCCGTGGTTCACATGGGCCACGGCCAACCGGATGGACAGCGCGGGGGAAAGGGCGGAAAGGAGATGCAGCAGACAAACCGAATCGGGGCCCCCGGAGACGGCGACCAGGACCCCTTCCCCGGGTTCGAGCATGCGGTGGGTGTTCAGGGTCCAGGTGACCTTTTCGATGAAACCATGGAGGGATCTATCTTGCATGAGAATGCCTGCCGTCACGGGCTTCGGGAGGAGATTTGAAATGTTAGGGCATCTTGTCCCGTGAAGTCAAGATCAATCCTTTCTCCAAAAAGGCGCCGGCACGCTTTTGTCCTTGAAAAAACACCCGAAAAGGTTATGATAGGATCGGTTGTGCTAGGCGGGGAGCTAGCGGTGCCCTGAACCCGAAATCCGCTTCATGCGGGGCTGAACCCCCTGCATAGGGTTTGTCCCCCGACGATTCGGGGAGCCTTCGGCCGGACGCCGTGCAACAACCGGTCACGAACCTCGTCAGGTCCGGAAGGAAGCAGCGATAAGTGATGCAGGTTGTGTCGCGGACCGACCCCGGCCACCATGGGATCCCTGTCTTGTCGGGAATAACTCGAAGCAGGGTGCACAACCTTTCCCCTCCCCTTTTTCAATGCCCCCCTTCGGCTTGACAAGTTCCCAATCTGACTTATTTTTTGGCAACATCGAAGCTTATGAAATGAAAACACGCGACCCATGGAGAAAGACAACGCTTTGACAAACGAAAAGCAAAAGAAAAAGGAGACGGAAACCACCCACAGGCCGTCACGTCACAAGAAGAACGCAGAGGCAGGCCGCGTCCCGGTCGATGTCAAGGGGGATGAAGAGACCCTTGAACAACGCCTGGAGCGCGCGGAGAAAGAGGCCCGGGAAAACTACGACCGGTTCCTGAGGGTCAGCGCCGAGTTCGACAATTACAAAAAGCGCATGGCCAAGGAGAAGGAAGACTACCGAAAATTCGCCAACGAGTCGCTTCTCAAGGCGCTTTTGCCGGTGGTGGACAACCTGGAACGGGCCATCGAGGCCGCAGGGAAAGAAGAAAGGGCCGAGCATCCCATCGTCCAGGGGATCGAGCTCACCCTTTCGGAAATCTTGAAGGTCTTCGAGAAGTTCGCCGTGAAGCCGATAAAGGCGCTAAATGAACCCTTTGATCCGGTCTATCACCAGGCGGTCATGCAGGAAGTATCCGACCAACACCCCGGCAACACCGTGATCAAGGAACTCCAAAAGGGATACCTCCTTCACGACCGGCTCCTGCGGCCGGCCATGGTGGTGGTCTCCAAACCATCGGAGTCTTCCAAGACGCAACACCAAGAAGAAGCCGTTGAAGATTCTCATGGGACGGATGTTCAGTAACTTTTAAGGAGGAGAGGATATGAGCAAAGTAATCGGTATCGACCTGGGAACCACCAACTCCTGTGTTGCGGTGATGGAGGGGGGTGAACCGAAGGTCATCACGAATCCAGAGGGAGGGCGCACCACGCCGTCCATCGTCGCCGTGTCGGATACCGGCGAACGGATGGTGGGCCAAATCGCCAAGCGGCAGGCCATCACCAATCCCGAACACACGGTTTTCGCGGTCAAGCGGCTCATCGGCCGCAAGTATGGATCCCCCGAGGTCCAGCGGGACATCAAGATTCTGCCCTACAAGATCGAGCAGGCGCCCAACGGCGACGTGCGCATCAACATCAGGGGGAAACAGTACAGCCCGGCTGAAATCTCATCCTACATTCTGGCCTACATGAAGCGGAGCGCGGAGGAGTACCTGGGGGAAAAGGTGACCGACGCCGTCATCACCGTCCCGGCTTACTTCGATGACAGTCAGCGACAGGCCACCAAGGACGCGGGAAAGATCGCGGGCCTCAATGTGCAGCGGATCATCAACGAGCCCACGGCCGCATCCCTGGCTTACGGGCTGGACAAGAAAAAGGAGGAAAAGATCGCCGTGTTCGACCTGGGCGGCGGGACCTTCGACATCTCCATCCTGGAAATCGGAGAAGGCGTCTTCGAGGTGAAGTCCACCAACGGGGACACCCACCTGGGCGGCGAGGATTTCGACCTGAGACTGATCGATTACCTGGCCGATGAGTTTCGGAAAGACCAGGGGATCGACCTGCGCAAGGACAAGATGGCCCTCCAACGGCTCAAGGAAGCCGCCGAGAAGGCAAAGATGGAGCTTTCCACCTCCATGGAGACCGACATCAACCTGCCCTTCATCACGGCCGATGCCAGCGGGCCCAAACACCTGAACATCAAGATCACCCGGGCCAAGCTGGAATCCCTGGTGAGCGATCTGCTGGACAAGCTGGAAGGCCCCTGCCGCACCGCGCTCAAGGATGCCGGGTTGACCGAAAAGGATATCAACGAGGTCATCCTGGTGGGCGGCATGACCCGCATGCCGCCCACCAGGATGACC
>JALVQN010000117.1 GCA_027025555.1 Desulfobacterales bacterium
GCCCCTTTTGTGGCGATCCCTGGTGCGCCCGGCAAGATTCGAACTTGCGGCCTACGGATTCGTAGTCCGGCGCTCTGTCCACTGAGCTACGGGCGCACGGCATTTTCTTTAAAAAAAAGACGCCGGGATGTCAACGGGAACTTCAAATAAGACTTGAATACGGTTTCAATCTCCTTTAGAGCAAAGTCCCATGGGTTTAGACCATGACGATTTCATGCGCCTTGCCCTTGACCAGGCAAAGGATGCGGCCCGGGCGAACGAGGTGCCGGTGGGGGCGGCCCTGGTGTCGGAGGCGGGCCGGGTCCTGGCGAGGTCCCAAAACGAGGTGATCCGCCGCACGGACCCCTGCGCCCATGCTGAAATCCTTGCCATCCGGGAAGCGGCACGGAAAATCGGAAACTTCCGTTTGTTGAACACCGCCCTTTATGTTACCATCGAGCCGTGTCTCATGTGCATGGGCGCCATTTTGCACGCCCGCATCGCGCACCTGATCTTCGGCGCCCCGGACCCCAAATGGGGGGCGGCGGGGTCCCTGTACGACTTTTCAAAAGACACCCGCCTGAATCACCGCGTCACGGTGACGGGCGGAATCTTGGAACGTGCGGCGAAAGACCTGATCCAGGCATTTTTCAAAACCAAAAGAGGATAAAGGAGCAGCCGGTGGCCAACATCGTCATTGCAGGCACCCAGTGGGGGGATGAAGGAAAAGGGAAGATCGTCGATCTTTTGGCCGAACAGGCGGACATGGTGGTGCGGTTCCAGGGCGGCAACAACGCGGGGCATACCCTGGTCATCAACGGCAAAAAGTACATCTGCCACCTGATTCCTTCGGGCATCGTCCAGGGAAAGGTGTGTATGATCGGAAACGGCCTGGTGGTGGACCCGGCGGTACTGCTTGAAGAAATCGACACCCTCACAGACGCCGGAATCCCCATGGGCCCCGACCGGTTGCGGATCAGTGAAAAGGCCCATCTCATCATGCCCTACCACAAGCGGATCGACCACGCCAGGGAATCCAGGAAAAAAGCCGGTAAAATCGGCACCACGGGAAGAGGCATCGGACCCGCTTACGAGGACAAAGCCTCCCGGCAGGGCATCCGGTTTGCAGAGCTTCTGGATGACGCCCTTTTTCCCGAAAAAGTCAAAAGGGCTGTGGAAGAAAAGAATTTCTTCCTTCAGCACTTCTTCTCGGAAGATCCCGTGGACCCCGACGCCATAATCCGGGAATACCGCAACTACGCCCGTCGACTGGCGCCTTTTGTCACCAATGTCTCGGAAGAACTCGACACCGCCATCAGGGCGGGCAAGCAGGTCCTTTTCGAAGGGGCCCAGGGGACGCATCTTGACATCGACCACGGCACGTACCCTTACGTCACGTCTTCCAGTACGGTGGCGGGAAACGCCTGCTGCGGCGCCGGCGTGGGTCCCGGGGCCATCACCGGCGTCCTGGGCATCGCCAAGGCCTACACCACCCGCGTGGGGAGGGGGCCCTTCCCTTCGGAGCTGTCGGACGCCGTTGGGGACTGCATCCAGGAAAAAGGGGCCGAGTTCGGCGCCACCACCGGAAGACGGCGGCGCTGCGGATGGCTGGACACGGTGCTTTTGAAAAACGCCGCCCGCCTCAACGGCCTCACGGGCCTGGTCGTCACCAAGCTCGATGTCCTGGGGGGGCTCGAATCCCTCAAGATCTGCACCGCCTATGAATGGGAAGGAAAGCGCATCACGGAATTTCCGGCCAACGTGAAGGTGTTGGAACAATGCAAGCCGGTATATGAAACCCTGCCCGGCTGGTCCCGGGATATATCCGGAGCAAAATCCATGAAGGACCTGCCCGATGCCGCGGTCGGTTATTTGAAGCGGATCGAAGCCCTCACGGCCCTTCCCATCCATATCGTTTCCGTGGGGCCGGAAAGGCGCCAGACCATCGTGCTGAAAAACCCTTTCCAAGGGGCTTGACGGTTTTCCGGACACGTCAAAGACAATACTTTTTATTTGACAAAAAAAGGGGAGGCCCTTAGGATTTTCTTGCAGTCGGGAAGTGGCTCAGCCTGGTAGAGCACAGCGTTCGGGACGCTGGGGTCGTCGGTTCAAATCCGACCTTCCCGACCATCTTTTTCCCCAGCGATCCGTCACCCCCGGGCCGACCCGCCGGGCCTCGGAATGACCTTCCGGATAAAGGAGCTTTCGTATGCTTTTTGTCATGATCGGCGTCGGAATCGTCCTGGTGCTTGTTGTCTGGGGTGTGACCCTCTACAACAACCTGGTCAAGCACAAAAACCTGGTCAAGGAAGGGTGGAGCGGCATCGAGGTCCAGCTCAAGCGCCGGGCCAACCTCATTCCCAACCTCCTGGAGACCGTCAAAGGGTACATGGGGCACGAACGCGGCGTCCTGGAAAAGGTCACCGAACTGCGCAGCCGGAGCATGCGCAGCCAAGACGTGAACGAAAGGGGGCGCCTGGAAGGCGCCCTGTCCCGGTCCCTGGCCAACCTCTTCGCCGTGGCCGAAGGGTACCCGGACCTGAAGGCCAACCAGAACTTCCTGGACCTCCAGGCACAGCTGTCTACGCTTGAAGAACAGATCCAGATGGCCCGGCGGTATTACAACGGCACGGTCCGGGATTTCAACATCCGCATCGAGTCGTTTCCCGGCAACCTGGTGGCCGGCTTCTTCGGGTTCCGGCAGGCGGATTTCTTCGAAATCACCGACGCGGCCGACCGGGACGTCCCCAAGGTGGCCTTCTAGTCTTGTCCGAAAAAACGGAGTCTTACAGGGATCCGGTATATTGAAAAAGGGGCTGACGATGAACAAAAAAACCGCTGTTTGGATCCTGGGCCTGGCGGCCTGTATCGCCGTAATCGCCGGCCCGGCGTTTTCCAGAGAGATGGAACGCATCACCGACTTTACAAGCCGCATCACCGTGCACCCGGATGCTTCCCTCACCGTCACCGAGACCCTCCGGGTCTATTGCGGGGGACGTGAAATCAAGCGGGGCATTATCCGGGAAATTCCCACCCGGTACAAGGATCGCTGGGGCAATACCGTCAGGGTGCCTTTGAGGATCGTATCCGTTTTAAAAAACGGAAAACCCGAACCGTATCATATCAAAGAAGCGGTCAACGGGAAGAAGATCTACATCGGCCGAAAGGATGTCTTCTTGAAACCCGGGTACTACACATACACCATCACTTACAAGACCGGCCGCCAGATCGGCTATTTCAAAGACTACGACGAGCTGTACTGGAATGTCACCGGAAACGACTGGAGTTTTCTCATCGAACGGGCCAAGGGCGAAGTGCACA
The DNA here is from genome assembly GCA_027025555.1 of Desulfobacterales bacterium. Taxonomy (GTDB): domain Bacteria; phylum Desulfobacterota; class Desulfobacteria; order Desulfobacterales; family UBA2156. Next base: position 3,301 of record JALVQN010000117.1, read on the forward strand.
TCCCTTCTGGCGGAAAAATCCTGCAAAAGGCCGCCTACACGGGCCGGCAAGGGGCCAGGGGAAAGGATTTCATCATCGAGGCGGAGACGGAAAACAGCATCCGCTTTTCCACCACCCGGGTCCTGAAACCCGGTGAAGGCCTGACCGTTGCCGTGGCCTGGCCCAAGGGCCTGGTGGCGGAACCCACGGGCGCGGAAAAGGCGGGCTATTTTTTCAAAGACAATGCCCTTTTGATCGTCTCTTTGACGGGCATGGCCCTATTGCTGATCTACTACGTGGGGGCCTGGTTCAAGGTGGGCCGCGATCCGGAAAAGGGGGTCATCATCCCGCGGTTTGAGCCGCCGGACGGCATCTCGCCGGCAGCGGCAAGATATGTCATGCGTCTGGGAAGCTACGACGATAAAACCATGGCTTCGGCCATCGTCAACATGGCCGTGAAGGGCCATCTGAAAATCGTCCAGGATGAAGATGAAAAGACCTTTTCCCTGGTGCGCGTCTCCCGGGATACCCGCGGCCTTTCCCCCCGTGAAAAGCGCATTGCCGCCAAGCTTTTCAGGTCCTCCGACGAGATCGTGTTGAAAAATGAAAACCATGCCGTCATCAAAAGGGCGGTGACGGCCTTAAAAAGGGGCCTGAAGGCCGAGTTCGAAAAGATCTATTTCTTGAGAAACCGGCGCTACTTTGTTCCGGGCCTGGTCATCACGGGACTCACCCTTGTGGCCATCGCTCTTTTCTCGCCGCAACTGGGAGGGGCCGTATTCATGGGAGTCTGGCTGACCGGATGGACCATCGGGTGTACCGTCCTGTTCACCCGGGTGAAAAACGCCTGGAAAGCCTCCCGGACCAGCGGCATCGCCACCAAGGGATCGGCGCTTTTCACCACCCTTTTTGCCGTGCCGTTTTTTGCCGGCGAAGCCTTCGGGATCGGCATGTTCGCCCACCTGACATCCATAAGGGCCATGATCGCCATGGTCACCATGGCGTTGCTGAATCTGCTCTTTTACCATCTCCTCAAGGCCCCCACCCTGCTGGGCCGAAAGATGATGGACCGGATCGAGGGCTTCAAGCAGTATCTCTCCGTGGCCGAAGCCCCCCGGTTTAGGGCCCTGCAACCGCCTGAAAAGACGCCGGCGCTTTTTGAGAAATACCTGCCCTATGCCCTGGCCCTCGACGTGGAGCACGCATGGAGCGAGCAGTTTTCGGAAGTGCTGGCCCGGGCCGGCACAGGGGAACAGGCGTATGCGCCCGCGTGGTACGTGGGACGCTCCTGGAG